>NZ_VSWF01000013.1:0-88642 GCF_009668305.1 Comamonas sp. CAH-2
GCGCCACCCACTGGCGCACCGTGGGGCACTTGGCGTGCACGGCCTGGATGATGGGCAGGTGGGTCAGAAACGCCGGGCCCAGGGCGGCAAAGCCGGTGTGCCAGTCCGGGGTGGGGGAACCGTCAGGGGAATGCATGCCCACCATTGTGGCCAAGCGGCTTGACCTTGCACGCCCTGGGCGATTGGGGCCTCGGCCGCGCACGGCACGCTGCGAATTGCCGCCTAAGTGACACCTGGGCGACACATGCATGCAGGAAAGCCCGCACCCGCAGTGCGGGACATGCGCTTAGGATGGGGGTGAATGCGCGCGTGGCGGCGATGGGCCGTGGCCGTGCAGCACCATAAAAACCAGGAGCACCATTTCCATGCAAGGCTTGATGCAGAACCAGCAGCTGCTGATCTCGAATCTGATTGAATTTGCCGCGCGCCACCACAGTGATGCGCAGATCGTGTCGCGCCGGGTCGAGGGCGACATCCACCGCTACACCTACCAGGACCTGTGCGGGCGCGCCAAGCAGCTGGCCAACACGCTGGATGCGATGAAGCTGGCGCATGGCGACCGCGTCGCCAGCCTGGCCTGGAACGGTTACCGCCACATGGAGATGTACTACGGCGTCAGCGGCTCGGGCCGCGTGCTGCACACCATCAACCCGCGCCTGCACCCGGACCAGGTGGCCTGGATCGTCAACCACGCCGAAGACCAGGTGCTGTGCTTCGACATGACCTTCCTGCCCATCATCCAGGCCGTGCACGCCAAGTGCCCCACGGTGCGCCAGTGGGTGGCGCTGTGCGATGCCGACAAGCTGCCGGCGGACAGCGGCATCCCCGGGCTGATCAGCTACGAGACCTGGATTGGCGACCAGTCCAAACACTACCGCTGGCCCCAGCTGGACGAGAACACGGCGTCCAGCATGTGCTACACCAGCGGCACCACGGGCAACCCCAAGGCGGCGCTGTACAGCCACCGTTCTTCGGTGCTGCACGCCTATGGCGCGGCGCTGCCCGATGTGATGGGGCTGTCCTCGCGCGATGCCGTGCTGCCCGTGGTGCCCATGTTCCACGTCAACGCCTGGGGCATTCCTTACTCGGCCCCCTTGACCGGGGCCAAGGTGGTGTTCCCCGGCCCGGCACTCGACGGCAAGTCGCTCTACGAGCTGATCGAGGCCGAGGGCGTGACCTTTGCTGCCGGCGTGCCCACGGTCTGGCAGATGCTGCTGGGCCATGTGCAGCAGAACGGCCTGAAGTTCCACACCCTGAACCGCACGGTGATCGGTGGCTCGGCCTGCCCGCCAGCCATGATCGACATGTTCGAGGACACCTACAACGTGCGCGTGCTGCACGCCTGGGGCATGACCGAGATGAGCCCGCTGGGCACCCTGGGCACGCTCAAGAACAAGCACCTGGACCTGCCCAAGGCCGAGCAGCGCCGCCTGCTGCAAAAGCAGGGCCGCTGCATCTTCGGCGTGGACATGCGCATCGTCGGCCACGACGGCAAGGACCAGCCCTGGGATGGCAAGACCTGTGGCGACCTGCTGGTGCGCGGCCCCTGGATCATCGACCGCTACTACAAGGGCGACAGCCCGCTGATCTTGGATGAGCAGGGCCTGGGCTGGTTCCCCACCGGGGACGTGGCGACCATCGATGCCGATGGCTTCATGCAGATCACGGACCGCACCAAGGACGTGATCAAGTCCGGCGGCGAATGGATCAGCTCCATCGACGTGGAGAACATCGCCATGGGCCACCCGGCCGTGGCCATGGCGGCCTGCATCGGCATGCCCCACCCCAAGTGGGACGAGCGCCCCATCGTGGCCGTGGCCAAGAAGCCGGGCGCCGAGGTCTCGCGCGAGGAGTTGCTGGCCTTCTTCGAGGGCAAGACCGCCAAGTGGCAGATCCCGGACGACGTGGTCTTCGTCGACGCCATCCCCCTGGGCGCGACCGGCAAGATGCTCAAGACCAAGCTGCGCGAGCTGCTCAAGGACTACAAGCTGCCCACGGCCTGAGGGCCGGCGCCCGCCGTGCGGCGGGCTGAGAAATCATGAGCGCCTGGCGCTTGTCCACGCTTGGTTTGGATATGAAAAGTATCTGAAACCCAGTGTGGATGAGCGCCAGGCGCTCTTTTTTTATGGGTATTCCTACGGAGGGGGATAGTCCCAAGAGTGAAACCACCATGCGTTTTTGACGCAAGGCTGACTACGCTTGTCGGGTGTTTCGGTGAGTTCCAACCAACCCATCCCATTCCAATGCAGGAGACAAGCATGCAGTTTGTGTTGAAGACCGTGGCCGCTTCCGTGTTGCTCAGCTGTGCCGGCGCTGCCGTGGCGCAGCAGGGCGAGACCGTCAAGATTGCGTGGCTGGATCCCCTGTCGGGCCTGATGGCCGCGCTGGGGACCAACCAGATGAAGAGTTGGCAGTACCTGGCCGAGGAGTTCAGCAAGAACAATCCTGCCGGGGTGAAGTTCGAGATCATCCCCATCGACAACAAGCTCAGCCCCCAGGAGACCACCAGCGCCCTGCGCTCGGCCATGGACCAGGGCGTGCGCTACGTGGTGCAGGGCAATGGCTCGGGCCCGGCGCTGGCCATCATGGACGCGCTGGAAAAGCACAACGCCCGCAACAAGGGCAAGGAAGTGCTGTACCTGAACTACGCCGCCGTGGACCCCGACCTGACCAACAGCAAGTGCAGCTACTGGCACTTCCGCCTGGATGCCGACACCTCGATGAAGATGGAGGCGCTGACCACCTACATGAAGGACCAGCCCGAGGTGAAGAAGGTCTACCTCATGAACCAGAACTACGCGCACGGCCACCAGGTCAGCAAGTACGCCAAGGAGATGCTGCAGCGCAAGCGCCCCGACATCGAGATCGTGGGTGACGACATGGCCCCGCTGGCGCAGGTGCGCGACTTCTCGCCCTACATCGCCAAGATCAAGCAGTCCGGCGCCGACAGCGTGATCACCGGCAACTGGGGCTCGGACCTGTCGCTGCTGATCAAGGCCGCCAACGATGCGGGCCTGAACAACGTCAAGTTCTACACCTACTACGGCGCCACCACCGGCGTGCCCACGGCCATGGGCGCGGGCGCGGCGGGCAAGGTCTACATGGTGGCCTACTCGTACACCAACCAGCCCGGGCCGATCAATGACGTGGTCAAGGGCTTCAAGGCCAAGTTCAACGACGACATGTACACCGGCGCCGTCTACCACGGCTTTGCCATGCTCAGCGAGGCCTTCAAGCGCGCCAAGAGCACCGACCCCGTGAAGGTCGCGGCGGTGATGGAGGGCATGAAGTTCAAGAGCTTCAACGGCGAGGTGGAGATGCGCAAGCAGGACCACCAGCTGCAGCAGGGCCTGTACATCAGCCGCTGGGACAAGACCGATGCGCAGAACCCGATGGACATGGAAAACACCGGCCACACCTTCAAGCAGGTGAAGTTCTTCGAACCCTACGTGGCCAGCACCCCCACGTCCTGCCAGATGAAGCGCCCCAGCTGACCGGCTGGGGTGCATGGCCCCGCAGCGCGCCCTGCGCTGCGGGTGGGTACGGCCCGCGCACGCGGCGGGCCGCGGTGGCTTCAGCGCGGGTAGGGTCTGATGAATCTTGAATTTTTTACCATCTCCATGCTCAACGGCATCAGCTACGGGCTGCTGCTGTTCATGCTGAGTTCGGGCCTGACGCTCATCTTCAGCATGATGGGCGTGCTCAATTTCGCGCACACCAGCTTTTACATGCTGGGTGCCTACTTCGGTTACATGCTCTCGGGCGTCATCGGCTTCTGGCCGGCGCTGCTGCTGGCGCCGCTGCTGGTGGGGGCGCTGGGCGCGGTGTTCGAGCGCTACAGCCTGCGCAAGGTGCACAAGTACGGCCATGTGCCGGAGCTGCTGGTCACCTTCGGCCTGTCCTACCTGGTGCTGGAGGTGGTGCAACTGGTCTGGGGGCGCAGCGCCGTGCCCTACGGCCTGCCACCGTCGCTGCAGGGGCCGCTGTTCACGCTGTACGGCACGCAGTTTCCCAAGTCGCGCTCCTTCATCATGCTGATGGCGCTGCTGATGCTGCTGGCCGTGTGGCTGCTGCTGACGCGCACGCGCATCGGTCTGGTGATCCAGGCGGCGCTGAAAAAGCCCGAGATGGTGGAGGCCCTGGGCCACAACGTGCCGCGCGTGTTCATGCTGGTGTTCGGCGGCGGCTGCGCGCTGGCCGGGCTGGCCGGCGTGATCGGCGGCAACACCTATGTGACCGAGCCGGCCATGGCCATGTCGGTCGGCTCCATCATCTTCGTGGTGGTGGTGGTCGGTGGCCTGGGTTCGCTGGCCGGGGCTTTCCTGGCCTCGCTGCTGATCGGTGTGGTGCAGACCTTTGCCGTGGCGCTGGACTACTCCGGCGCCAGCGCGCTGCAGGCCCTGGGCCTGCACCTGACGCCCGAGAGCTTCGGTTGGTCGCTGCTCAGCCTGACGATCTCGCAGATGGCGCCCATCCTGCCGTACCTGTTCCTGGTCCTCATGCTCATCTTCCGCCCCAAGGGGCTGATGGGCACCCGGGAGGATTGATCCCATGTCCGCCATCCTGATTCCGCACATGCCCAACGAAGTCGTGCCCGTACCGGGCGAGGGCGCCGCGCGCACCGCACCGGCCTATTACCGATTCAAGCCCTGGAACATCGGGCGCATGGTGGTCTGGGGCGTGTTCGCGCTGCTGCTGATCGCCGCGCCCCATGTGTTCACCAGCTCGCTGGCGCTGACCATGCTCAGCCAGATGGGTTACGCCATCATCATCTGCCTGTCCTACAACATTCTGCTGGGGCAGGGCGGCATGCTCAGCTTCGGCCACGCGGTGTACACCGGCCTGGGCTCGTTCGTCGCCATCCACGCCATGAACCGCGCCGCCGACGGCAGCCTGCCGATTCCGCTGGTGCTGATCCCCGTGGTGGGCGGCCTGGCCGGCATGTTCTTCGCCGCCGTGCTGGGCTGGGTGACGACCAAGAAGTCCGGCACCACCTTCGCCATGATCACGCTGGGCGTGGGCGAGCTGGTGGCGGCCATGTCGCTGATGCTGCCGGGCTTCTTCGGCGGCGAGGGCGGCATCACCACCAACCGCGTCTATGGCCAGCCTTTGCTGGGACTGGACTTTGGCCCGGGCATCCAGGTGTATTACCTCATCGCCTTTTACTGCTTCGTCTGCACGGCGCTGATGTTCGCCTTCACCGCCACGCCGCTGGGCCGCATGCTCAACGCCGTGCGCGACAACCCCGAGCGCGTGGCCTTCGTCGGCTACAACACCCAGCGCGTGCGCTACATGGGCTTCATCATCGCGGGCTTTTTCGCCGGCATCGGTGGTGGGCTGGCGGCGATCAACTTCGAGATCGTCACCGCCATGGACAGCGTCAGCATCATCCGCTCCGGCACCTTCCTGCTGTTCACCTTCCTGGGGGGGGCCACCTTCTTCTTCGGCCCCATCATCGGTGGCGTGCTGATGGTGATCGCCACGGTCTTTCTGTCCGAGCTGACCAAGGCCTGGATGCTGTACCTGGGCCTGATCTTCCTGTTCATGGTGATGTATGCGCCCGGCGGCATCGCCAGCCTGATCATGATGAACCTGCGCCTGGCCAAGTACGGCAAGCTGGGCCGCATCTTCGGCGCCTACCTGGCGCTGGCCGGCACGGCGCTGGCCATGCTGGTGGGGCTGGCAGCGGTGGTGGAGATGCTCTACCACCTGCAGCTCAACAGCGCGCTGGGCGACACGCTGCGTTTCATGGGCATGCAGCTGAACGTGCGCAGCGTGGACAGCTGGCTGGGGGCGGTGCTGGTCTTTGCGACCGGGCTGGGCCTGTTCGAGCTGACGCGCCGTGAGTTCCTGCGCCACTGGGGCCAGATCCAGGAAGAGATTGAGCACGAGATCCAGCGCGCGGAGGGCCACTGATGACGCACACACCCACCTATGCGCTGGAGCTGCGCGACCTGCGCAAGAGCTTTGGCAAGACCGAGATCATCCGCGGCGCCGACCTGGCCGTGCAGGCCGGCGAGCGCGTGGCCATCATCGGCCCCAACGGTGCGGGCAAGAGCACGCTGTTCAACTTGATCAGCGGGCGCTTCGCCCCCACCAGTGGCGAAGTGCTGCTGCACGGCCAGCGCATCGACGGCCGCCAGCCGTACGAGATCAACCGCCTGGGCCTGTCGCGCAGCTTCCAGATCACCAACATCTTCCCCAAGCTCAGCGTGTTCGAGAACCTGCGCTGCGGCGTGCTGTGGAGCATGGGCTACCGCTACACCTTCTTGCGCTTCCTGTCGCGCATGGATGCGGTCAACGAGCGTGCCAAGCAGCTGATGGAGCAGATCGGCCTGCACAAGAAGCGCGACGAGCTGGCCGTGAATCTGACCTATGCCGAGCAGCGCGCGCTGGAGATCGGCATCACCATCGCCGGCGGGGCCGACGTGATCCTGCTGGACGAACCCACGGCCGGCATGAGCAACAGCGAGACCGCGCGCTTCATCAACCTGATCCGCGAGGTGACCGTGGGCAAGACCTTGCTGACCGTGGAGCACGACATGGGCGTGGTCTTCGGCCTGGCCGACAAGATCGCCGTGGTCGTCTACGGCGAGGTGATCGCCTTCGACACGCCGGAGGCGGTGCGCGCCAATCCACGGGTGCAGGAGGCCTACCTCGGCTCGGTCATCGCCGAAGAGCAGGCGGCCCTGCATTGAGGAGGGGGAGACACCATGTTGAAGATCAATAACCTGCACGCCTATTACGGCAAGAGCCATGTGCTGCACGGCGTGGATTTTGCCGTGCAGCCCGGCGAGATCGTGGCCCTGCTGGGGCGCAACGGCTCGGGCCGCTCCACCACCGCCAAGGCCATCATGGGGCTGGTGGACTGGGAGGGCGAGATCACCTGGAAGGACCGCGCCCTGCACGGCCAGAAGACCTACGAGATCGCGCACCTGGGCCTGGGCTATGTGCCCGAAAGCCGCGACGTGTTCCCCAACCTGACCGTGCACCAGAACCTGCTGCTGGGCCAGAAGGGCCGCGGCAAGGGCAGCCGCTGGGGCTTTGACGACATGTACGCCATGTTCCCGCGCCTCAAGGAGCGCCAGCACACTGAGGCCGGCGTCATGTCCGGCGGCGAGCAGCAGATGCTGACCCTGTGCCGCACGCTGATGGGCGACCCGGACCTGATCATCATCGACGAGCCCACGGAAGGGCTGGCGCCCAAGATCGTCGAGCTGGTGGGCGAGTACCTGCAGAAGATCAAGCAGCGCGGGGTGTCGGTGCTGCTGATCGAGCAGAAGCTGACGATCGCCATGCGCATCTCCGACCGCGCCCTAGTCATGGGCCACGGCGCCATCGTGTTCGACGGCACGCCCGAAGGGCTGAAGGCCAACCAGCACATCCGCAAGGAATGGCTGGAGGTGTGAAAACCATAGCTGCTGGCGCTGGATGGGTAAGCGCTGGCGGCCGTTTTTATTGATATTCCTACCACCATCAAAAAAGGGCACCGCGAGGTGCCCTTGTGCATGATGGGGCCGTGGTTTACTGCACGGCCTTGCGGCTGCCGTCCTTGGCCAGCTCGAACACCACGAACTCGAAGTCCTTGAGGTCGCCCTTGGCGTCGAACGCCACCTTGCCGATCACGGTGTCGAAGGTGTTGGCGTGCATGTAGGCGGCCACCTTCTTGGCGTCGGGGCCCACGGCCTTCATCGACTTGTCCAGCACCTGCAGGGCCGCGTAGGCGGGCATCTGGTAGGCGCCGTTGGCCGAGCGCTTGGCCTTCTTGAAGGCCTCGACCACGGACTTGTTCTCGGGGCGCTGGCTGAAGTCTGCGGGGAAGGTGAACATCATGCCCTCGACGGCGGGACCGGCGATCTCGATCAGGCCCTGGTTGAACACGCCTTCGGGGCCGATCCAGCGGGTCTGCAGGCCTTGCTCCTTGGCCTGGCGCAGCAGCAGGCCCATTTCAGGGTGGTAGCCGCCGAAGAACACGGCATCGACCTTGGCGGTCTTGAGCTTGGTGATCACGGCGGAATAGTCGCTGTCGCCGGCATTCAGGCCGTCGTACATCACCACGGGCACCTTCAGGCTGTCCAGCGTGTTCTTCACGTGCTGGGCCACGCCGGCGCCATAGGTCTGCTTGTCGTGCAGCACGGCCACGGCCTTGGGCTTGATCTTGTTGGCGATGAACTTGGCGGCGAACGGGCCTTGCTGGTCATCGCGGCCGATGGTGCGGAAGAAGTAGTGGCCCTTGAGGCCGTCGGTCACCTGGGGCGCGGTGGCGCCGGGGGTGATGGCGACGATGCCTTCTTCTTCATAGATCTTGGAGGCGGGAATGGTCACGCCCGAGCAGACGTGGGTGATGGCGAACTTGGCGCCCGAATTGAGCACGCGGTTGGCGGCTGGCACGGCCTGCTTGGGTTCGCAGGCATCGTCGATCAGCACAGGCTTGTACATGCGGCCATTCATGCCGCCGGCGGCGTTCAGCGCCTCCACGGCGGTCAACAAACCCGCCTGCACCTCGTCGCCATACTGGGTGTTGGGCCCGGTCATGGGGATGGGCACACCGATCAGGATGGGGTCCGCCGCATGGGCGCCCAGGGATGCCGTACCCAGCAGGGCGGCGGCGGCCCAGGAGGTACTCAGGCGAATGAATGTTTTGCGTTGCATAGAGTGAGCCTTCCGATAGGGGTTGAATGCACGCGCTAGGGCACGCGCTGTGCACATTGTTGGGGCAGCCCTGACCGGCATGGCTATGGCTTTCCCCAGCGTTTTATTGCAGCCACAGCCCCTCCGGCGCTGCGCTTGCGCAGACCGCATCGCAAGAACTGCGCCACGCCACAGGCACGGTCCTGACCGTTGGTCGGATCGTGACCGTGCCACCCTGGCGCACCGGTGGGGCGCTGGACGGTGTTCCGACCTGCAGAACCTGCCTTGGCCCAGATGTCCCAGTTGAGACAAACACAGGGCAAAACGCGATGGCGTTGTGCCAGCACCCTTCCTAGAATGAATTGCAGAACGCCCGTTCTTTTTTCATAGAACTGAAGGAGACAAGCCATGACGGCTGAATACAAGGTCCACGGCGCCGTGGCCGTGATCACGCTCAACAATCCTCCGGTCAATGGCCTGGGGCTGTCCACCCGCCGTGCGGTCATCGAAGGCCTGAACCAGGCCAACACCGACAGCAGCGTGCAAGCCATCGTGATCACCGGTGCCGGCAAGGCCTTCTCGGGCGGCGCGGACATCAAGGAATTCGGCAAGGAGGCGGCCCTGCAGGAGCCGAACCTGCACACCGTGATCGCGCAGGTGGAGCAGTCCGGCAAGCCCGTGGTGGCGGCCATCCACAGCGTGTGCATGGGCGGTGGGCTGGAGCTGGCCCTGGGCTGCCACTACCGGATTGCGGCGCCCGGCACCACCGTGGCCCTGCCGGAAGTCAAGCTGGGCCTGCTGCCCGGTGCCGGGGGCACGCAGCGCCTGCCGCGCGCCATCGGCGTGGAGCCGGCACTGAACATGATCGTCAGCGGCGAGGCCGTGAAAAGCGAGCTGCTGGCGCAGATCCCCGGGCAAAAGCTGTTCGACAAGCTGGCCTCCAGCCCCGAAGCGCTGGCCGCCGAGGCCCTGGCCCTGGCACAGACCGTGGGCGAGCGCCATGCCGACGGCAACGAGGCCCTGCCCCTGGTGCGTGACCTGAAGTGCAAGCACCCCCAGGGCGATGCCTACTTCGGCTTTGTGCGCAACATGGTCAAGGGCATGTCCAAGAACTACCCCGCGCCCCTGAAGTGCGTGGACGCCGTGGAAGCGGCCACCAAACGCAAGTTCCAGGAAGGCCTGGACTTCGAGCGCGAGCTGTTCGTCAACCTGATGTGGACGCCCGAGTCGCGCGCGCTGCGCCACCTGTTCATGGCCGAGCGTGCGGCCTCCAAGATCGCCGACGTGCCCGCCGACACCCCGGTGCGTGCCATCCAGAAGGTGGGCGTGATCGGCGCCGGCACCATGGGCGGCGGCATCAGCATGAACTTCCTGAATGCCGGCATCCCCGTGACCATCCTGGAGACCAAGCAGGAGGCGCTGGACCGTGGCGTGGCCACCATCCGCAAGAACTACGAGGCCCAGGTCAAGAAGGGCAAGCTCAAGGAAGACAAGTACGCCCAGCGCATGGCCTTGCTGTCCACCACGCTGGCCTATGACGACCTGAAGGATTGCGACCTGATCATCGAGGCCGTGTTCGAGGAGCTGGGCGTCAAGGAAGCCGTGTTCAAGCAGCTGGACGCCGTGGCCAAGCCCGGCGCCATTCTGGCTTCCAACACCTCCACGCTGGACGTGGACAAGATCGCCGCCTTCACGCGCCGCCCGCAGGACGTGGTGGGCATGCACTTCTTCAGCCCCGCCAACGTGATGAAGCTGCTGGAGGTGGTGCGCGGCAAGGCCACGGCCCACGATGTGCTGGCCACCGTGATGCAGATCGCCAAGAAGATCAAGAAGACGGCCGTGGTCTCGGGCGTGTGCGACGGCTTCATCGGCAACCGCATGATCGAGCAGTACAGCCGCCAGGCCGGCTTCCTGATCGAGGAGGGCGCCACCCCGCAGCAGGTGGACAAGGCCGTCGAGAAGTTCGGCTTCGCCATGGGGCCCTTCCGCATGGGCGATCTGGCCGGCAACGACATCGGCTGGGCCATCCGCAAGCGCCGCTATGTGGAAAAACCGCACATGAAGTACAGCAAGACCGCCGACCTGCTGTGCGAGATGGGGCGCTATGGCCAAAAGACCGGCAAGGGCTGGTACGACTACCAGGTCGGCAAGCGCGACGCCATCCCCAGCCAGGAAGTGCTGGACATGATCAGCACCTACCGCCAGAGCCAGGGCATCACGCCCCGCAAGATCTCCGACGAGGAAATCGTGCAGCGCCTGGTGTTCGCCCTGGTCAATGAGGGGGCGCAGATCCTGGAGGACGGCATCGCCAGCAAGGCCGGCGACATCGACATGGTCTACCTGACCGGCTATGGCTTCCCCATCTACCGCGGCGGTCCCATGCACTACGCCAGCGAGCTGGGCCTGATCAACGTGGTGCAGGCCATGCAGCGCTTTGCCCAGAACCCCCATGACGATGCCAGCTTCTGGCAGCCCGCGCCGCTGCTGGCGCGCCTGGCGGCCGAAGGCCAGCGTTTTTCCTGAGCGGTGTGCGCCGCTTGAACACCCAGAGATTGAAGGATTGACCCTATGACATCCGCAGTGATTGTTTCCACCGCGCGCACCCCGCTGGCCAAGAGCTGGAAGGGATCGTTCAACATGACCTATGGCCCCACGCTGGGCGCCCACGCGGTCGCGCACGCGGTGCAGCGTGCCGGCATCGACGGCGCCGAGGTGGAGGACGTGATCATGGGCCTGTCGCTGCCCGAAGGCACGACCGGCGGCAACGTGGCGCGCCTGATCGCCACGCGCGCCGGCCTGCCCGTGACCACGGCAGGCATGACCATCAACCGCTTCTGCTCCTCGGGCCTGCAGGCCATCGCCCTGGCGTCGCAGCGCATCATCGCCGGCGAGAACGAGGTGCTGGTGGCCGGCGGCCTGGAGTCCATCTCCTGCGTGCAGCTGGAGGTGAACCAGCACATGGCCCACGACCCGGAGCTGACCAAGATGAAGCCCGAGATCTACTGGTCCATGCTGCAGACCGCCGAGCAGGTGGCCAAGCGCTACCAGATCAGCCGCGAAGCCATGGACGAGTACGGCGCTGCCAGCCAGCAAAAGGCCTGCGCAGCGCAGGCCGCGGGCCTGTTCGACGCTGAAATCGCCCCCATCACCGTGACCATGGGCGTGGCCGACAAGGTCATGGGCCTGACCACCAAGCAGGTCACCGTCAGCCAGGACGAGGGCACGCGCGAGGGCACGACCGTGGAAGGCATTGCCGGCCTGCGCAGCGCACTGCCCGGCGGGCTGGTGACGGCGGGCAACGCCAGCCAGTTCTCTGATGGCGCCGGCGCCTGCGTGGTGGTGCACGAAGACTACGCCAGCAAGCACGGCCTGCAGCCGCTGGGGCGCTTCCTGGGGTTTGCCGTGGCCGGTTGCGAGCCGGACGAGATGGGCATCGGCCCGGTGTTCGCCATCCCCAAGGTGCTCAAGAAGCTGGGCCTGAAGGTCGAGGACATCGACCTGTGGGAGCTGAACGAGGCCTTTGCCGTGCAGGTGATCTACTGCCGCGACAAGCTGGGCATCCCGAACGAGCGCCTGAACGTCAACGGCGGTGCGATTGCCCTGGGCCACCCGTATGGTGTCTCGGGCCAGCGCCTGACGGGCCATGCGCTGATCGAAGGCAAGCGCCGCGGCGCCAAACGCGTCTGCGTGACCATGTGCATCGGCGGTGGCATGGGCGCGGCCGGCATCTTCGAGGTGCTGTGAGCGTGGGCGCGCGCGACGCTGCGCCCGCGGCGGCCACGCCCGAGGCCGTGCTGGCCTTTGGCCGGCAGATTCTGGCCAGCCAGCCGTTCAGCCAGTTGCTGGGCGCCGAGCTGACGCAGCTGACCGCCGAGGGCGCGTGCGAACTGCGCCTGCCCCTGCGCCCGGCACTGACCCAGCAGTACGGCTTCGCCCACGGCGGTGTGGTCAGCTACATGGCCGACAACGCCCTGACCTATGCCGGGGCCGTGGCCCTGCGGGTGCCGGTGATCACCAGCGAGTTCAAGATCAATTACCTGCGCCCCGCCGTGGGCGAGTGCTTGATCGCGCGCTCCAGCTGCATCCATGCCGGCCGCTCGCAAGCCGTCACGCGCTGTGACGTGTTTGCCGTGCAGGACGGCGTGGAAAAACTGTGCGCCACGGCGCAGGGCACGATCAACGTCCTGCCCGCCCCCAAGGCCTGAAGCCGTGCCGGTGCGGGGCTTTGCCTCGCACCGCGCCCCGGTGTGCCAGTTTCAACAACCATAGCTGTCGGCGCTTGCCCAGCAAGCGCTGGAGGCTGATTTCGCTTCAAAACCATGTCCCAGCTGCGCTCCACCCTGGAATTTCTGGTCTATGACTGGCTGCACGCCGAAAGCCTGACCGCCCGCACCCGCTATGCCGACCACAGCCGCGAAACTTTTGACGCGGTGTGGGACACCTGCGAGCGCATCGCCCGCGAGAAGTACGCGCCCTTCAACCGCACGGTGGACACGCAGGAGCCCAGCTTCGACGGCGAAAAGGTCACCCAGCCCGCCTGCACCGGCGAGGCGCGCAAGGCCTATGCCGACAGCGGCATGCTCAGCGCGGCCCAGCCCTACGAGCAAGGCGGCATGCAGCTGCCGTATGTGGTGGAGGCTGCGGCCAACAGCTTTTTTGCCTGCGCCAGCATCAGCATCGGCTCCAACCTGCTGACCGTGGGCAACGCCAACCTGCTGCGCGTGCACGGCACGCCCATGCAGCAGCAGGTGTTTGCCGACAACGCATTCAACGGCCGTTGGGCCGGCACCATGGCGCTGTCGGAGCCCCAAGCGGGTTCATCCTTGAGCGACATCGCCACGCGTGCCGAGCCCGATGGCGCCGACTTTGAGGCTGACCCGCTGGGCGCGCGCTACCGCCTCAAGGGCAACAAGATGTGGATCAGCTCCGGCGACCACGAACTGACCGAGAACATCGTGCACCTGGTGCTGGCCAAGATCCCCCGGCCGGATGGCAAGCTGATTCCGGGCGTGAAGGGCATTTCGCTGTTCATCGTGCCCAAGAAGCTGGTGGACACCACCGGCCAGTTGACCGGCGAGCGCAACGACGTGGCCCTGGCCGGCCTGAACCACAAGCTGGGCTGGCGCGGCACCACCAACACGCTGCTGAACTTTGGCGAGGGCAAATACCCCGTGCGCGGCGGCGCAGGCGCCATCGGCTACCTGGTCGGCCGGCCACACGAGGGCCTCAAATGCATGTTCCACATGATGAACGAGGCGCGCATCGGCATCGGCATGGCGGCCACCATGCTGGGCCTGGCCGGCTACTACGCCAGCCTGGACTATGCCAAGAACCGCCCGCAGGGCCGCCCCATGACCGAAGGCGGCAAGGACGCCAGCAGCCCGCAGGTGGCCATCATTGAACACGCCGACGTCAAGCGCATGCTGCTGGCGCAAAAGGCGTACTGCGAAGGCGCGCTGGCGCTGAACCTGTACTGCGCCCAACTGGTGGACGAAGGCCGCACAGGAACGCCGGAGGAGGCCGCACGCGCCAAGCTGCTGCTGGAGGTGCTGACCCCGATTGCCAAGAGCTGGCCCAGCGAGAACTGCCTGGAGGCCAACTCCCTGGCCATCCAGATCCACGGCGGCTATGGCTACACGCGCGACTTCCCGGTGGAGCAGTACTGGCGTGACAACCGCCTGAACATGATCCACGAAGGTACGCACGGCATTCAGGCGGCCGACCTGCTGGGTCGCAAGGTGCTGATGCAGGGCGGTGCAGGCCTGCAACTGCTGGCCACCACCATCCACGCCACCATCGAACGCGCCCTGCAGCAGCCGGTCCTGGCCGCTTATGCCAACCAGCTGGCCCAGGCACTGCAGGAGGTGGGCAGCGCCACCAAAAAAGCCTGGGCCACCGGCAATCCGCAGGAAGCGCTGGCGAATGCCGTGCCGTACATGCAGGCCTTTGGCCACATGGTGCTGGCCTGGGTGTGGCTGGACGTGGCACTGACCGTGCTGCAGCGCGATGCTGCGCTATCGATAGTTGCCAACGAAGGCAGGATGGGCGCAGTACGCTATTTCTACCACTATGAGCTGCCCAAGATCACCGCCTGGCTGCAGGTGGTGAGCGCGCGCGATCTGACCTGCGCCCAGCTGCCGGCCGAGGCCTTCTGACGGCCGGCGGGCCCGCCCCTTCTTGGCGGGCCTGTGCAGGCCGTCCGGGGTTGGGGGGCGTGCCCGGCACGTTCAAGGGGGAATGTCATGCGCTGCGCGCCGAGAGGTCGCGCCGCAGGACCTGCGGGATGCCCCGGCCTGTGGGCTGGCCCTGTCTTGGGTCTCGCTGCCCAAATGAATACCAAGGCCGGCAGCGCCATCGCGTGGGCGACTTTGGAAGGTCCCGAATATCTCCAGCCCCGCGAATCCGGACATCCATGCCATGCATGGCGCGGAGTGGCTTCGGGCATGCCCCAAAAAAATCGCCTCCTGGGAAGGAGGCGCAAAATACAAGCGTCTGTCTGTGGGTCACAACAGCAAGACACGCGGATTCTAGGGGGATGGCCGCAGGGCGCTGCAAAAATATGTGTGCGCGCATCTCGCTATGCGAAATTCCATGCCTACAGGGAATTCTGAAATTGAATAATATGCAGGTTTATTGCGTGGTGCGCCGCATTCATCTTGAATATCCAATGGAAAATGCGGTTGATGTGCCATCGGCGCACGAATCCGCAGGTCGAGTAAATGCTCAGGTGGCATTAATTTTTTGCAGTCTTTTATAAGACTTGATGCATTTGCAATACCTTGCAACATTTGATCGGCCGCCTGTGTGACCGCTTCATGGCAGGGCGTGGCAACCCTGCTTGCTTGTCGGCTGTCCAACCGGGGATTGCGCCGCCGCGCCGTGCCGGCGCACAATGGACTGAATCTTTTTTCCCATGCCACCGCTGGACCGCGCCCGGGTCATTCCGGGCGCGGTCTTGCTTTGGAGCGCCACGCTGCGCGTTCCTGTGGCCTTACACACTGCTTGAAGAATGAAGTTGAGAGGTTCGCCCTTTGCGTGGGTGAGTTTTGCCATGATCGTCGGCGTGATGGGCACGGCCCTCATCAGCCCGCTGTACGCGCTCTACAAAGAGGCCTGGCAACTGCAGGCCAGCGACATCTCGCTGATCTACGTGGTCTACATGAGCGGGGCGCTGTGCAGCCTGCTGTTTCTGGGTCGCCTGCCGGACCGCGCCGGCTTCAAGGCCGTGATGCAGGCCGGGCTGGTGCTGACCCTGCTGGGCACCTTCCTCAGCCTGATCGCTTGGAACATGACCAGCCTGATCGTCGGGCGCTTCATCGTCGGCGTGGCCTCCAGCCTGATGACCACCAGCGCCACGCAGGGCCTGGCCGTGCTGTCGCGCCCCGGCCATGTGCAGCGCGTGGCCATGGTCACCGGCTTTCTGATGGCGCTGGGCTTCGGTCTGGGCCCACTGGTCGGCGGCATCATGGGGCAGTGGGCCCCCTATCCGCTGGTCACCACCTACATCCCAACCCTGGTGCTGGGCGTGCTGGGCCTGTACGTGCTGGCGCGTCTGGAGCTGCCACCCGCCGCGCTGCCGCGCCAGGCGGGCCGGCTGCGGCTGCAGGACGTGCTGCCCAAGCTGACCTGGCCGGAGCCCAGTGCCTCCACGGCCTTTGTGCTGACCTGCATGCTGCCCTTTCTCGCGTTTGGCGTGTTCGGCCTGTATGCCTCAATGTCGCCGCTGTTCCTGGACCGGCTGGTGCCCTGGCATGGCCCCGTGGTCAGTGGCACAGCCATCGCCGTGATCCTGCTGGCCTCGGCCTGCGTGCAGGTGCTGGTGGGCAACCTGCCCACGCAGTGGTGCGGCCTGGGCGGTCTGCTGAGCCTGGCCCTCAGCAATGCGCTGCTGATGGTGAACCTGTGGGTGGGCTCGGCCTGGCTGTTCGTGCTGGGCGTGGCGTGCACGGCCATGGGCCACGGTATGAGCATGCTGTCGGGCATGAGCATGGTCAACCGTATTGCCACCCCGTCCAACCGCTCCGGCCTGCTGTCGACCTATCTGGTGATCGGCTACATCGGTAGCATGCTGCCCATGCTGGGCATGGGCTGGCTGGCCGACCACTGGGGCATGACGGTGGCGGTGTGCAGCTTCTGCGCCATGGTGATCGTGCTGGGTCTGGTGGTGGGGGGGCTGTTCCACCGCCACCCGCGCATGCGCAGCAGCGTGCACTAAGGCGGCCCCTGGCTCAGGCGGCTTGTGCAGGGCCGAAGACCGCGGGGCGGTCGCTCCCGGGCAGGCGCAGGGCCACGCCTGCGGCCAGCACCAGCAGGGCCGCGGCGGCGCCAAAGGCCAGCCAGTGCGTGCCGTGTTGCTCGAACCCCCAGCCGCCCAGCCAGGCGCTGATCATGGCGCCCACCTGGTGGCCCAGGTAGGCCCAGCCATACAGCATGCCCACTTTCTTGACGCCATACACATCGGCCAGGATGGCGGACGACAGCGCAATGCTGCCGGCCCAGACCACGCCGCCCACCACCGCCACGCCGTACAGCTGCCAGGCGCTGCCCACCAGCATCAGCCCCAGAAAGCCCAGGCCGCGCACGCCGTAGATCACGCTCAGCATCTTGCGCCGCTCCACCCGGTCGGCCAGGCGGCCCAGCACCATGGTGCTGGGAATGGCGACCAGGCCGATCAGCCCGATGCCCAGGGCGCTGGTGGTGGCGTCAAAACCATGGTCCAGCAGCATGGGCATGCAGTGCGTGCCCATCAGGTTCATGCTGAAGCCGCAGGCAAACAGGCCCAGCGTCACCTTCAGGAACGGGGCTGTGCGCATGGCTTGCAGCACGCTCAGCTCGGCCCCCGGGGCGGGGCGTGTGGCGGTGCTGCCGGTGGCCGTGCCCAGGGGGGCATCGCCGCCTTCCGGGGCGGCGTCGCGCACCACGCACAGCGCTGCAGGCACGGTGATCAGCGTGAACACGGCCGCAAAACCCAGCAGCGTGTGCTGCCAGCTGAAGTGCTGCAGGGCCCAGCCCAGGGCCGGGGTCATGACGGCAATCCCGGCCATGGAGCCGGTGGACAGAAAGAACAGCGCCATGCCGCGGCGGCGCTGGAACCAGCGGCTGATCAACGGCGTCAGGGCCACGGGACTGGTGAAGCCCGCACCCACCGACATGCAGACGCCGAAGCTCCAGAAAATGCCCTGGGCCGATCGGGTGTTGACCGCCCACAGCGTGGACAGCACCAGGATGGCCGTGCCCAGCAGCAGCACGTGGCGCGTGCCCACGCGGGCCACCAGCCAGCCCGCTACAGGCATGGCCAGGCCATAGCACAGCATGCCGATGGCGATGATGCCGGCCAGCAGGCTGCGGCTGAAGCCCAGATCGTCGGCCATGGGCAGGAACAGCGGGCCGATGCCCAGGCGCATGCCGACGGTCAACAAGGTCAGCAGCGTGGCGGCCGCCACGATGTTCCAGCCGAAGTACCAGCCGCCGGTGGGCGTGGAGGAGGGGGGGGTGTGCATGGTGAATCTCCCTGGCGCGTGGTATGGATGTAGGTATCGCGCGGCGCGCATGGTAGGCCATGGCGGCAGGGGTGGCTGTCACCCCTGCGGGGAAATTCCATTTTTTTGATAGCTGTTTGCGCTGACTGCATCAGCGCTACCAGCGTTTTTGGCGCAGACGTTAGCGTTGTGCCAGCGCCCGCCGCGTCAACGGCGCACGCCGCCGAACTGCCAGTCCGGCATGGCGCGGGCAATGCTGTGCACCACCAGGGCCGTCAAGGCGCACTTGATCAGGTCGCCGGGGATGAAGGCCACATTCACCCAGATGGCCTGGGTCAGCGGCAGCTTGGCAATCCATACCAGGCCGGCGATGCCAAAGGCATACAGCACGGCAATGCAGCCCACGGTCGAGGCGACGAAGGCGCTGCCCGCGGCGCGCAGGGGTGTGGACTTGGGCAGCAGCGCCATCAGCCAGCCGGTGACGAAGGCCGCAGCCGTCCAGCCCACCAGGTAGCCCGTGGTCGGGGCCATGAACACGCCCAGGCCGCCACGGCCGCCCGACAACAGGGGCAGACCGGCGGCCACGGCCACCAGGAACACCAGCATGGCCTGCAGGCCGCGCCAGGGGCCCAGCAGGCAGCCGGCCAGCATCACGCCCAGGGTCTGGATGGAGATGTGCACGCCCAGCGGCAGGTCGATCTTGGGGATCAGGCCCATCACGCCCAGCAGGGCGGCAAACAGGGCCACCAGGGCGATGGATTCGGAGTGGCGGCGGGTTAGGGCGGTGGTCATGGCAGGTGTTCCTAGCGGTGGTGACGGTATTTTATGCACGCCAAATTGCAGAAACGCATGCGGAACATGAATGCATCTGCATTTAAATCTGCATTTTTGACCGTGCCTAACTGCGTCGATCTGCGGGCGGTGATGCGGTGTGAAACACCGCATTTCGCGGCAATTGCCGGCAGGATGGAGCAAGCGCTGTTTATCCGCGTGCAAGCTGCCGGCAACCGCGTTCAACGGGTGTCAAAGCGCGTAGAACTTGGTGCGACGGGGCCGCGCAGCCCCGCACCGGCTGTCGCGACGCGGCGGGCTGCCGCAGACCGCACACCGGGGATGCCCGCCGAGGCCGGTGTGCGCCGTGCTCAGCGTGCCTGGCGGCGCACCTGTTCCAGCATCTGGCAGGCGGCTTCCACCGCCTGGCGCGCTGCGGGGCTGGCGACCAGCATGCGGGCAAAGCCGTGCACCATGCCTTCGGCGCGCGTCCATTGCACGGCCGGGCCTTGGGGCAAGGCCTGGAGTTGGCGGGCAAAGTCCTCGGCCTCGTCGCGCAGGATGTCGTGGCTGGCCGTGACGATGGCCGTGGGCGGCAGCTGCGGCAGGCTTGCGTGGCACAGGCTGGGGGTGCGCCAGGGCAGGTCGGCACCGCCCAGCACGCGCCAATACTCGTCCATGGCGCCGCCGGTCAGGCCGTAGCCCTGGGCGAACTCGGCCATGCTGGGCGTGGACAGGCCGGGCTGCAGGCAGGGGTAGAACAGCAGCAGGGCCTGGATCTGCGCGCGGTCGGCCGCGGGTTGCTGGATGGCATGCACCGCGCTGCACAGGGCCAGGTGGCCACCCGCGCTGTCACCGCCCAGCAGCACCTGGGGCTGGGCGAAGGGCAGCACGCCCTGCATCTGGTGCAGCCACTGCAGCACGGCGTGGGCATCGTCCACGGCGGCCGGGAAGGGGTTTTCGGGCGTGCGTCGGTAGTGCACGCTGAGCACGGTGTGGCCGCTGAAGTGGGCCAGGTGTTCGCACAGGTCGTCGTGCGTGTCCAGGCTGCCCACCATCCAGCCGCCGCCATGCAGCCAGACCAGGGTCTGGCCGCTGGCGCGGGCCGCCGGCGTGTAGCTGCGCACGGCAATCTCGCGCCCGGGGGCGCTGACAAAGTGCTGCTGGATGGCAATGCCCGGCAGCGGCTGGGTGCGCAGCAGGCGCGCCTGCAGTTCGCTGAGTAGGCGGCGGCGCTGCACATAGTCCAGCTGGGGTGTGGGTGTGTCCGCATCCAGTTGGGCAAAGCGGCGCTGGGTGTGTGCCAGGGCGGGATCGATGGGGGTGGGGTCAGGGGTGTGCATCATGAAAATCCATAGCTGTCAGCGCTTGCTGTGACTGCGTGAAATGCCTGTTTGGTGTGTCAAACCCCTGCCAGCCCGTCGGCCGCCGGGGCGCGGTACAGCAGCACCTTCAGGCTGCGTTCCTCGTCCACATCGGCAAAGGCGGCGGGGTTGGCGATGCGTTCCACGAACTGCAGCGTGGGCGCGATCTCGGCCATCTGGTCCTGGAGGAAGGCCGTGCCCAGTTCGGGCGCGTTCAGGCACAGCAGCACATGGCCGCCGGGGCGCAGCAGGTCGGGCAGGCGGCGCATCAGCTTGGCGTAGTCCTTGGTGGCCACAAAGCTGCCCTTCTGGTAGCTGGGCGGGTCGATGACGATCAGGTGGTAGGGGCCGCTGCGCGTGATCTTGCCCCAGCTGCTGAAGATGTCGTGCGCCAGAAAGCTGGCACCCGTCAGCCCGTTGAGCTGGTGGTTGTGCTGGCCGGTGGCCAGGGCGCCCTGGGCCATGTCCATGTTCAGCACCTGGCGCGCGCCGGCGTCCAGCGCAGCGACAGAGAAGGCGCAGGTGTAGGCGAACAGGTTCAGTACCTTCAGGCCGTGGCGGTGTTCGGGGTGCTGCGCGACGTGCGCGCGCACCCAGCGGCGGCCGGCGGCCATGTCCAGGAACAGGCCGTGGTTCTGGCCGCGCAGCACATGGGCGCGGTACTGCAGGCCGGCCTCGGTGACGATGTGCGGTTCGGGCACGCTGCCGCGCACCAGGCGTGTCTCGGCCTTGGTGCCGGGCTGGCGCATCTGGAAGACCCAGTTCAGCGGCTGGCCCTGGCCGATCTGCGCCCAGCGCGCGAGCAGGGCGCTGTCCAGGGCCTGCAGCGCGGCCTCGTCCAGCGGCTGGAAGCTGGTCAGCACCAGCACGGGGGGGAAGGCGTCCAGCACCAGGTGCTCGCAGCCGGGGTGGCGCCCGCCGCGGCCGTGGAACAGGCGGCAGGCATCGGTCGGGACTTCGAGCTGGGCGATGGTGTCGAGCAGGGCTTGCATGGCATTCACGGAAAAAACACAAGGGCGAGAGTATGCGGCCACAGCCCTGGCCCTGGCCGTGGCCGGTGTACGGCGCCTGCGGGCTGCGGTGCGCGGTGCGGCTGTCACACAGGCTTCACGCACTTGTCGCGAGCCTGTCACGGCAGTTGCCGACCATCGCGACACCCCGCTTTTGCAAGGATGCGCCCATGATTTCCGTGGACCAGATCGTCGACCTGCACCTGCCGCAATTGCAGCGGCACCCCCGACTCAGCCAGGGCGTGCGCGGCGTGCTGCGCCGGCTGCTGCGCGAGCAGAGCTTCCGCAGCTTTGCCCAGCAGTACCCGCACCTGGAGGGCTTCCAGTTCGTGGAGCAGGTGCTGGAGCACTTTGCCTTCAGCACTGCCGTGCGCGACAACGAGCGCGAGCGCATTCCCGCCCACGGGCGCGTGGTCATCATCGCCAACCACCCCATCGGCTCGCTGGACGGCCTGGCCCTGCTGAACATGGTGGGCGGCATCCGCCGCGACGTGAAGATCGTCGCCAACGGCCTGCTGGCCGAGCTGGCGCCGCTCAAGCGCCTGCTGCTGCCGGTGACCATGATGGGCGGGCGCAGCGCGGCGCGCCAGCTCAAGGCCATCATGGAACACTTGCAGGGCGAGGGCGCGGTCATCATCTTCCCGGCGGGCGAAGTCTCGCGCCTGCACCCCGAGGGCGTGCGCGATGGCCGATGGAACCCTGGTTTCCTGCGTCTGGCCGACCAGGCCCAGGCGCCCATCGTGCCCATCCACATCGACGGGCGCAATTCGGCGCTGTTCTACGGCGCCTCGCTGCTGTACAAGCCCCTGGCCACGCTGCTGCTGGTCAAGGAGATGTTCGGTCAGCACCAAAAGAGCATCGCCTTGCGCATCGGCCACCCGATCCCGCACAGCAGCTACGGCAGCCTACCGGTCGAGCCCGAGGCCGCCGCCAAGCTGCTGCGCAAGCACCTGTACCGCGTGGCCCAGGACAAGCCCAATCTGCTGAAGGTGGAGACGGCGATCGCCCACCCGGTCAACCGCAGCGCCCTGGCCCAGGCCGTGACGGCCTGCGAGCTGCTGGGCGAGACCCCGGACGGCAAGCGCATCCACCTGTTCCGCGGGCCGCTGGATTCGCCCATCCTGCGCGAGGTGGGGCGGCTGCGCGAGCTGTCCTTCCGCGCCGTGGGCGAGGGCAGTGGCGCCCGCCGCGACCTGGACCGCTATGACGCCCACTACGACCACCTGATCCTGTGGGACCCGCAGGACCTGGAGATCGCCGGTGCCTACCGCATGGCGCGCACCGCCCAGGTGCTGGCCGAGCAGGGGGTGGAGGCCTTGTACACGCACAGCCTGTTCGAGTTCACGCCCGGCATGCAGAGTTTTTTGCATCAGGGGCTGGAGCTGGGTCGCTCCTTCGTGCAACCGCGCTACTGGGGAAAGCGTTCGCTGGACTACCTGTGGTTTGGCATCGGAGCCTACATCCAACGCTATCCGGAATGCCGCTACCTGTTCGGCCCGGTGTCCATCAGCCGCGAAATGCCCCAGGCGGCGCGCGATCTGCTGATCTACCACTACCGCACGCACTACGGCGCCGCCTGCCTGGCCCACGCCCGCCGGCCCTATGTGCCGGGCGAGGGGCTGGAGATGTGCTCGCAGTTCACGGGCGAGGACAGCGCGGCCGACTTCGTGCGCCTCAAGCACCTGCTGGCCCACATGGGCTCCAGCGTGCCCACGCTGTACAAGCAGTACGCCGAAGTGGCCGAGCCCGGGGGCGTGCGCTTCCTGGACTTTGGCGTGGACCCGGATTTCTCGCACTGCGTCGATGGCCTGGTGCTGGTGGACGTGCAGCGCCTGAAGCCGCACAAGCGCGACCGCTACATGCCCCGCCGTGAGGCAGAGGCCGAAACCGGGGCCGGAGTCGTGACCGAAACCGCTACGGCCTGATCGCACAGTAGCGCTTATAAATAAAAGCAGAGCAGCAGGCGCCCGCCAGATGGGCGCCTGCTGCTTTTTTTTTATGCCTGGTCGCCGGGGCGGGCGCTGGGGGGGCGCAGTGTCGCACGTGGTATTCCAAAAAAGATACAAAACAGTCGCAGATGGGCGCATGCAATGTGGGTATTGCGTATCTTTTTTGAGATTAAGATGCTTTCTTAGCAACCCTCACAGCCTGCGCGTCGCGTGCGGCAGGCCCGTCCGATATGGAACTGCAGTCTCTACAGCCACTGGCACAGCAACTGTTTGCCGACATTCGTGCGCTGACTTTCGATGGCGTGGGCGTCACCCGTGCCAGCTATGGGGCCGGTGAAAACGCCTGTGCCCGCCATCTGGAGGCCTTTGCCCGCGCCGAGGGGCTGGAGGTGACCACCGACCGCGCCGGCAATTTCATCTACAGCGACCCGGCCGACACCCGCCAGGGGCCGGTCATCTGGACAGGATCGCACCTGGATTCCGTGCCGCAGGGCGGCAATTACGACGGCCTGGCCGGCATCGTCGCCGGCCTGCTGGTGCTGATTGCGGCCAAGCGCCAGGGCGTGACGCTGCCCGCGCCGCTGCAGGTGATCGGTTTCCGCGGTGAGGAGAGCGCCTGGTTCGGCAAGGCCTACATGGGCTCGGGCGCGCTGTGGGGCAAGCTGACTGCGGCCGACCTGGCCCTGCAGCGCCGAGAGGACGGCGTGACCTTGGGCGACGCCCTGGCCGCCTGCGGCGCCGACCTGGCCGCCATCGCCCGCCAGGACAAGCTGTTCAACCCTGCCGACATCCGCGCCTATGTGGAGCTGCACATCGAGCAGGGCCCGGTGATGGTGGCGCGCGAGATCCCCGTGGGCGTGGTCAGCGGCATCCGCGGCAATGTGCGCCACAACAAGATCGAATGCTTTGGCGAGGCCCAGCACTCCGGCGTGGTGCCGCGCTGGCTGCGCAAGGATGCGGTGTTCGCCGTGTCCGACCTGATCGTGCGCCTGGACACCCACTGGCGCGCGCTGCTGGAGCGCGGCACCGACCTGGTGGTGACCTGCGGCGTGGTGCAGACCAACCCGGCCGAGCATTCCATCTCGCGCGTGCCGGGCTATGCGCATTTCAGCTTCGAGGCGCGCAGCAAGAGCAGCGACACGCTGGAAGCCTTCTACCAACTGGTGCAGGCCGAGATGGCCTCCATCGAGCGCGAGCGCGGCGTCAAGTTCCAGCTGGACCGCCGCCTGCTGAGCGAGCCCGCCGTCACCGACCCCCAGCTGTGCGACCTGATGGCCAAGGCCTGCCGCGAGCGCGGCATTGCCCACGAGCGCATCCCCAGCGGGGCCGGCCACGATGCGGCCCTGTTCGCCAACGGCGGCGTGCCCTCGGCCATGGTGTTCGTGCGCAACCAGCATGGTTCGCACAACCCGCACGAGGCCATGGAGCTGTCGGACTTCATGCTCGGCACCCAGGTGATGGCCGACACCATCGCCGCCATTCCCGTGGCCCCGGCCTCGGTATAGTCGCGGGCAGCCCGGCCTTCCCCGCACGCCACCATGACCACGGACCCCTTCACCTCCCACATCGACTATGCCGCGCTGGGCGACCGCCTGCGCGCCTACCGCATGGGGGCGGGCCTGCAGGCCGACGAGGTGGCGCAGCAGCTGGGCGTGTCGCGCGCCGTGGTCTACCGCATGGAAAAAGGCGAGATCGTCAAGATCGACACCCTGGAGCGGCTGGCCCACCTGCTGGGCACCAGCCTGGCCTCGCTGCTGGGGGTGGAAGCCGAGTACTACGCCTCGGCGCTGGCGCTGTTCGAACGCATGCGCCAGCTGGAGCAGACCTCGGACCGCATCCTGGCGCATTTCGAGCCGATCTCGCTGCTGCTGATGTCCGAGCACTACCTGGAGCACCTGGGCCTGATGCTGGCCGAGGCCTTGCCGCAGGGCGCTGATGCCCCGCTGCACGCGCGCCAGGCGCAGCAGATCATGGACATCCTGCGCGAGCGGCGGCTGAACTTCGAGCGGCGCAAGCCGCACATCGTCAGCCTGATCGGTCTGCGCGAGCTGGAGCGCTTCGTGCAGACCGGCCTGATCGGCCGCATGGACGTGGCACCTGGCGTGCGCCGCGCCCGTGTGCAGGCCGCGCGCCAGGAGGTGCAGCGCATCGCCGAGCTGATGGACAGCGAGCCCTGGTACGCCCAGGTGGGGCTGGTGGACGATGCCATGCCCTCGGCCACCTACCAGGTGCTGATCGGCGCCCAGCACCGGGTGCTGATGCACAGCCCGTTCCGCCTGGGTGAGCTGCCGAATGTGCGCAACGGCATCGCCATGGTGACCGCCTCGCAGGAGGCCGTGGCGCTGCACGAGCGCATGACCACGAATTTATGGGCCACGGCCAGCAAGGGCCCCGCCGGCGCACAGCGCCTGCGCGCCTTGCTGGAACGCACGGCCCCGGACTGACCAAGAAAGAAGATTGCAATGACACCTTTGATGAGCCAGCAGGCCGCGGCCTGGTTGTTGGAAGCCGGTTGTGTGGAAGTGCGCACCGATGCGCCCTTCGTGCTGCCCTCGGGCTGGGCCAGCCCGGTGTACATGGATGCCACGCGCCTGATCTCGCTGCCCACCATCCGCCGCGAGCTGATGAAGCAGGGCGTGCAGCGCCTGCTGGATGCCGGCGCCCTGCAGGGCCTGAGCGCCGTGGCCGGCGGCGAGTCCAGCGGCATCGCCTTTGCCGCCTGGTTTGCCGAGAAGCTGGACATGCCGCTGCAGTACGTGCGCAAGCGCGCCGTGGGTAGCCGCCAGATCGAAGGCACGGTGGAGCCCGGTGGCAAGGTGCTGCTGGTGGACGACATGGTGTCTGCCGGCCAGTACAAGCTGAGCTTCATCGACGCCCTGCGGGCCCAGGGCGCGCGCGTGGAAGACCTGTTCGTGGTCTTCGACTACGCCTGCTTCGGCTCCGATGCGGTGCTGGCCCAGCACGGCGTGCGCGTGCACGCGCTGTGCAACTGGCAGGACGTGCTGGCCATGGCCTTCCAGCGTGGTGGCTTCTCGGTCGAGCAACTGGCCGTGTGGCAGACCTTCCTGCAGGACCCGGCCAAGTGGTCGCTGGCCCACGGCGGGATCGGCAAGTAAAAAAACAGAGCGCCTTGCGCGCGCCCTGCCAGCATTTGCGATCGATTGTTGGCAGAAACGCGCTGCAGCCGTGCGCAGGCTGCTCCTGAAATGCGCAATGCAAAAAGCCTGCTGATCCAGCAGGCTTTTTGGTGTTGGTACCAGGGCGGCGATCAGGCGGCCACGGCGGCCTTCACATCGTTGGCAGCGCTTTCAAAGGCGGCGGCCACAGCGTCGGGGCCCATGCCCAGACCTTCGGCGCGCACAAAGCGCACGTCGGTGACGCCGAAGAAGCCCATCACCACCTTCAGGTAGCTTTCCTGGTGCTCCATGGCCTGACCGGCTTCGCTGGTGGAGTACATGCCGCCGCGCGAGGAGGCGATGATCACGGTCTTGCCCTTGGCCAGGCCTTCAGGGCCGTTGGCGGTGTAGCGGAAGGTGCGGCCGGGCTGGGCGATGCGGTCGATCCAGGCCTTCAGCTGGGTGGGGATGCTGAAGTTGTAGAACGGGGCACCGATCACGACCACGTCGGCCGCCAGGAACTGGCTCACCAGCTGTTCGGACACGGCGTTCTCTGCCACTTGCTCGGCGGTCAGGCCGTCGGTCTGGCCGGTGCGGGGGGTCATCGCGGCCATGGTGAAGTGGTTGGGGGCCTGGGCCACCAGGTCCAGGTAGGTCACTTCGGTGCCGGCGTGCTTGGCCGTCCAGGCGTTGACGATTTGCTGGGTCAGCTTGCGCGAAGCCGAGTTGTCGCCGGTGATCGCAGAGTCAATGTGCAGCAGTTTCAAGGGGTGCTCCTGAGAAATCAAAGTTCGATGGGTTGAAGTATGCATTGATCCCGCTGTTCCGATAAGTCATCGAAAATGCGATAGATTGTTCTGAATATCGATTCAATCGGATCCAACCATGCAAGATCTCAATGACATGCTGTACTTCGCCGAGGTGGTGGAGCGCGGGGGCTTCGCCGCGGCCGGCCGGGCCCTGGGCATTCCCAAGTCGCGGCTGTCGCGCCGCATTGCCGAGCTGGAGGCCCGCCTGGGCGTGCGCCTGCTGCAGCGCACCACGCGCAAGCTGTCACTGACCGAGGTGGGGTCGGCCTATCTGCGCCATTGTCAGGCCATGCGCGATGCCGCCGAGGCCGCGCAGGACACGGTCGAGCAGGTGCAAAGCGAGCCGCGCGGCACGGTGCGCGTCAGCTGCCCGGTCACCCTGTCGCAGACCGTGCTGGCCCCGCTGATGCCGCTGTTCCTCGAGAAATACCCCCAGGTGCGGGTGGAGATGATGGTGGTCAACCGCCCCGTCAACGTGGTGGAAGAGGGCGTGGATGTGGCCCTGCGGGTGCGCTCCACGCTGGAAGACAGTGCCAGCATGGTCGTCAAGCGCCTGGGGCTGGCCAACCAGATCCTGCTGGCCAGTCCGGCCTATCTGCAACGCCAGGGCACGCCGCAGAACCCGCAGGACCTGCTGCAGCACCATGTGCTGTCGATGTCGGTCTTCGACGGTGTGGCGCACTGGCGCCTGCGCAGCGACACCGGCGCCGAGGTGCAGTTGCAGCCCCAGGTGCGCTACATGGCCGACGATTTGCTGACCCTCAAGTATGCGGTGCTGGGCGGCGCGGGCGTGTGCTATCTGCCCGACTACATGTGCCAGGCCGAGATGGACCGGGGCGAGCTGGTGCATGTGCTGCCGCAATGGCGCTTCCCGCTGAGCATCGTCCATGCCGTGTTCGGCTCGCGCCGCGGCCTGACCCCGGCGGTGCGCAGCTTTCTGGATTTCCTGGGTGAGCACATGGCCAGCCACGGCCCGGGCCCTGACACCGGGGTGCGGACCGGCTGAGCAGGCGTGCCCTGTTGTCCACCACCGACACAGAAGCCCTTCGATTCCTGGGTGGTCGGGGTGGCAAGGCCAGCAAACCGTGGCAGAATTCATAACAGGAATAATTCTCACTCTGAAGCAAAGCCCGAATGGCGGTGCTTCTCCTGTTTGGCCAGCGCACCCGCTGGCCGTCCCCTGACCACTGGAAGCGAAGAAGATGAAAATTTGGAAGACGGCGCTGTGCCTGAGCTTGGTTGGCGCGGCCACTTTGGCCCAGGCTGCACAGCCCCAGGCTGTGACGGTGTACTCCGCACGCATTGAAGCCCTGCTCAAGCCCACGTTGGACGAATACACCAAGCAGACCGGTGTCAAGATCAACCTGCTGACCGACAGCGGTGGCTCCCTGACCGAGCGCCTGGCCGCCGAAGGCGCCAGTTCGCCCGCCGACGTGCTGATCACCGTGGACGTGGGCAATCTGTGGAACGTGGCCGAGCGCGGCCTGCTGCAGAAGGTGGATTCGCCCCTGCTGAACGCCAATGTGCCCGCCAACTTCCGCGACCCCGGCAACCGCTGGTGGGGTCTGTCGGAGCGCTCGCGCACCATTTTCTTCTCGGCCGACCGCGTCAAGCCTGAGCAGCTGAGCACCTACGAAGACCTGGCCGACCCCAAGTGGAAGGGCAAGCTGTGCCTGCGCACCTCCAAGCAGGCCTACACCCAGTCGCTGGTGGCCATGCTGATCGCCAAGCACGGTGTGGAGAAGTCCGAAGCCATCGTCAAGGGCTGGGTCAACAACCTGGCGGGTGACGTGTTCACCAACGACACCAGCCTGCTGAAGGCGATTGCCGCCGGCCAGTGCGACGTGGGCATTGCCAACACCTACTACTTTGGCCGCATCCTGGCCAAGGAACCTGACTTCAACAAGCAGGTCAAGCTGTTCTGGGCCAACCAGGGCAAGAACGAGGGCGGCGCCCACGTGAACCTGTCCGGCGCTGGTGTGACCAAGCACGCTAAGAACCCCGAAGGCGCGCGCAAGCTGCTGGAATGGCTGTCCTCGGCCAATGTGCAGACGGCTTACACTCACGGCACGTACGAAAGCCCGATCAATCCCAAGGCGGATGTCGATCCCATCGTCAAGGCCTGGGGCAAGTTCACGCCCAGCCCTCTGAATGCTTCGGACATCGGCTCCAAGCAAGCGGAAGCGATCAAGCTGCTGGATCGTGTAGGCTATCGTTAATCGATTTTTTGGAATTAGGTTCGACCCTTGTCTGTTGTAGACCATGCCGCGCCAGCGCACCGCTGGCGCGGTTTTGCTTTTGCGCTGCCCATCGCCTTGCTGACCATCGTGCCTTTGCTCACGGTGGTCGGCATGGCATTGACGCCCCAGCCTGAGATCTGGCAGCACCTGTGGAACTACGTGCTGCCGCGCGTGCTGGGCAACACCTTGCTGCTGATGCTGCTGGTGGGCAGCGTGGTGCTGGTGGTGGGCGTGCCCCTGGCCTGGCTGACGGCGATGTGCGAATTTCCGGGCCGCAAGTTCTTTGCCTGGGCCCTGGTGTTGCCGCTGGCCATTCCGGCCTATGTGCTGGCCTTCGTACAGATGGGCCTGTTCGAATATGCCGGGCCGGTGCAGCGCCTGCTGCGCGAGGTGGTGGGCAGCAGCCACTGGTTCCCCGACATCCGTGGCAGCCTGTGGGGTCTGGTCATGGTGCTGGTCATGGCCTTCTACCCCTACGTCTACCTGATGGCGCGCAGCGCGTTCCTGACGCAAGGGCACCGCAGCATGGAGGCGGCGCAGGCCCTGGGCTACAGCCCCCTGGCCGCGTTCTTCAAGGTGGCCTTGCCCCTGGCGCGGCCCTGGATCGGCGCCGGCCTTGCCCTGGTGCTGATGGAGGTGCTGGCCGACTTCGGTGCGATCTCGGTCTTCAACTTCGACACCTTCACCACGGCCTTGTACAAGTCGTGGTTCAACCTGTTCAATATCACGGCCGCCGCGCAGCTGGCCGCAATCCTGGTACTGGTGGTGCTGGTGCTGGTGGCGGCGGAGCAGCGCTCGCGCCGCGCCAAGCGCTTCCACGTCAGCAACCCACAGCAGCAGCGCACCGTGCTGCAGGGTGGCCGCCGCTGGCTGGCGTTCGCCGCCTGCGCCCTGGTGTTTGGCGCGGCCTTTGCCGTGCCCATGGTGCAGATCGTGGCCTGGGTGTGGTCGGTGTGGCGCCAGGACCTGAACAGTGACTACTGGGGCTATGTCTGGAACACGCTGTGCCTGGCGCTGTTCACGGCCGCCGTGACCACGGTGTTTGCCCTGCTGCTGTCGTGGACACGGCGCCGCCACAGCGACCCCTGGACGGCCTGGACCGTGCGCCTGGCCGTGTTGGGCTATGCCATGCCCGGCGTGGTGCTGGCGGTGGGCGTGTTCGTGCCGATTGCCTGGCTGGACGAGCGTCTCATCGCCCTGCTGGCCCCGCTGGGGATCGAGACCCTGGCCATCCTCAAGGGCAGCCTGGCCGGTATGCTGCTGGCGCTGGCCGCACGCTTCATGGCCGTGGCCTACAACGCCACGGACGCGGCCATGCAGCGCATCACGCGCAGCCAGGAGGAGGCCTGCGCCTCCCTGGGCCTGGGGCCGTGGCAGACCTTGCGCCGCCTGCACCTGCCGCTGCTGCGCACGGGCCTGCTGTCCGCCTTCCTGATGGTGGTGGTGGACGTGATGAAGGAAATGCCCATCACGCTGATGATGCGCCAGTTCGGCTGGGACACCCTGGCTGTGCGCGTGTTCCAGCTGACCTCCGAGTCCATGTGGGACCAGGCGGCCTTGCCCGCGCTGGCGATTGTGCTGGTGGGGCTGCTGCCCGTGATCCTGCTGGTGCTGCAGACCGAGAAACAACCGTCTGCGGCCGGTTGAACATCGCCGAGATTTTGTGATGCTTGAAGTCAAAAACGTTTCACTGGGATACGGCGCCACCACGGTGGTGCAGAACGTCAGCCTGCGTCTGGACCAGGGCGAGATCGGTTGTCTGCTGGGCCCTTCGGGCTGCGGCAAGACCACCTTGCTGCGGGCCATCGCCGGCTTCGAGCCGGTGCGTGCCGGCCACATCGACCTGCAAGGCCGCACGGTGGCGGCCGTGGCGCAGCGCGTGCCACCCCAGCACCGCGACATCGGCATGGTGTTCCAGGACCATGCGCTGTTCCCGCACCTGACGGTGGACGGCAATGTGGGCTTCGGCCTGCAGCAGCTGTCCAAGACCGAGCGGGTCGCGCGCGTGCAGGAAATGCTGGAGCTGGTGGGTCTGCAGGGCATGGGCCAGCGCTGGCCGCATGAGCTGTCGGGCGGCCAGCAGCAGCGCGTGGCGCTGGCGCGGGCCCTGGCTCCCAAGCCCCGCCTGCTGCTGATGGACGAACCCTTCTCCAGCCTGGACACCACCATGCGCGAGAGCATCGCGCGCGAAGTGCGCGCCATCCTCAAGCACGCCAAGGCCACGGCCCTGATGGTCACGCACGACCAGAACGAAGCGTTTGCCATGGCCGACAACGTGGGCGTCATGTCGCACGGCCAGCTCATGCAGTGGGGCAATGCCGTGCAGGTCTACTGCGCACCGGCCACGCAGGAAGTGGCCCGTTTCGTGGGCGAGGGCGCGCTGGTGCGCGCGCAATCCACGCCTGGGGGCCAGTGGCAGACGGCGCTGGGCATGTTGCCTGCCGGTCACCCGCATTTCCAGACCGAACAAGGGGTGCAGGTGCTGCTGCGGCCCGAGCATGTGCGCCTGGTGGAACAGGGGGTGAGTGCCCAGGTGCGGGAGCGGACCTTCCGCGGCAGCCACTTCGTGTTCGAGCTGGAGCTGCCCGACGGTCAGCCCATCATGGCCAAGGCCTCGCTGAATGCCTTGTACGGCAGTTGCGATACCGTGCGCATCGGTCTGGCTGCCGATCTCTAAGTCAGCAAACCATAGCTACCGGCGCCCATCCCGCAAGGGCTAGGGCGCTTTTTCATGCCCAGAATCTGGCGGTCCACTTGCCCGGCCTGTACCGTGGACCGCCGGTGCTACAGGTGTGGTGCATGCCTGGGGTGCCTGTTGACTGCAAGGGGCATGCGGTGGCATCTGTCTAGCAACCCCAAGGGGATGGTGCGCTCCACGCAGGCATCGGCAAAGAGGGCAGTGCCTGTGCACCGCACCGCCGGCTCCCATGGATTGATCCATGGGGGCCGGCCCGGTGTTGTATGCGCCATCTTGATGGCGCGCGGCTGCATCTGAATGCGGGCTTGAGGCCGGCGCTTCTAGATTCCCTGCATCGCAACCACGGGCATGCACGGGCAGCCCTTCCAAGTATGAAACCTATCGCCATTCTTCAGCATGAAGCCACCCAGGGGCCGGGGGTGCTTGAGGAGTTCCTGCAGCAGCAGGGCATTGCTTACGAGCTGATCCAGCCTTGCCATGCCGGCCTGGCCCCGCAGCATGCCGCGGATTTCCGCGGGCTGGTGGTGCTGGGCAGCAACCACTGCGCGAACGAGCCGCTGCCATGGATCGACGCAGAGCGGTGCCTGCTGCAAGACGCACTGGCCCATGATGTGCCTGTGCTGGGGCATTGCTTTGGCGCCCAGATGCTGGCGCGCGCCATGGGCGGGCGGGTGTGGCGCAACCCGTGCCCCAACATCGGCTGGAGCCAGGCCTGGGTGACGCCCAAGGCGCAAGCGCTGCTGCAGCTGCCGCGCGAGATCACGCTGTTCAACTGGCACTACGACACCTTCGAAATTCCCCAGGGTGCGCAGCGCAGCATGTTTGGCGCCTATTGTCTGAACAAAGGCTTTGTGCACGGCCGCAACTGGGCGTTCCAGGGGCACCTGGAAGTGACGGCACACAGCGTGCAAGCCTGGTGTGACGCAGGACGGGAGGAGCTGTGCCAGGCCCGGGGCCCCGCCGTGCAGCGCCAGGCACAAATACTGGCCCAGCTGCCGCAGCGCATGCAGGCGCTGCGGGCCCTGGCGGTGCGCGTGTATGGAGCCTGGGTGGCGCAGCTGGAGCAGCCCACCGAAGCACGCATCGGCCAGCCTGGCGGCACCCTGGTCGATGCGGGCGGGGCAGGCCCGCAGCCCACACCGCAGTGTGCGCTGCAGTACCAGGCTGCCCTGGCCGCGCGCACCCGGGAGATCCTGGCGCGGTCTGCGCGCTGAGGCGATCCCCAGCCTGCGTGGCGGCAATCTTGATGCCGTCTTGATACCCGGATGGACATTCTCTACACGGTATTGACGGGGGAATTTCTACATTCGATCCATGGACCTTCGGCGGCATCCCCCTGCGCAGTGCAGGGGAGAGCCACCGGTCATTGGAGAAACGAAATGCCCATCAGCCACTGGATGGAAGCCCTCGCCGCCTGTATGGCGTTCGGCCTGTTTGTGTACCTGGCCTATGCGCTGCTGCGCCCTGAGAAATTCTGAGGAGACGGCCATGCACGCACTGCAAGACCTGCTGTTTGTCAGCCTCACGGTTGTCTGTTTTGTCGCCCTGCTGGGCTTTGTCCGCGCCCTGGTGCGCATCTGAAGGGGATGGCCATGTGGTTACCCTGGATCGAATTTGCCGTGGTCCTGGCCGTCATGGCGCTGCTGGCCATCCCCATGGGGCAATGGCTGGCGCGCTGCTTTACCAGCGAGCACCATACCTGGCTGGAGCGCTGCACCTATGGCGCCCTGGGCGTCAACCCGCAGGAGCGCATGACCTGGCAGCGCTATGGCGCCAGCCTGCTGCTGTCCAACGCCATGATGATGCTGCTGGGCTACCTGATCTTGCGCCTGCAGGGCGGCCTGCCGCTGAATCCGCTGGACATCGCCGCACAGTCGCCGGATCTGGCCTTCAACACGGCGGCCTCCTTCATCACCAACACCAACTGGCAGGCCTATGCCGGTGAAAGCAGCCTGAGCAATGCCACGCAGATGGCGGCCATCACCTTTCTGATGTTTGCCGGTGCGACGACCGGCGTCGCTGCTGCCGGCGGCTTTGTGCGCGGCCTGGCACGCTCGAGCAGCCAGGACCTGGGCAATTACTGGGTGGACTATGTGCGCGTGCTCTGGCGCGTGCTGCTGCCGCTGTCGCTGCTGGTGGCGCTGTTCTATGTCTGGCAGGGCATCCCCCAGACGCTGCAGACCGAGACCGTGGTCACCACGCTGGAAGGCACGCGCCAGCAGCTGATGGTGGGGCCGGTGGCCAGCCTGGAAAGCATCAAGCACCTGGGCACCAACGGCGGCGGTTTTTTCAGCATGAACGCGGCGCACCCGTTCGAGAACCCCACGCCGCTGACGAATGTGGTGCACATCCTGTCGATGCTGCTGATCCCCTCGGCGCTGACCTACGCCTGCGGCGCCATGCTGCTGCGCCGCCGCCAGGGCTGGGTGCTGCTGGGCGCCTGCCTGGTGATGTTCGTCGGCTTCCTGAGCCTGGTGTTTGTGGCGGAGCAGCGCGGTAGCGATCTGCTGGCCCGCGCCGGGGCCGACCAGCAGTGGAGCCCGCTGCAGCCGGGTGGCAACATGGAAGGCAAGGAGCTGCGCTTCGGGATTGCCGACACCGCTTTGTTTGTGACCACCACCACCGCGGCGACCACGGGTTCGGTCAACGCCATGCACGACTCGCTGACCCCTCTGGGCAGCATCACACCGCTGGCGCAGATGATGCTCAACTGCGTCTTCGGCGGCGATGGCGTGGGGCTGATCAACCTGCTCCAGTACGCGATCCTGACCGTGTTCCTCGCGGGGATGATGATCGGGCGCACGCCCGAGTTCCTGGGCAAGAAGATCGAGGTGCGCGAGATCAAGCTCGTCATGCTCTCGGTGCTGGCCCATCCGGCCATCATGCTGGGCTTCACCGCGCTGGCGGTCCTGTGGCCCGACACGGCGGCCAGCCTGAACAACCGCGGCCCCCATGGGTTCTCGGAAATCCTCTATGCCTATGCCTCGGCCACCGCGAACAACGGTTCCGCCTTTGCCGGGCTCAACGCCAACACGCCGTTCTTCAACACCACGATCGGCCTGGCCATGATCGCGGGCCGTTTCCTGACGCTGCTGCCCCTGCTGGCCGTGGCTGGCAGCCTGGCCGCCAAGGCCACGGTGCCCGCAGGCCCCGGCACCTTCCCGACGGCCACGCCGCTGTTCATGGGGCTGCTGGTGTTCGTGGTGCTGGTGGTGGGCGGGCTGACCTTCCTGCCGGCCCTGGCGCTGGGCCCTGTGATCGAGCACCTGCAAATGCTGCTGGGCCAGCTGTACGCATAACCCTTTTTCTGCACCGGCGCCGGCCATCCCCGGCGCCCAGGAGCCAGCTATGACATCCTCTTCTTCTCTTCGCGCCACGGCGCAGGCCGCGCCATCGGCCATCCCCTCCGAAGGGCCTGCGGCCTCGATGTGGCAACTGCTGGGCAGCAGCGCGCGCGCGGCGCTGCTGGTGATGCTGGTTGCCGGCATCGCCTATCCCTTGCTGACCACCGGTGTGGCCCAGGTCCTGTTTCCGCATGCCGCCAACGGCAGCCTGATCGAGCGCGATGGGCAACGCATCGGCTCGGCGCTGATTGGCCAGCAGTTTGCGTCGGACGCTTACTTTCAGGGCCGCCCCAGCGCCACCCTGGGCGCCGACCCCGCGCAACCGGGGGCCAGCGTGCCTGCGCCCTACAACGCAGGGGCCTCGGGGGCCAGCAACCAGGGGGGCACCCACCAGGGCCTGGCCGAGGTGGTCGCGCAGCGCGTGGACCAGTACCGCGCCGTCAACGGACTGGCCGCGCAGGTGGCAGTGCCCGTGGATGCGGTGACCGCATCGGCCTCCGGTCTGGATCCGCACATCTCGCTGGCGAATGCGCAACTGCAGGTCGCCCGCGTGGCCAAGGCGCGTGGCCTGACGCCGGACAAGGTGCAGCAACTGGTGCAGGACCACACCCAGCCGCGCACCTTGTTCCTGCTGGGTGAGCCGCGGGTCCAGGTGCTGCAGCTCAATCTGGCGCTGGATGCGGCCGCCCCCACCACCGCCACGGACAAGGAGTAAGCCATGAAGCACCAACAGACAATGGCAGGCCCAGGCCTGTTCGCCCCACGCCTGGTGCGTGCGGCGCTGGGAGATGCCGTGCGCAAGCTGTCGCCGCGCACGCAGTGGGCCAATCCGGTAATGTTTGTGGTCTACCTGGGTGCGGTGCTGACCACCTTGCTGTGGTTGCAGGGACTGGTCCAGGCCGACGATTCCCGCCAGGGCCTGACGCTGGCGATCGCCTGCTGGCTGTGGTTTACCGTGCTGTTCGCCAACTTCGCCGAGGCCCTGGCCGAAGGCCGCAGCCGCGCCCAGGCGGCCAGCCTGCGCGGCATGAAGCGCGACACGGTCGCCAAGCTGCTCCAGCAGCCCCACCACGGTGCGGCCTGGACGCCGCTGCGCGCCAGCGAGCTGCGCCAGGGCATGGTCCTGCTGGTCGAGGCCGGTGATGTGATCGCCCTGGACGGCACGGTGCTGCAAGGGGTGGCATCGGTGGACGAAAGCGCCATCACCGGCGAGTCGGCCCCGGTGATCCGCGAGGCGGGCGGGGATTTCTCCTCGGTCACGGGGGGCACACGCGTGCTGTCCGACTGGCTGGTGGTCGAAGTCACGGCCAACCCCGGCGAGTCGTTCCTGGACCGCATGATTGCCATGGTCGAGTCGGCCCAGCGCCAGAAGACGCCCAATGAACTGGCCCTGTCGATCCTGCTGACCGGCCTGACGCTGGTGTTCCTGTTGGTCATCGTCACCCTGTGGCCGTTCTCGGCCTTTGCCGTGGAACAGGCGGGTGCGGGCTCGGTGGTGGAGCTGGCGGTGCTGGTGGCCTTGCTGGTATGCCTAATCCCCACCACGATTGGCGGGCTGTTGTCGGCCATCGGTGTGGCCGGCATGAGCCGCATGATGCAGGCCAACGTGATCGCCACCTCGGGCCGGGCCGTGGAGGCTGCGGGGGATGTGGATGTGCTGTTGCTGGACAAGACCGGCACCATCACTTTCGGCAACCGCCAGGCCAGCGAGTTGGTACCGGCGCCGGGCATCGCCATGGCGCAGCTGGCCGAGGCTGCACAGCTGGCCTCCATGGCCGACGAGACCCCCGAAGGGCGCAGCGTGGTGGCCCTGGCCCAGTCGCTGCTGGGGCCGTCTGCGCCCCCGGTCATGGACGCATCGGCCGCGTTTGTGCCCTTCACGGCGCAGACGCGCATGAGCGGCGTGGACTTGGACCTGCCCCAGGGTTTGCGCAGCCTGCGCAAGGGGGCGGCCGATGCGGTGCGTGCACATGTGCAGGCGCAGGGCGGCAGCTTCCCGGTGGCCGTGCAGCAGGCGGTGGACCATGTCTCGCGCAAGGGCAGCACGCCGCTGGTGGTGGCCGATGGCGCCCAGGTGCTGGGCGTGATCGAGCTCAAGGACATCGTCAAGCCCGGGATGCGCGACCGCTTTGCCGAGCTGCGCCGCATGGGCATCCAGACGGTGATGGTGACCGGCGACAACCCCCTCACGGCGGCGGCGATTGCGGCGGAAGCCGGTGTCGATGACTACTTGGCCGAAGCCCGGCCCGAGGACAAGCTGCGCCTGATCCGCAGCCACCAGGCGGCAGGGCGCCTGGTGGCCATGACCGGCGACGGCACCAACGATGCACCCGCGCTGGCCCAGGCCGATGTGGCCGTGGCCATGAACAGCGGCACCCAGGCCGCTAAGGAGGCCGGCAACATGGTCGACCTGGACAGCGACCCGACCAAGCTCATCGAGGTGGTGGAAACCGGCAAGCAGATGCTGATGACGCGCGGCGCACTGACCACATTCAGCATCGCGAACGATGTGGCCAAGTACTTCGCCATCATTCCGGCGGCGTTCGTCGGCACCTACCCGCAGTTGGCGGCGCTCAACGTGATGCAGCTGCACAGTGCGGACTCGGCCATCCTGAGTGCCGTGATCTTCAATGCGCTGATCATCATCGCCCTGGTGCCGCTGGCCTTGCGCGGCGTGCCCTACCGTGCGGTGGGGGCGGCCAGCCTGCTGCGACGCAACCTGCTGATCTACGGCCTGGGCGGATTGCTGGTGCCCTTTGTCGGCATCAAGCTGATCGACATGCTGCTGACCCTGCTGGGCCTGGCATGAGGCCGAAACCCCCGACAATCCGAACACGATGCCAGCCCACCCCAGTTCCAACGCTTCCATGCCCGCACGTCCCGACCCGGATGCGCTGGTGGCCAAACTGCAGGCCGAGCAGGCGCAGGCCGGGCGCGGCAAGCTGCGCATCTACTTCGGCTCCAACGCCGGGGTGGGCAAGACCTACGCCATGCTGGCCGCCGCGCAGCGCGAGAGCCAGTCGGGGCGGGCGGTGCTGGTCGGGCTGGTGGAGACGCATGGGCGGGCCGAGACCGCCCAGCAGTTGCAGGGCCTGGAGCTGCTGCCGCGCCGTGCCCTGAGCTACCAGGGCCGGCAACTGAGCGAATTCGATCTGGATGCGGCCTTGCAGCGCCGCCCGGCCGTGCTGCTGCTGGACGAATTGGCGCACAGCAACGTGGCCGGCTCGCGCCACCCCAAGCGCTGGCAGGATGTACAGGAATTGCTGGCGGCCGGGATCGACGTGTGGACCACGCTCAACATCCAGCACCTGGAGAGCCTCAACGATGTGGTCAGCGGCATCGTCGGCATCCAGGTGCACGAGACCGTGCCCGACCACATCTTCGATGACGCCGACGAGGTCATCGTCGTCGACATTCCCCCCGAGGAGCTGCTGAAGCGGCTGCATGCCGGCAAGGTGTATCCGCTGGAGCAGGCGGAGCGCGCCTCGCGCAATTTCTTCCGGCTGGGCAATCTGCTGGCCCTGCGCGAGCTGGCGCTGCGCCGCACGGCCGACCGTGTCGACGAGGACATGCGTGACTACCGCCGCGAGCGGGCGATCGACGAGGTCTGGCCGGCGCGCGAGCGTCTGCTGGTCGGCATCGGTGGCCGTGCCGGCGATGACGCGCTGGTGCGCCAGGTGGCGCGGCTGGCGCGGCGCCTGGAGGCCGAGTGGATGGTGGTCTATGTGGATGCCCCGGCGCGCCAGCACCGCCCGCGCCCGGCGCAGGAAGCCGTGCTCAAGACGCTGGCGCTGGCGGCCCGCCTGGGGGCGGACACGGCCACGATTCCTGGCACCCAGGTGGCCCAGGCGCTGGTGGACTATGCGCACGAGCGCAACGCCAGCCACCTGGTGCTGGCGCGTGTGTCGCAGCGCCTGTCGCGCTGGCTGCCCTGGAAGCCCGCCAGCCTGCCCGAGCAGATCGCTCGCCTCAACCCCGGGCTGGATGTATTGCTGCTGTCGGTCAGTCGATATAAAAATGAGAGCGTGAAGCGTAGTACTGTCGAAACCAAAAGCGGTTTTTCGTGGAAAGGTTATGTGGGGGTCACGCTGGCCTGCTTTGCCGCCACGGCCGTGGCCGAGCTCTTGCTGCGGGTGTTCGAACCGGCGAACGTGGTCATGCTGTTCCTGCTGGTGGTGGTGCTGTCCGCACTGCGCTGGGGGCGCGGGCCGGGGGCCTGGGCGGCCTTGCTGTCGGTGCTGCTGTTCGACTTCTTTTTTGTACCGCCGCACCACTCCTTCAGTGTCAATGACACGCAGTACCTGTTCACCTTCAGCCTGATGCTGGGCGTGGCGCTGGTCTGTGGCCAACTGATGGCGCGGCTGCGGCACGAGGCCCGCGTGGCGGCCGAGCGCGAGCGGCGTGCGGGTGCCCTGGCGCGGCTGGCACGCGATCTGTCGGGAGCGCTCACGCAGGAACAAGTCTCCGAGATCGCTCTGTCCACCCTGTCCGGGGTGTTCGATGCCCAGGCCGGGTTGCTGCTTCCCGACAGCGACGAGCAGTTGTACGTGGTGCGCGGCAGCGAAGGCCCGATCGACCCCAGCGTCGGTCGCTGGAGCATGGAGCATGGCCAGATGGCCGGGCATGGCACCGACACCTTGTCGGCCGCCCCGGGCTTGTATGTGCCCCTGCGTGCGCCGGTGCGCGCGCGCGGTGTGCTGGTGCTGCAGCTGCGGGCCGCGCACCGCTTGCGCGTGCCCGAGGAACGCCGGCTGCTGGACGCCTGTGCCAGCCAGATTGCGCTGGCGCTGGAGCGGGTGCACTTCGTGGAAGTGGCGCAGCACACCCAGGTGGCGATGGAGGGCGAGCGCATGCGCAACACCTTGCTGTCCGCCGTGTCCCATGATCTGCGCACCCCGCTGACCAGCATTCTGGGCGCGGCCCAGGCCGCCTTGCCGCACGCGCCGTCCGGTGCGGCGCACGAGATGCTGGTGCAGATCCGCAGCCAGGCCCAGGCCATGCAGCAGCTGGTGGACAACCTGCTGGCCATGGCGCGCTTGCAGCAGGGCGGTGTGCACCTGCACCGCGTGTGGCTGCCGGTGGAGGAACTGGTGGGCAGTGCCCTGGTGCAGCGGCGCGAGCGGTTGGCCGGCCATGCGTTGCAGACCCAGCTGCCCATGGACCTGCCGCTGCTGCACGTGGATGCCGTGCTGATGGAGCGCGTGCTGGTCAACTTGCTGGACAACGCCATCAAATACACCCCGGCGGGCACAGCCATCCTGGTCCGTGCGCAGTACGACGGCAGTGCCTGTGTGCTCAGCGTGCAGGACGCCGGTCCGGGCCTGCCGGCACATGTGCCGGCGGCGCATTTGTTCGAGCCCTTCACCCGTGGGCATGCCGAATCGGCGGTGGCTGGCATGGGCCTGGGCTTGGCGCTGGCGCAGCGCATCGTGCAGGCCCATGGTGGCAGCTTGCAGGCCGCGCCGGCACAGCCCGGTCCCGGCACGGTCTTCAGCGTGCGCCTGCCGGTGCCCGAACAGCCGACCCTGGACGATGGAATGGAGGAGAAGTCTGTATGACCACCGCGGTTGTCCCCCGCATCCTGCTGATCGAAGACGATGCCAGCATCCGCCGCTTTGTGCGGCTGGCGCTGGAAGACGAAGGCTGGCAGGTGTTTGAAGCCGAAACCGCCAAGCGGGGCCTGATCGAAGCCGCCTCCCGGCAGCCTGACGCTGTGGTGCTGGACCTGGGCTTGCCCGACGCCGATGGCAAGCGGGTGATCACCGAGCTGCGCAGCTGGAGCCAGTTGCCTGTGTTGGTGCTGTCTGCGCGCGAGCGCGAGGAAGAAAAAGTGGCGGCCCTGGACGCCGGGGCCGACGACTACCTGTCCAAGCCCTTCGGCGTGCCCGAGTTGCTGGCGCGTCTGCGCGTCATGCTGCGCCGGCGCCAGCTGTCGCACCAAGGCGGGGCACCGGCCAGCCAGGTCAGCTTTGGCACGGTGGTGGTCGATCTGGCCAGCCATGAGGTGCGGCGCGGCGACGAGGTGGTGCACCTGACGCCCATCGAGTTCCGCCTGCTGGCCGCGCTGATCGCCGGGCAGGGCCGGGTGCTGACCCACAGGCAGCTGCTGCTGCAGGTCTGGGGGCCGGAATACCTGGACCGACCGCATTACCTGCGCGTGCACATGGCCAATTTGCGCCAGAAGATCGAAGAGAACGCTGCCCAGCCGCAGTTCCTGATGACGGAGCTGCAGGTGGGCTACCGCCTCAGTCTCAAGCCCCTGGCGTGAGCCGTGGATGCCCGGGGCGCGGGTGGGATGCTGGCAGGTCGACCCGGATTTTGCTCGGTGCTCCCAAACTCTGCGAGCGTGTGGGCCGCCGGTCGCGCGCAGCCCGGTCCGGCCGCCCGCCGCCAGGGCCTGAGGCGGCCTGGACGCCCCAGCAGGGCTGCCGGCGCACAAGCTTATGCACATAAGAAAACAACCAATCATTCGTTGGGTTTGGCGGCATGGGCGCAGACAATCGGCGGCCTCAAAGGAGGGCCAGCCATGGCACACACAGAACCGCGCATCGTCATCGTTCCGGGGTGGCGCAATTCCGGCCCCGATCACTGGCAGAGCCTGTGGGCCCACAGCCTGCCGCAGGCCGAGCGCGTCGAGCAGGATGACTGGCTCACCCCCAAGCGCGCCGACTGGGTCCACGCGCTGGAGGCGCTGATCCTGTCGCGGCCCGAGCCGGTCATCATCGTGGCCCACAGCCTGGGCTGCATCACCACCAGCCACGTCGGCCCGGAAGCGGCCGCGCGCATCCAAAGCGCCTTGCTGGTGGCGCCGGCCGATCCCGAGCGCCGGGCCCACCTGGCAGACTTCGCCCCCGTGCCCTACCAGGCGCTGCCGTACCGCAGCATCCTGGTGGCCAGCAGCAACGATCCCTATTGCCCCGTGCGCCTGGCCGGCGCCTATGCCCGTGCCTGGGGCAGCGAGTTTGTGCGCCTGCAGAACGCCGGCCACATCAACACCGAGTCCGGGCACGGCGAATGGCCGCTGGGCCGGGCGCTGCTGCAATCCCTGGTCCAGGACATGGCCTGGGGGTCCCAGCCGCGCACGGTGGCGGCATGAATTTGCATCAAATCGTGGTCTTTCGCTTGCTGGGTGTGCGCAGGTAGCTCACTTTTTCTTTATTCTTATTTTGGATTAATTTAAAAAAATATATTCTTTTGAGTTTTAAAGATTGTTCTTCACAATTCGCTGCATCTCTTGCAACAGACTCCGCGTGAGTAAGGCGACCGCACCATGACCTCTTTGAAGCTCAAGACTTTCCTGGCAACGATTGCGCTGGCCGCCACCGGCATGGCCTCCGCGCAGAGCCAGTTGCTCAACGTCTCCTACGACGTGGCCCGCGAGTTCTACAAGGACTACAACCAGGCCTTCATTGCGCACTACAAGAAGACCACCGGCCAGGATGTGAAGATCGACCAGGCGCACGGCGGCTCCAGCGCCCAGGCGCGTGCGGTCAACGACGGCCTGCCCGCCGATGTGGTGACCTTCAACACCACCACCGACATCGAGTTCCTGGCCAACAACGGCGTGGTGGCCAAGGACTGGGCCAAGCAGTTCCCCCACGACGCTTCGCCCACCACCTCGACCATGCTGTTCCTGGTGCGCAACGGCAACCCCAAGAACATCAAGGACTGGAAGGACCTGACCCGCCCCGACGTGAAGGTGGTGGTGGTCAACCCCAAGACCGGTGGCAATGGCCGCTACGCCTACCTGGCGGCCTGGGGCTCGGTGCGTGAAGCCGGCGGGACCGACGCCCAGGCCCAGGAATTCGTCAAGCAGCTGTACAAGAACGTGCCCGTGCTGGGCAAGGGCGGGCGCGATGCCACGGCCATCTTCCTGCAGCGCAACATCGGCGACGTGCTGATCACCTTCGAATCCGAAGTGATCTCCGTGGACCGCGAGTTCGGCAAGGGCAAGGTGCAGGCGGTCTACCCCTCCAGCTCCATCGTCGCCGAGAACCCCATCGCCATCGTGCAGCGCACGGCCGAGAAGAAGGGCAGTAGCGCGCTGGCCAAGGCCTACCTGGACTACCTGTACTCGGACGAAGCCCAGGAAATCGCCGCCAACCATGCGCTGCGCCCCCGTTCGGAAGCCGTGCTGAAAAAGCATGCCGACGTGTTCAAGCCCCTGAAGCAGTTCACCGTCGCCAAGTACTTCGGCTCGCTGGGCGAAGCGCAGAAGGTGCACTTCAACGACGGCGGCAAGTTCGACGAGATCTACACCCCCGGCAAGTAAGCCCGGGCTGTGCACGGGACGCTGGCCACAGCGTCCCTTTTCATAACAACAACGATTTCTGGCCGACTGGGAAAAACCAACAATGTCCGTCGCATCCCCTGCCAGCCCCACGCCCAGCGCCACAGCCTCCGGTCAGCCTTCAGGGCCACGCCGGGGCCGTGGCGCGGGCCGCGTCCTGCCCGGTTTCGGGCTGACGCTGGGCTACACCCTGTTTTATCTGAGCGTGATCGTGCTGGTCCCGTTGTCGGCCTTGCTGCTCAGAACCTTTGACCTGTCCTGGGCCCAGTTCTGGGAGGCCGTGGCCGCACCGCGGGTGGTGGCCTCCTACAAGCTGACCTTTGGCGCCTCGTTCGCTGCTGCGCTGGTGAACCTGGTGTTCGGCCTGTTGATCGCCTGGGTGCTGGTGCGCTACCAGTTTCCCGGCAAGAAAATCGTCGATGCCCTGGTTGATCTGCCGTTTGCCCTGCCCACGGCCGTGGCCGGCATCTCGCTGACGGCCTTGCTGGCCGGCAACGGTTGGGTGGGTCAGTACCTGGAGCCGCTGGGCGTCCAACTGGCCTTCAACCCCAACGGCATCGTCATCGCCTTGATCTTCATCGGCCTGCCGTTCGTGGTACGCACCGTCCAGCCCGTGCTGGAAGACACCGAGAAAGAGCTGGAAGAGGCCGCCACCAGCCTGGGTGCCACCCGCTGGCAGATCTTCTACAAGGTGATCCTGCCCAGCATCACACCGGCCTTGATGACCGGTTTTGCCATGGCCTTTGCGCGCGCGGTGGGCGAGTACGGCTCGGTCATCTTCATCGCCGGCAACATGCCCATGATTTCCGAAATCACACCGCTGATCATCATCGGCAAGCTGGAACAGTATGACTACGCCGGCGCCACGGCCGTGGCGGTGGTGATGCTGCTGATCTCCTTTGTGCTGCTGCTGGTCATCAACGCCTTGCAGGCGTGGCAGCGCCGCCATGCAGGAGCCCCCGCATGAACGAACAACACTATTTCCTGTTGAAGCTGCTGCTGGCCGTGCTGGTGCTGGCAGTAGTGGCCTACCACCTGACGGCCCCGCGCAAGGGCAGCAAGCCCGAAAAGTTGTCCACCACCGAGCCGCGCTGGGTACGCTGGGTGCTGACCGGGGTGGCGCTGTCCTTCATCGCCTTGTTCCTGGTGCTGCCGCTGGCGGCGGTGTTCACCGAGGCGCTGCGCAAGGGCTTCGGGGCTTACCTGGAGGGCTTGAACGAACCCGACGCCTGGGCCGCCATCAAGCTGACGCTGATCACCGCGGTGATTGCCGTGCCGCTGAACCTGGTGTTCGGCGTGGCGGCCGCCTGGTGCATCGCCAAGTACAACTTCCGTGGCAAGGCCTTCCTGATCACGCTGATTGACCTGCCGTTCTCCATCTCGCCCGTGGTGGCGGGCCTGATGTATGTGCTGGTGTTCGGCGCCCATGGCTGGTTCGGCCCCTGGCTGGCGGTGCACGACATCAAGATCATCTTCGCCGTGCCCGGCATCGTGCTGGCCACCGTGTTCGTAACCTTCCCCTTCGTCGCCCGTGAGCTGATCCCGCTGATGCAGGCCCAGGGCAATGACGAGGAGCAGGCGGCCATCGTGCTGGGGGCCAGCGGCTGGCAGACCTTCTGGAAGGTGACGCTGCCCAACATCAAGTGGGGCCTGCTGTACGGCGTGATCCTGTGTAACGCCCGTGCCATGGGCGAGTTCGGCGCGGTGTCGGTGGTCTCGGGCCACATCCGCGGCCAGACCAACACCATCCCGCTGCACGTGGAGATCCTCTACAACGAATACCAATCCGTGGCGGCGTTTGCGGCAGCCTCCCTGCTGGCCCTGCTGGCGCTGGTGACCCTGGTCATCAAGACCATGGCCGAATGGAAGCATGAACAACAGCTCAAGGACGCGGCCAGCCTGCCGCCCGAGCAACCCACGCCACGCACCGCCGCCTGAAGCGCGGCGCGCATGAAAGATCAAGACCATGAGCATTGAAATCCGCAATGTCAGCAAGCAGTTCGGCGACTTCCAGGCCCTGCGCGATGTGAGCCTGGACATCCAGTCCGGGGAACTGATTGCCTTGCTGGGACCCTCGGGCTGCGGCAAGACCACGCTGCTGCGCATCATCGCCGGGCTGGAAACGCCCGACGTGGGCAGCATCCACTTCAGCGGCGAAGACACCACCGACGTGCACGTGCGCGAGCGCAACGTGGGCTTCGTGTTCCAGCACTACGCGTTGTTCCGCCACATGACCGTGTTCGAGAACGTGGCCTTCGGCCTGCGCGTCAAGCCCCGCCGTGAGCGCCCCAGCGAAGCCCAGATCAAGGAAAAGGTGATGAGCCTGCTCAAGCTGGTGCAGCTGGACTGGATCGCCGACCGCTTCCCCTCGCAGCTGTCGGGGGGGCAGCGCCAGCGTATCGCCCTGGCGCGCGCCCTGGCGGTGGAGCCCAAGGTGCTGCTGCTGGACGAGCCCTTCGGTGCGCTGGACGCCAAGGTGCGCAAGGAACTGCGCCGCTGGCTGCGCCACCTGCACGATGAGCTGCATGTGACCTCCATCTTCGTGACGCACGACCAGGAGGAAGCGCTGGAAGTGGCGGACCGCGTGGTGGTCATCAACCAGGGCAAGATCGAGCAGGAAGGCACGCCGCAGGAAGTCTGGAACAACCCGGCCAGCCCGTTTGTCTACGGCTTCCTGGGCGATGTGAACCTGTTCAAGGGGCGCGCCCAGGACGGCCACGTGGTGCTGGCCGATGGCACGCAGCTGGCCAGCAGCGATGCCGCCGGGGCCGTGGACCGCAACGCCTTCGCCTATGTGCGCCCGCACGAGCTGGAGGTGGAGCGCTATTCCCCCGGTCAGAACACCGACGGCAACGGTCGCCAGACCGGCATGGTGGTGCAGCTCAGCCGCGCCATCGTGGTGGGTCCGATCGCGCGCCTGGAACTTATTCCCGCGGACGACACCCAATCCGCAGACAATGCGGGTTCCGAGCGTTTGATCGAGGCGCAAATCCCTGCGCAGCAGTTCCACGAGATGGCACTGCGCGAGGGGGAGACCTTGGTGGTCACACCACGGCGCGCCAAGGTATTCTTGGACGAAGCAGCCGGTATCTGAGTCCGCCACCTGCATGGGGCAGGGGGCGCTGGTGCCGTCCCCTGAAATGAGAACAACATGCTGGTTTTGAACTGGATCACCTCCACCCCGCGCCGCACCCTGGCGCTGATTGCCGCCGCCTGCGTGGCCTTGCTGGCCTTTGGCATGTACCTGCAGCACGTGCAGGGCCTGGAGCCCTGCCCCATGTGCATCGTGCAGCGCTATGCCCTGGTGCTGGTGGCCCTGTGCACCGGCCTGGCCAGCCTGGGCCGGCGCAGTGCCTGGTGGAAGACCTGGAGCCTGCTGGCCACGGTGGCCGCCGGCCTGGGCGCCTTCGTGGCCGCCCGCCAGAGCTGGCTGCAGTGGAACCCGCCCGAGTTCGCCAGCTGCGGCCGGGACCTCTACGGCATGATCGAGAACTACCCCATCAGCCGCGCCATTCCCATGATCTTCCGCGGTTCGGGCGACTGCACGGCCGTGGACTGGACCTTCCTGGGCGGCACCATCGCCAACTGGTCCTTCCTGTGGTTTGTCGGCTTTGCCCTGGTGCTGCTGGTGCTGCTGTGCAAGGGTGCCCAGCGCCGCTGAGAACCGGCACCCCCCTTAGGATTGCAGCCCCGCATGCCTGGCATGCCGGGGCTTTGTTTTGGGCCGACAATCACGGCCTTTGCGCACTATCGATCCGGCATGCCCCAGTACATCCTCTTCCACAAGCCGTATGGCGTCCTGTCCCAGTTCACCCCCGAGGATGGGGCGCGGTCGCTGGCGGAGTTCGACCTGCCGCCCGGGGTGTACCCGGCCGGGCGGCTGGACAAGGATTCCGAGGGCCTGCTGCTGCTGACCGATGACGGCCCGCTGATCGAGCAGTTGCTTCACCCGCGCTACCAGAAGCCCAAGACCTATTGGGTGCTGGTCGAGCGCGTGCCCGACGAGGCCGCGCTGCAGCGCCTGCGCGACGGGCTGCGCATCGAGGACTACACCACCTTGCCGTGCCAGGCGCAGCTGCTGCAGCCCCAGCCGCAGGTGGCGCCGCGCGATCCGCCGGTGCGGGTGCGCAAGAGCGTGCAGGACGTGTGGCTGGAGATCACCGTGGTCGAGGGCAAGAACCGCCAGGTGCGCAAGATGACGGCGGCCATCGGCCATCCCACCTTGCGCCTGATCCGGCGCAGCATTGCCAACCTGCAGCTGGAAGCGCTGGCCCCGGGCCAGTGGCGCGCGATTGCGCGTGAAGACATCCAGTGGGGCGACGTGGCTGCGGCGGGCAGCCAGGCGTCGGCGGGCACGACAGCGCGGCGCCCGCCGGGCAGTCCGGTGGTCTCGGCGCGCCGGCCCGGCGCCTGGTTCCACAAAGGCCGCTGAGCGGGCCTGGCGCCTTGGGCTGCGATGGCCAGCCCGTGCCCAGAAGCCGGCTGGCGATGGCAGGGGAGGCCCGCGGCGGGCGTCGGCGTTGCGCCGTTCTGTCCACGGCCGGTGAGGGCCATGGCCGCATGGCGGGCTGCCCCACCCCTCGGTCGGGGTGCTGCGCGAACCTGTGATGCGGCTTTGAAAAGAGGAGCTGCTACCCCTTGCTGCTTATGCGCTACAGGCCAAAAACGCTTGTAATAACCTGCGCACCGGCTCAGGCCGATTCGATGCTGTCGGTGCTGAAGGTCGGGCCCTTGGTGCCGGGGACCCAGCCGGGGTAGGTTTCCATGATTTCGGCAAACAGCGCCGAATCGATCCAGCGCTGCAGCCAGTCCTGCAGGTGGGGCCAGGGCTGCTCGGCCCACTGGGCTTCATCGATGCGCGCAAACTGGCGCACGAAGGGACGCAGCGCCATGTCGGCCAGGCTGGGGTTCAGGCCGAACAGGTAGCCGCTGTCGGCCAGTTGCTCGTCCAGGGCCGCCAGCCAGGTGATGGCATCGGTCTGGGCCTGGTTGACCTCTTCGGCCGTGTAGCGCTCGGGGTACTTGCAGCGGTCCAGTGCCTGCTTGAAGAAGCCGTCGTTGCGGCCGATCAGCGCCAGCATGTCGTCCAGCGTGCCCTGGGTGGGGGCCAGCCAGCCGTCCGGGTCGTTGGCGCGCAGGGCGTGCAGCATGATGTCCAGGCTTTGCTCGATCACGCGGCCGTCCTGCAGCACCAGCACCGGCACCGTGCCCTTGGGCGAGGCCTGCAGCAGCTCCTGCGGCTTGGAGCGCAGGTTGATTTCGCGCAGCTCGCAGGCCTGTCCGGCATGGGCCAGTGCCAGACGCGCACGCATGGCGTAGGGGCAACGGCGGAAGGAATAGAGCACGGGCAGGGCAGGCGAAAGGGTCATGGGAGCGATGGTGCTGGTGAAAACGCAGCAGGTTGGAAAGACAAGCTGCGTACTTTAAGTCCTCAGGACAAAGCCTGTATCGCGGCGGAGTAAGCCAGCCGTGCCCTGCCTGGGGTAAGCTCGCCCACCTTGGATGGTGTAAGCGAATGAAACACAACAAAAAAAATATAGCGCCGGCGCTCATCGCCTGGCTGCTGCTGTTGAGCCCCTGCCTGTTGGAGGGCGTGCATGCGAAATCCCTGGGTCTGTGGCTTCTCGCCGCGGTGCTGTGGGCACCGTTGCTGCTGCTGCGGCCCGTGCGCTGGCTGGTGGTGCCCGCTGTGTGGCTGCTGGGGCTGGTGAATGTGGTGCACGTGGGCTTCTTTGGCTATCTGGCCGATCAGTTCTTCCTGGCCACGGCGCTGCGCACCACGCCCAGTGAAACCTGGGAGTTCGTGCACACCCTGCCCACGCTGACCGTGGTGATGGCCTTGCTGTGGTTGCTGGGCTCGGGCTGGCTGGGCTGGACGCTGCTGCGCTGGCCTGCCCAGTCGCTGCGCCGCAGCTCGCTGCTGCGTGTCGCCTGCATCGCCAGCGCGCTGGTGTGGGGCGGTTTCGCGCTGTATGGCGCCAAGAAGGGCTACGACGGCTGGGGCTACCTGAACAAGCTCGACCGGGTGTACCCGTTGCACATTGTCAAGGCCTACCTGTTGCACCGGCAAATCAATGCGGCCTTGTTCTACAGCCCGCAGCTGCCGGTGCCGCTGTCGCAGCCGGCCCCGGTGCAGACGCTGGTGGTGGTGATCGGCGAAAGCGCCTCGGCCCAGCGCTGGTCGCTGCTGGGCTATGGCGGCGGCGACACCAACGCGCCCCTGCGCGACATCCCCGGGATCGAGGCCATCCGCGTGATGGCCCAGGGCTCGAACACGGCGGCCGCCTTGCCCTTCATGTTGACGGGCCTGTCGGCCAACGACAGCGTGCAGCAGCAGGCCCCCTCGTTCCTGGATGTGGCGCACCAGGCGGGCTTCAAGACCTTTGTGCTGACCAATTCGCGCTTCTTCGACAGCCAGGAAGACTTCTTTGTGCAGACCCTGCGGCGCTCGGCCGATGTCTACACCAAGGTGGGCGATGGCGGGGACGACGATGCGCTGACGGAGCCCTTGCGCCGTGCGCTGCAGGACCCCGCCACGCACAAGTTGGTCGTGCTGCACACCTTCGGCAGCCACCCGGACGTCAAGCACCGCTACCCTGCAGATTACGCCGCGCTGGAAGATGCCTATGACAACTCCTTGCACTACAGCAGCGCCTTGCTCGCCAAGTGGACGCAGCTGCTCGACCAGTCCTCCCGCCCGGGCAGTCCCTCCCTGCTGGTTTACAGCAGCGACCACGGGCTGGTGCTGCCTCCGTGCAGCGAGGGCTATCGCACGGGCTTGAGCCGCAGCACGTTGGAGGTGCCGCTGCTGGTCTGGCGCAACCCGGCGCTGGCAGCGACGGCCGAGGCGGCCGGCATGCCCCGCTTCAGCGCGCAAGAGCGCGAGACGCCCCTGCATGGAAATTCCATGGTAGCCCAGCTGGTGCGCTGGGGCGTGGGCGATGGGGCGCAGCCGCGGCACCACGCGCCGCAGGCGCTCCAGTTCCAGGGGCGTGACTGGCAGGCGATTGCCCACGCGGATCGCTGCTCGCTGGAGTGAGCGTCATCCGTCCATAAAAAAGGAGGCCAAGGCCTCCTTTTTTCATAGCTGCTTGCGCAGGCTGGATCAGCCGCAAGCGCCGATATAGCCACAGGCGGTGCAGAACGAGCAACCATCCTTCTTGATCACGGCGTGGGCGCCGCAGTCGGGGCACTTCTTGCCGCTCATGGTCTGCGTGGCATCAGCCACAGGCGCCGGTGCAGGGGCTGCGCTGGTGCTGGGGGCGGGCTGGGCCTCGCCACGGTTGGCAATGATGGCCTGCACGGCGTAGGCCAGCAGGGCCACTTCGCTGTCGTGCCACAGTGGCACGCGGCTGCCATCGGCCTTGTCCATCCAGCCGTAGCGGATGGGGCCACGGTCCCAGGCCACCTTGCGCAGATCGTCCAGGGCCTTGTCCAGGAAGCCGCCACGTGCGGCCAGCGACAGCGAGCGCATGGTGGCGGTGATCCACTGCTGGCTCTCACCGGTCTGGCCCACGGGCATGAAGAACTCGATGGGGCGCTCCACGCCGTCCACATTCATGAAGCTGACCACCAGGTACAGGCGGCGTGCGCCGTCGTGCGTGAAGTACTCGATCTTGTCGACCACGGCGTTCAGCGGGCCCTCGGGGCGGCGTTCCACCACAGCGGCGATGTTGCTGCTGTTGGTGGCCACGGGCTTGGGCGCTTCGGCGGGCTTGGGCGGTTCCACGGACAGCACGGCGCCCAGCGTGTCGTTGGGGCGGTAGGTGGCGCAGCCCTTGAGGCCGGCCTTCCAGCTTTCCATGTAGAGGTTCTTGAAGTCCTCGAACGGATAGTCGGCGGGGATGTTCACCGTCTTGGAGATGGCGGTGTCGATGTAGGGCTGGACCACGCGCATCATCGCCACGTGCTCGGCGGCGGTCATTTCCAGCGCGCTGACGAAGGCTTCGGGCAGCGGCGCATCGGCGCCGTGCATGGCCTTGAACACGCGGTAGGCGTGGTCTTCCACGGTGTAGTGGCTGTTGCCGCCATCGGCCGTGCGCTTCTTGCGGTTGTAGGTCCACGAGAAGGGCGGCTCGATGCCGTTGGAGGCGTTGTCGGCAAAGGCCAGCGACACGGTGCCGGTGGGCGCGATCGACAGCAGGTGGCTGTTGCGGATGCCGTGGGCACGGATCTCGGCGCGGATGGCTTCGGGCAGGCGCTGGGTGAAGCCGCTGGCCAGGTACTTGTCCGCGTCAAACAGCGGGAAGGCACCCTTTTCCTTGGCCAGTTCGACCGAGGCCAGGTAGGCGGCGTCGCGCATGTGGCGGGCGATGGTTTCGCCCTGCTGCACACCGGCGTCGCTGTTGTACTTCAGGCCCAGCATGATCAGGGCATCGCCCAGACCGGTGAAGCCCACGCCGATGCGGCGCTTTTGCTGCGATTCCTTGTGCTGCTCGGGCAGGGGCCAGACGGTGGCGTCCAGCACGTTGTCCAGCATGCGCACCTGGATGGCGACGGCGGCGCGGAAAGCGTCCACATCGAAACGGGCTTCGGGCGTGAAGGCATCGCGCACGAACTTGGTCAGGATGATAGGGCCCAGGTCGCAGCAACCGTAGGGGGGCAGGGGTTGCTCGCCACAGGGGTTGGTGGCGGCAATCGTCTCTGCGTAGTACAGGTTGTTGTCGTTGTTGATGTTGTCGATGAACAGGATGCCCGGCTCGGCGAAGTCGTAGGCCGACTTCATGATGCTGTCCCACAGTTCGCGCGCCTGCGCGGTGCGGTAGACCCACTTGCCGTCGTCGCGCTGGTAGGCGCCGGCATCGATCTGCAGGTCCGAGGGGGTGGCCACGTGCACCAGTTCCCAAGGGGCATCGTTTTCCACGGCCTGCATGAAGTCGCTGGTCACACCGACCGAGACGTTGAAGTTGTTCCAGCGGCCCTTCTGGCGCTTGGCGGTGATGAAGTCCAGCACATCGGGGTGGTCGATGCGCATCACGCCCATCTGCGCACCGCGGCGCGCACCAGCGGATTCCACGGTGGTGCACGAAGCGTCGAACACGTCGATGAAGGAGCAGGGGCCCGACGCGTAGGAGTTCGTGCCCTTGACCCGCGCACCCTTGGGACGCAGGTTGGAGAAGTCATAGCCCACGCCACCGCCACGGCGCATGGTTTCCGCGGCCTGCGACAGCGCGGTGTAAATGCCGGGGTTGCCGTTTTCGTCAAAGCCGTTGGTGGCGTCGGCCACGGGCTGCACGAAGCAGTTGATCAGTGTGGCCTTGGTGTCCAGGCCGGCGGCGGCCATGATGCGGCCGGCGCCGATGGCACCGGCTTGCATGTTTTTGAAGAACTTCTCCGCCCACTCGGCGCGCAGCTCCGGCTTTTCTTGGTCTGCCAGAGCCTGGGAGACACGTCGGAACAGGTCTTCGGCGGTGTGTTCGCCGGCAGCCAGGTATTTCTCGGCCAAGACGTCTTGGCTGATTGGTTGGGTGTTCAAAGAAGTCATTGCGTCTTTGCAGTAAGAAGAATGTCGAGACAGTCCTTGCACAAGCAAAAGCCATGCACAGGGAACGAAAAAAAAGAGGCCGGGCGTACTTGGCACGCCCGGCCAGGGGATCGGAGTCGGGCCTGGTGGGCCCGGTTGGCGCCAGGGCCAACAAAGGGTGAATTGGAACCCAAAATCCGAGCCTCCGGCATGCGGGCGCTGCAATAGTGGGGCCCTGGTCGGGGGCTATCGCAGCGGTTTCTGCACCGAGCACGGCGCGTATTCTAGTCAGGTTTGGAGTATGAAATTAATAGCAAAAAATCATGTATTCATGAGAATTTTGCTGCTATTTGTTGGCAAGTGCTGTTTAAAATTTTTTACCGTTGATCGGTAAACGTCGGTTACAGCTTCTTGACCAGCACCTGGCTCTTGCGGTCCCAGTTGTACTTGGCCTTGCGCGCCTCGGGCAGCCAGTCCGGACTGACCGGCTGGAAGCCCCGCTTGATGAACCAGTGCATGGTGCGCGTGGTCAGCACAAACAGGGTGTCGCAGCCCATGATGCGGGCGCGCTGCTCGATGCGTTTGAGCAGCTTTTCGCCGTCGCCCGTGCCCTGGGCTTTCGGCGAGACGGTCACGGCAGCCATCTCGGCGGTCTTGGCTTCGAGGTAGGGGTGCAGGGCTGCGCAGCCGAAGATCACGCCGTCGTGCTCGATCACGGTGTAGCTGGCGATGTCGCGCTCAATCTCGGTGCGGTCGCGCTTGACCAGGGTGCCGTCGTTCTCGAAGGGCTCGATCAGCTGGATGATGCCGCCCACGTCGTCGATGGAGGCCTCGCGCAGCTCCTCCAGCTTCTCGTCGATGACCATGGTGCCGATGCCATCGTGCACATAGATTTCCAGCAGCAGCGCGCCATCCACCGCAAACGGCAGGATGTGGCTGCGCTCCACGCCCTGTTCGCAGGCGCGCACGCAGTGCTGCAGGTAAAAGCCCGTGTCCGTGGGCACCTGTGGCGCCGGCAGCTTGGCCAGCAACTGGCGCGCGGCGGCCAGGGGCAGCTCGGTGTCGATGGGGTTGTCATCGCTCTCGGGCGCCATCGGGTCGGTGCGCACGCCAGGCACTTCGGTCAGGAACAGCAGCTTGTCGGCCTTCATCTCGCTGGCCACTCGGGTGGCCACCTCTTCCATGCTGAGGTTGAAGGCCTCGCCCGTGGGCGAGAAGCCGAAGGGCGACAGCAGCACCATGGCCTCCGAGTCCAGGGCGCGGCGGATGCCTTCCACGTCCACCTTGCGCACCAGGCCGGAGTGCATGAAATCCACGCCATTGACGATGCCCACGGGGCGGGCGGTCAGGAAGTTGCCCGACATGACCCGCACGCGGGCGCCGGCCATGGGGGTGTTGGGCAGGCCCTGGCTGAAGGCAGCCTCGATCTCGTAGCGCAGCTGGCCGGCGGCTTCCTGGGCGCAGTCCAGGGCCACGCTGTCGGTCACGCGGGTGCCGTTGTAGTACTGCGGCTCCTGGCCCTTGAGGCGCAACTGCTCGTTCACCTGGGGACGAAAGCCGTGCACCAGCACCAGCTTGACGCCCATGGCCTGGATCAGCGCCAGGTCCTGCACGATGCCTTGCAGTTTGCCGGCGGCAATCGCCTCGCCCGTGATGCCCACCACAAAGGTTTGGTGTCGGAACTTGTGGATGTACGGGGCCACAGACCGGAACCAGGGAACAAAGGTGAAGTTGAAGACAGTGGACATGGGCGGCGGAAAAGCAGGCATCACAAGGGAAAAAAGGCTTGTCATTCCGTGGGGAATGCAAGCCAGTGCGAAGTGTAGCCGCGTGGATCAGGGTGCAGCGCTTTTTTGCGAGCGTGGGAGGATCGTGGATGGCGAAGCGTGCCGGCGTGCCGCGCCGCCGTGTTCAGGGCGCACGCAGGAACCACAGGGCCACCGAGGTGGCAAAGCCTGCCAGACCTGCGAGCAGCAACAGGGGGCTGCCGTAATAAACCACCGCCTGGAGCAGGGGGTGCAGGGCGTCGAACTCGGTCATTGCTGCCTCCTTGCAGAAAGCTGGAATCACTTCATCTTCCACCGCCGGGGCCGCAGCGCGCGGCGCCCGGTCTGAAGCCATGGTTCCACGAAGCGCGTGCCGGGGGAAGGGTGTCAGGCTAAAACCCTGGTGTTGTCAGGGTGTCCTGCCGATTCTCAAAAAAGAGAGCTTGATGCGCTGAATTCATCTTGGTTTGGAAAACAATTCGTTGTCAAAACCTTGATTTTTATGCGCTGAGCGCTTTTATTTTCATGGCGATGTGCCGGGCAGGGCTGGGTGATGGTGCAGCGGTCTGCTGCGGCAACTGGCTTGACAGCGCTCAAGCATGGTCCATGGGTGCGAGAATTCCGCCCAGCGGTCTGTCGTACCGCCCTTGCACCGAGGGTGCCCAGCGTGCTGGAGCACCGATTAAACCGCCGAGCAATTCCGTCCGGCGGTGGCTTTTGAAACGGAAACCACATGTCCTTCTCTTCCCCACGCCGCTTGGTGATCAAGCAGGCGCTGCTTGCCGTGGCCGCCACTTCCGCGCTGGCCTCCTTCTCCACCTCCGCCGCCGAACAGGTGCTGCGCGTGTCGGCCATCCCCGACGAGGCCCCCACCGAACTGCAGCGCAAGTTCAAGCCCCTGGGCGAGTACCTGTCGCAGGAAACCGGCATGAAGGTTGTGTTCACCCCCGTGAGCGACTACGCCGCTGTGGTTGAATCGCTGGCCACCGGCAAGCTGGACATGGCCTGGCTGGGCGGCTTCACCTACGTGCAGGCCAAGATCCGCACCAAGGGCTCGGCCAACCCTATCGTGCAGCGTGCCGAGGATGCGGTGTTCACCTCGCGCTTCATCACGGCCGATCCGTCGATCAAGACCCTGGAAGACCTGAAGGGCAAGACCTTCGCCTTTGGCGCACCTTCGTCCACCTCGGGCAGCCTGATGCCCCGCTACTTCATCCAGAAGGCCGGTATCAACCCCGAGAAGGATTTCAAGAACGTGGCCTACTCCGGTGCGCACGATGCCACCGTGGCCTTCGTGGCCACCGGCAAGGCCGACGCGGGCGTGCTGAACACCTCGGTGTGGGACAAGCTGGTCGAGACCAAGAAGGTCGACCCTGCCAAGGTGCGCGTGTTCCACACCACGCCCGAGTACTTTGACTACAACTGGACCGTGCGCGGCGACCTTGATCCTGCCATCACCAAGAAGCTGACCGAGGCCTTCCTGAAGCTGGACCCCGCCAAGCCGGGGCACAAGGCCATCATGGACCTGCAGCGCGCCTCCAAGTTCATCCCCTCCAAGCCCGAGAACTACGTCGGCATTGAAGAGGCCGCCAAGGCCGCAGGCCTGCTGAAGTAAGCCCGTGGCCGCAGCGCCGCCGCGTGGCCTGCCCGGTGCAGGCACGCGGTGGCCTGCTGCGCATATTCAGCAAAATTGGCTGACAGCGCGCATCCATGTTGCGCTGACAGCTACAGTTTGCAGAGCATCTGTATGAGTTTTTCATTGCATGGCCTGGGCTTGACCCATGCCAACGGCCATGTCGCCCTGGCGGACATCGACCTGCAGGCGCAGCAGGGCGAAAGCATCGCCCTGATCGGCCCCTCCGGTGCGGGCAAGACCAGCCTGCTGAACACCATCGGCACGGCGCTGCAGCCCACGGCGGGGCAGCTGACCGTGCTGCAGCAGCCGGCCTGGGCGTCCGCCGCCGCGCTGCGCGCCTTGCGCGCGCGGATTGGCACCGTGCACCAGTCCGCCCCGATTCCGCCGCGCCAGCGCGTGGTGACCGCCGTGCTGGCGGGCAAGCTGGGCCAGTGGCCGGCGTGGAAGTCGCTGGCCTCGCTGCTCTACCCCCAGGACCTGCCCGGCGCGCGCCAGGCGCTGGAGCGCGTGCACCTGGCCGACAAATTGTTCGTGCGCTGCGACCAGCTGTCCGGCGGGCAGCTGCAGCGTGTCGGCATCGCCCGCGTGCTGTACCAGGAGGCGCAGCTGATCCTGGCGGACGAGCCGGTGTCGGCCCTGGACCCCACGCTGGCCCTGGACACCGTGCAGCTGCTGGTGCAGGAAGCCAAGGCCCGCAACGCCACCCTGGTGGCCAGCCTGCACGCGGTGGAGCTGGCACAGCAGTGCTTTGAGCGCCTGGTGGGCATCCGCGGTGGGCGCATCGTGTTTGATCTGCCGGCCCGCCAGGTCACGCCGGCCCAGCTGCAGGCCTTGTACGCCGCCGAGGGCCAGCAGGTGCCGCAGCCACAGGACCTGCCGCACACCGCGGCCGCCAGCACGCTGGCGGCGGTGCGCAGGGGCTGCTGATGCGGGCGCTGCAACGGCCTTTGTCCGACCCGGCGGCGCGGCCCCGCCTGTGGGGCCTGCTGGTGGCCCTGGCCGTGCTGTGGCCCCTGTGGCAGGGCGCCGGCGTGCAGCCGGGGGCCTTGTTCGACCCCAACAACCTGCACGTCATCGGCGGCTTTCTGGCGGGCTTCTTGCCGCCAGACACCAGTGCCGAGTTTGGCGGCTATCTGTGGCAGGCCACGCTGGAGACGCTGGCAATCGCCACCATCGGCCTGCTGCTGGCCTTTGTGCTGGCCGTGCCGCTGTCGTACTGGGCCACCAGTGCCGTCCGTGAAAAGGCCACGCAGAACCCGGTGGCGCGCGCCATCCTGACCATCCTGCGCGGCATTCCCGAGCTGGTGTGGGCGCTGGTCTTCGTGCGCGTGTTCGGCCTGGGGCCGACCGCCGGGGTGCTGGCCCTGGGGCTGACCTATGGCGGCATGTTGGCCAAGGTCTATGCCGAAATCCTGGAAAGCGAGGACGGCACCGCCGCCCGTGCCCTGGTGCGCAGCGGCAGCCCGCGCGCCCTGGCGCTGCTGTACGGGGTGCTGCCCCTGGCCTCCAAGGAACTGGTGTCCTACACCGTCTACCGCTGGGAATGTGCCATCCGCGCGTCCGTGGTCATGGGCTTTGTGGGGGCCGGTGGCCTGGGCCAGCTGATGGACCAGGCGATGAAGATGCTCAACGGCGGCGAGGCCTGCTCCATCCTGCTGGTGTTCGTGCTGCTGGTGTTGGGCGCGGATGCGCTGTCGAATGGCTTGCGCCGGGCCCTGGATGCGACCCCCGCGCCCCGCGCGGCGCCCTGGGGCTGGCGCAGTGCGGCGGTGCTGCTGGCCGTGTCGGCCGCCATCGTGGCCAGCTGGCAATTGCTGGGCATGGACTGGTCGCAGCTGTTCACCGGCCAGGCGGCCGCCGCGATGGGGGACTTCGTCACCGGCTTCTTCCCGCCGGACATCAGCGCAGCCTGGCTGTGGGCCGTGCTGGTGGGCATTGGCGAGACGCTGGCGATCTCGGTGGTGGGTACGCTGCTGGCCGCCGTTGCCGGCCTGTTGCTGGCCCTGCCCAGGTTCCGCACGCCGTGGAATGTGGTGCTGAACCTGCTGCGCTCCGTGCCGGAGCTGGTGTGGGCCACCATCACCGCCCTGGCCGTCGGGCTGGGGCCATTTGCCGGGGCCCTGGCCCTGGCTTTGCACACGGCCGGGGTGCTGGGGCGGCTGTATGCCGAAGCGCTGGAGAACGCTCCGCCGCAACCGGCCGAGGCCTTACGCAGGACCGGCAGCGGCCGGGTGCTGGCCTTTCTGTACGGCACCTTGCCTGGTGCAGCCCCGCAGTTGCTGGCCTACACCCTGTACCGCTGGGAAATGAACATCCGCATGGCCGCCATCCTGGGATTTGTCGGCGCCGGGGGACTGGGGCAGCTGCTCTACGTCAAGCTGTCGCTGTTCCACTACGCCGAAGCCAGCACGGTGATCCTGGCCATGCTGGCGCTGTCGGTGGCGGTGGACCAGACCAGCGCCCGGTTGCGCCGCGCCATGCGCTGAGCAGGCTCGGCTCACGTCCACAAGGCGCTGCGTGCAGCGCCTTTTTTTATGCGCCCTCAGCGCTGGGCATCGCGCACATGGGGCACGATCAGCTCCAGCAGCGCCGGGGTGATGGCGGCATCCAGCTGGTGCCGCATGCCGACCAGGGTGTGCAGTTGCGCCCCCGAGATGGCGCGCGCCGTGGCCTCGCCGCCGCTGGGGTGGACGATGTAGTCGCGGTCACCGTGCAGCACCAGGGTCGGGGCCTGGATGCGGTGCAGCAACCCGGTGCGGTCGCCGGAGGCCACGATGGCGGTGACCTGGCGTTCGTAGCCCTGCAGCGACAGCTCGGGCGTGGTGCGCTGCCAGGCCAGGGCCATGTGCTGGCGCCACAAGGCCTCGACGCCGGGCACCTCGGGGTTGCCGATGTGGCGCATCAGCTGCACGAACTTGTCCTGCGCCTGCGGCAGGTTCCAGGCGGGCCGGTTGGTCAGCATGCGCCAGATGGTCGATGCGGCGGGCTGGCCCACCTGCTTGTTGCCGGTGGTGGAGAAGATGGAGGTCAGCGAAAGCACCCGCTGCGGTGCCTGCGCCGCCACGTTCTGGGCAATCATGCCGCCCATGGACATGCCCAGCACATGCGCCTGCTCGGCCCCCAGGTGGTCCAGCAGGGCGATCACGTCGTTGGCCATGTCGCTGATCAGGTAGTGCCCGCTGGGGATGCGGTCCAGCAGCAGCCGCCAGCGCGCCGGTGGGGTCTGCGGCAGGTAGCTGGAGCGGCCCATGTCCCGGTTGTCGAGTGTGATGACGTACAGGCCCTCGGCCACCAGGCCGTCGATCAGGGCCTGGGGCCAGGACACCAGTTGCAGGCCCAGGCCGGCAATCAGCACGATGGGCGGGTGATCGGGGTGTCCATAGGTGCGAAAGCACAGTTGCAGGCCATTCGGCAGATCGGCGAAACGGTCCAGCGCGGGATCGGCCGGGGGCAGGTGGTGGTTCATGGGCCAGGGCAGCGTCCAACAAAGCCGCCAGTGTCGCGGCAACGGCGTACGAACTCAAGCCGTGCACGCTGCCCACGCCCTGGCGCCCGCAGGGGCTTGCAGACAGGCGCTGCATGCGCAAGAGCACTTTTTTAAAATAGTTGGCATTGCCAATCATTTATCTTGCAAAGAGTCTGCATGAACCTGTCTGATGCCACGATGAACTGCCAACCGCCGTCCTGCGACGCCGCCGATGCGCCGCAGGCGGTGCCGTTTTTTGGTCATTTGCTGGTCAGTGTGAGCCACCACTGGCGCCGTGTGCTGGAGATGCGCCTGGCGGAGCTGGGCTTGACCGATGCCACCTGGCGCCCGCTGTTTCACCTGCACCAGGCCGACCAGGCGCTGAGCCTCAAGCAACTGGCGCAGCGCATGGGCCTGGACAGTTCCAGCCTGGTGCGCGTGGTGGACCTGCTGGAAGACCGGGGCCTGGTGCTGCGGGTCACCGATGCGGCCGATCGCCGCAGCAAGCAATTGCTGCTGACCGCCGATGGGCAGGCCATGGTGGCCGACGTGCACGGCAAGCTGCAGCGGGTGGAGCAGCAACTGCTGGAAGGCCTGCCCGCCTCGGCGGTGCAGGCCCTGGTGGCCGGACTGCTGCAACTGGACCGGCGCCTGGTGCAGGCGTCGCAGCCCCCAGCGGTCGGCACGTGCGATCCGGAGGCACCATGAGCGCATCCACCGCCACCACCTGGGCGCGGGCCCTGGGCTTTCACACCCCGGTGCTGGCGTTTGCCCTGCGCACGGCCCTGGCGGCCTTCGCCGCGTTGCTGCTGGCCTATGCCCTGGGGCTGGAGCACCCGCACTGGGCGGCCATGTCGGCCTGGGCCTGCAGCCAGCCGATGCGTGAGCATTTGCTGTCGCGCGGCATCTACCGCTTCGCCGGTTCGGTGGTCGGCGTGGCATTCGCCGTGGGCCTGGTGCTGCTGGCGCAGGAGTCGATCTGGGTGCTGGCCCTGGGCCTGGCCGCATGGAGCGCGCTGTGTGCCTTCCTGGGCAACCTGCAGCGCGGCTACATGGCCTACGGCTGCATGCTGGCGGGCTACTCGGCGGCCATGGTGATCTTGCTGCACGTGGGGCCCGTGGCTGCGATCTGGCCGTTTGCCTGGGACCGTCTGCTGACCGTGGTGACCGGGGTGCTGACCGCCGTGTGCATTTCCTGGTGCTTCGCCCCCCGGCGTCGCACCGCCGTGCTGATTGCCCAAAGCCGCCATGCGCTGGCCGGTGTGCTGCAGGCAGCCATCGCTCCGCTGCGCCCGCACGCCGCGCCTGCGCCGGCCCCGATGGCCGCGCTGCTCAGCCGTCTGGCCGAGGTGGAGGAGTTGCTGGAACTGTACCCCGAAGGATCGCGCACGGCCCGCCACACCTCCAGGGCCATGCACTGGCAGCAGCACCGTGCCCTGGATCTGGTCTACCACCTGGGGCTGCTGCAGCGCGTCGAGATGGCGGTGGACCTTGCCCCTGAGGGCCCGACAGAGCAGCTGGTCCAGGCGCTGGAGTCGCTCGTGCAGGCGTTGCAGGCCGCGCCCGAGTCCCAGCAGGCCCAGGCCTTGCGCCAGTGCTTGCAACAGGCGATTGCGGCCTGCGAAGCGGCGGTGGCCGCCGTGCAGGCAGCCGGGCAGGCCGTCCCGGAGGTGCTGCATGCCCTGTACCTGCTGCTGCAGGCCATGCACAGTGGCTGGGAGGCCGAGCAACGGGATCTGCAAGGCCGGCACCGACCTGTGGCCCACGAGCGGCGCATGGCACCCTTGCCGCTGCACCGCGACTGGGTGGGTGCGCGCCAGGCGGCCGTGCGCGCGGGCGGCACCTTGTTGCTGCTGGGCATGGTGTGGGCGCTCACGGAATGGCGCCTGGTGGCCTTTGGCATGCTGGGCCTGTCGGTCATGCTGCTGGTGTTTTCGGGCTTCGAGAGCCCGCACCGCACCATGGCCTTCGTGCTGCGGGGGCAGTTGATCGGCGCCGCCTTGGCGCTGCTGTGCCAGACCCTGGTCTGGCCCTGGGCCCAGTCGGGCTGGCAGATGGTGTGGATGCTGCTGCCGTTTGCCCTGCTGGGCGGGCTGGTGTTTGCCCACCAGCGCACGGCGGCGGGCGCCATGGACACCAACATGGCCATGTTCATCCTGCTGGCGCCGGTGTTTCCGCAAACTGCGGGGTGGACCCAGCACCTGAGCATGGCGCTGGCCGTGGTGTCCGGGCCGGCCTTGGCCTGGCTGGTGTACCGCGGGGTCTATCCCACCAATGCCCAGCGGCGCCTGCACACCCTGGCGCGCATGATGCTGGCCGAGGTGCCGGCCCTGGCGCGCCGCCTGCTGGAGGAGGGGCGGCCCGCGCTGTGGCCGGGCGGCTCTGCCGCCGCTGCGCTGTGGCAGGCCCAGTTGCACCACCGCCTGTTGCGGCTGGTGCGCTGGGCGGACAAGACGCAGTGGCCCGCGCGCGGGAAACTGCACGATCTGGGGCTGTCACTGCGCGCGATGCAGACGGCGCTGTTGCAGCTGCAGCAGTGGCGGCGCGACACCATCCTGGCCACCCCGGCCTTGCGCCGCACCGATCGGCGGGCGGTGCAGGCCCTGCAACGCACGGCAGCCTGGGGGGGTGTTGCGCGCGCCCCCCGGCAGCAGGTGCGGCTGCAGGCCGCATGGCGGGCCTTGTCGGCCCAGCCCGGGTTGCCGCCGGAGCTGGCGGCCCAGGCGCTGCAGGTGGCGCAGCGGGATATTCCGGCGCTGGAAGCCCTGCGCCAGCAGCTGCCGTGATGGCCGCCTGCGCGGCGCGCGGGTTTTGGCGCGTTTCTCAAGGCGCCGCGCGGCGCAGCACCAGCACGTCGATCGAGGACGGCACGCCCAGGCGCACGGCAAAGCCCGGCCACAGGCCGGCGCCGCTGCTGACGAACAGGCGCATGGCACCCACCTCGTAGAGACCGCGCACAAAGCCATCGTTGGCCGGTGCCACGATCCACTGGTCCATGCCCCGGATGTGGCCGCCATGGGTGTGGCCGGCGATCTGCAGGTCAATGCCGTGGGGCGCATAGCTGCGGGCCATCTTGGGTTGGTGGCCCAGCAGGATGTGCAGCTCGGCGCCACCGGCCTGCGCCTGGCGGGCCACGGTCACCACATCGGGCGGCACGCCTTCGGGTACCTGCGGGTCGGCATTCTGCTGGGACAGGCGGCCGTAGGCCGGATCGCCCACGCCCGAGATCGCCAGCCTGTGCCCGCGCACGTCCAGCACCCGGGCCTCGTTGGCCAGGTAATTCAGGTTCAGGCGCTGGAACACGCGGGCCCAGGCGTCATACCCGCTGTAGTACTCGTGGTTGCCCGGGGCCGACCACACGCCCAGCGGGGCCTGCAAGCCCGCCAGCGGCGCGATGTTGCCGGACTGCGTGGGCGCATCGCCATCGATCAGGTCGCCAGGCAGCACCACCATGTCTGGCCGCGCGGCGTTGGTGCGCTCCACCAGCCCTTGCACATAGGCGGCGTCGTTGACGGGCGTGGCGTGGATGTCGGCCAGCACGGCAATGCGCAGGCCGTCCAGGGCCGCCGGCAGGCGGGGCAGGGCAACCGTGTGCTCACGCACTTCGGGCAGCCGCGTGCCCTGGATGGTGCCGTAGGTGCTCAGCAGCACCAGGGCGACTATGCCCGTGGCCGTCCAGCGTGGCCGGCGCCAGGGCGCTGCGCTGCGGGGGCCGCGCCAGGCCCGCACGGCCAGCCACAGCAGGTCGCGCACGATGCACAGCACCAGCCCCAGGGCGATGGCCGCGAACAAGGTGCCGCTGACCAGCTGCAGGTGCGACAGCAGGCCGAAATCCAGCACGTCGTTGCGCATGGCATAGATCAGCAGCGCGGGGGCGGTGCCCAGCACGGCGGTGATGGCCACGCACCACCAGAAGGCACGGCGGTGGGACGGAATCAGTGGAGACCAGAGCCAGAGGGACAGCAGGGGCGCCAGCAGCGCAAGCAAAGAAACCATATCAAGCAGAGAAGGTGCCGCACACGGGCAGGGGATGGGGGTGCCCGCAGACACGGGCTGCAACCAGCATAGCAAGCCGATGTTGCCGCCAGATGGCTGGGCTTAGACCCTGTAAGGAAATGCGTGTGGCGTCTTGTCTGACAGGCATGCAAGGCGTGCAGGAAGGATGAGCGGCGCGGTCATCCCCAGAATGAGTCACTCACAAAGCAACGACATCAGGAGGTTTTGCATGCGATCACGAATCTGGACCCTCACCGGCTGCGCCCTGGCCGCAGCCACCTTGTCCACGGCGGCCTTGGCGGACGTGGGTTGGGGCGCCGGCCTGACCTGGACCTTTGGCGGGCCCAAGCCCGTCTCCGGTCCGGCGCTGGGCGTCAAGATGTTCTCCACCGACAAGGAGGACAAGGCCGCGGCGACGCTGGGCGTGGATTACTCCTTCGCCGACCGCAGCCTGCGCCCGAACGTGGGTGTGGCCTATCTGGGTAAGGACAACATCTACCTGGGCGGTGATGTTGGCTACTCCTTCGGCCAGCAGGGCCTGAACTTCGGCCTGGGCGCGGGCTACGTGGACACCCGCAAGAAATAAGCGGGCTGGCGCCGCGCCCTGGCCGTGGGGGCGCGGGCAGGGCTGCACACGCTGCCCTTGCCGCCGCCGAGGGGGCAGCATGAGGGGGCGAGCCCCCTCAGCGCACCGACCTGGGCCCTGCCTGATCCGCAGGGCCTTTGTTTTGCCGCGCTGGCCTGCAGCGCCGGGGCAGTACGGGGATAATTGCGCCCCTTATGTCCTTGAAGATCACCTTTCCCGAGTCACTCCCAGTCTCCAGCCGCCGCACTGAAATCATGGAGGCCATGGAGCGCCACCAGGTCATCATCGTCTGTGGCGAGACCGGCTCGGGCAAGACCACGCAGTTGCCCAAGATTGCCCTGGCGCTGGGGCGGGGCAAGCTGAATGCGCCGCCCGATGCCCACGGCCAGGTGCGCGGCCGCCTGATCGGCCACACGCAGCCGCGCCGGATTGCGGCCAGCTCCGTGGCCAAGCGCATTGCCGAGGAACTGAACACCCCGCTGGGCGAGGTGGTGGGCTACAAGGTGCGCTTCCAGGACACGCTGCAAAAGGGCGCCTCGGTCAAGCTGATGACGGACGGCATCTTGCTGGCCGAGACGCAGACCGACCCCTTGCTGCGCGCCTACGACACGCTGATCATCGACGAGGCGCACGAGCGCAGCCTGAACATCGACTTCCTGCTGGGCTACCTCAAGCAGATCCTGCCCAAGCGCCCGGACCTGAAGGTGGTGGTGACCTCGGCCACCATCGACGCCGACCGTTTTGCCAAGCACTTCGAAAGCGCCCAGGGGCCTGCGCCGGTGATCATGGTCTCGGGCCGCACCTACCCGGTGGAGATGCGCTGGCGGCCTTTCGAGGAAAAGAAGGACTACGACCTGCACGATGCCATCGCCGAGGGCGTGGACGAGCTGTGGCAGGGCGGCGCGGGGGGCGACATCCTGGTCTTCCTGCCGGGCGAGCGCGAGATCCGCGAGGCCGCCGACCACCTGCGCAAGCACCTGCAGAACTACCCGGCGTTGCGCAGCGCCGAGGTGCTGCCGCTGTTCTCGCGCCTGTCGCAGGCCGAGCAGGACCGCATCTTTGATGGCCACACTGGTCGGCGCATCGTGCTGGCCACCAATGTGGCCGAAACCTCGCTCACGGTGCCCGGTATCCGATACGTGATTGACGCAGGCACGGCGCGCGTCAAGCGCTATTCCTTCCGTAGCAAGGTGGAGCAGTTACTGGTCGAGCCCATCAGCCAGGCGGCCGCCAACCAGCGCGCCGGCCGTTGCGGCCGCGTGGCCCACGGCATCTGCATCCGCCTGTACGACGAGGCCGATTTCACCAGCCGCGCCCGCTTCACCGACCCGGAAATCCTGCGCAGCTCGCTGGCCGGTGTGATCCTGCGCATGAAGTCGCTGGGCCTGGGCGATGTGGTGAACTTCCCGTTCCTGGAAGCGCCCTCGGGCCGCGCCATTGCCGACGGCTACCAGCTGCTGGCCGAGCTGGGCGCGGTGGACGAACGCGGCCACCTGCTGCCCATGGGCCAGGAGCTGGCCCGCCTGCCGCTGGACCCGCGCGTGGGGCGCATGATTTTGGAGGCGCGTGCGCGCGGTGCCGTGGCCGAGGTGCTGGTGATTGCCTCGGCCCTGTCGGTGCAGGACGTGCGCGACCGGCCGCTGGAAGCCCAGCAGCAGGCCGACCAGCAGCATGCCAAGTTCGATGACGAGAAAAGCGAGTTCACCGGCTACCTGCGCCTCTGGAAGTGGCTGCAGGACGCGCGCGGCGGCAAGGTGGTGGCCAAGACGCGCGCGGAGATGGCGGCGCAAAGCAAGCCCGCGGCCAAGCCTTCGGCGCGCAACCAGGCCTTCCTGCCGGTCAGCCAGCGCGCCAGCGGCGCGCAGCCCGAGGGCACGGTGGAGGAGCGGCTGGCGCTGTTCAACCCGTCCGAAACGGTGGAGGACGCCACGCACAAGCTCAGCAACCGCCAGTGGGAGCAGTTGCTGCGCCAGAACTACATCAACATCCGCCGCGTGCGCGAGTGGCGCGACATCCATTCCCAGCTGCTGACGGTGGTCAAGGAGCACCGCTGGCAGATCAACACCGAGGCCGCGGGCTACGACGCCGTGCACCTGTCCATGCTGTCGGGCCTGCTGGGCAACATCGGCTACAAGGGCGAGGAGAGCGACGCCTACCTGGGCGCGCACGGCATCAAGTTCCACCCGCACCCCGGCGCCCACCTGAGCAAGAAGCCCGGGCGCTGGATCGTGGCGGCCGAGCAGGTCGAGACCTCGCGCCTGTATGGCCGCGGCATTGCCGCCATCGAGCCGCAGTGGCTGGAAGAGGTGGGCGCGCACCTGCTGAAAAAGCAGCTGCTGGACCCGCACTGGTCCAAGAAGCAGGCCGACGTGGTGGCGCTGGAGCGCGCCACGCTCTACGGCCTGGTGGTCTACAGCGGCCGCCGCGTCAGCTACGGCCGGGTCGATCCCGATGCGGCGCGCACCCAGTTCATCCGCCAGGCGCTGGTGGAGGGCGAGTGGGACACGCACTGGCACTTCCTGGCCGCCAACCTCAAGCTGGTGCGCAAGGTCGAGGAGCTGGAGCACAAGAGCCGCCGCCAGGACGTGCTGGTGGACGACGAGTTGATCTTCGCCTTCTACGACCAGCACCTGCCGCGCGACGTGTACAGCGGCGCCACCTTCGACCAGTGGTTCCGCGCCGCGGGCAAGGGCCAGCCCGAGCTGCTGCGCCTGTCCAGGGACGAGCTGATGCGCCACGAGGCCGCCGGCATCACCACCGACAACTTTCCCAAGGTGGTCAAGCTGGGCGGCGTGGACTGCAGCGCGGCCTACCTGCACAGCCCCGGCGATGCGCGCGATGGCGTCACGGTGACCGTGCCGCTGTTCGTGCTCAACCAAGTGTCCGAGGAGCGCGCCGAGTGGCTGGTGCCCGGCATGCTCAAGGACAAGATCCAGGCCCTGCTCAAAAGCCTGCCGCAGCGCCCGCGCAGCCGTTTCGTGCCGCTGCCCGAGAACGCGGCGCGCCTGGCCGAGCTGTTCATGCAGTCCGAGCGCTGGGCCAAGGGCGGGCTGATCGAGGCCCTGCTCAAGCAGGTGCGCGACGAGACTTCGCTGGACGTCAAGCGTGCCGACTTCAAGCTGGACATGCTCAGCCCGCACCTGTTCATGAACTTCCGCGTGATCGACGAGCACGGCCGCCAGCTGGGCCAGGGCCGCAATCTGGCCGCCCTCAAGGCCGAGTGGGGCGCCAAGGCGCGCGGCGCCTTCCAGGCGCTGGCGGCGCTCAAGGTCAGCAGCACCGTCGAGGCGATCAAACCTTCAGAGCCCAAACAGCCTCCAGCGCAGGCGGGGCAAGCGCAGAAAGCTCCTAAAAACGACAAGACTGCCCCGCCCAAGTCGCCGGCCCAGAAGGCTGAGCAGCGCTACACCGCCTGGAGCTTTGGCGAGTTGCCGGAGCTGATGGAGATCAGCAAGGGCAGCACCACCCTGATCGGCTTTCCGGCGCTGATCGACCATGGCAGCGAGGTCGGCATCGAGGTGTTCGACGAACCCGAGGTGGCGGCCGCCCGCCACCGCGTGGGCCTGCGCCGCCTGTTTGCGCTGCAGATCAAGGACGCGCTCAAGTACCTGGAAAAGAACATCCCCGACCTGCAGAAGATGGCCGTGGCCTACATGCCGCTGGGCACGCAGGAGGAGCTGCGCGCCCAGATCATCGATGTGGCGATCGACCGCGCCTTCCTGCAGGAGCCCCTGCCCGCGAATGCGGCGGATTTCCAGCAGCGCGTGCAGGACGGGCGCGGGCGCCTGACCCTGATCGCCAACGAGGTGGCCCGCATGGCCAGCACCATCCTGACCGAGTACGCCGCTGCGGCGCGCAAGATCAAGGACACCAAAAATGCCCCAGAAGCCACGAAGGACGCGGGCGAGCAGCTACAAAAGCTGATGCCTAAGAACTTCATCGCCGTGGCCCCCTGGGCGCAGCTGGGACATTACGCGCGCTACCTCAAGGCCATCACCACGCGCCTGGACAAGTACCGCGCCGATCCGGCACGCGATGCCGCCAAGCTCAAGGAGCTGCAGCCGCTGGAGCAGCGCTACTGGCGCCTGGTGGCCGAGCGCAAGGGCCAGGTGGACGCGCGCATGCAGGAGTACCGCTGGATGCTGGAGGAGCTGCGCGTGAGCTTTTTCGCGCAGGAGCTGCGCACGCCGTACCCGGTCAGTGCCAAGCGCCTGGACAAGGTCTGGGGCCAGCTGCAGCAGTGAACGGGCGCGGGGGGCCGCGTGCGCTCCGCCCCCTGCTGCGGTGGCTGGGGCCTGCCTCAGTGCTGGGCGGTGGCGCTGGGGGCCTGCGGCGCAGCCTGCGTGGCCCGCGCCTGCTTGCCGATCAGGCCCAGGTGCGTGAAGCCAAAGCCTTGCGCATATTTCAGGCCGTAGCCCAGGGCCCGGTCAAAGCCGATGTGCGCCGCCCAGATCAGGCCGGCCGCCAGCCACAGCGGGTGCGGCAGCAGCACACCGGCCAGCAGGCAGGCCAGGGCGCCAATGTAGGCGTGGCTCAGGTTGTAGGCGATGGCGCCCACGCGGGCCCCGGCCAGGTAGCCCAGAAAGGCCAGGTCCGGCACCAGGAACAAGGTAGCAAACCAGCCCCAGCCCTGGCCGTAGCGGGCATAGCAGGCCGTGGCGACCAGCAGCACGCACAGCCCTTCGAGGCGCAAGGTGGTGCGCAGGGCGCCGGTGACGGCCCCGTTCATGGGGGGCGCAAGGGAGTCGGTATGGATGGACATGCCCCGCATCCTAGCGGGCGGGTGGCGGGCGGCCGCGCCATATCGCTGCACCAGCGTCAAGCTTGGCCGTCACAAACCTGGGTGTTTTGGGCTTGAGCCCCGGGGCCGGCGCGTGCACAATGCGGCGGCGCAACAAGGGACGCCGCGCAAGTGGGTGCTTGGTGACAACCCACAGCGGCGTGCCACAGACACAGACAGGGAGACACCATGTTCCGCACACTTTTGAAGTCCAAGATCCACCGGGTCAAGACCACGCAATGCGAGCTGCACTACGAAGGCTCGTGCGCGATCGACGAGGATCTGCTGGACGCGGCCAACATTGCCGAGAACGAGCAGATCCACATCTGGAACATCGACAACGGCGAGCGCTTCGTCACTTACGCCATCAAGGGGCAGCGCGGCAGCGGCATGATTTCGGTGAATGGCTCGGCCGCGCGCCGTGCCGCCGTGGGCGATCTGCTGATCATTGCCGCCTTTGCCCAGGTGCACGAAAGCGATGTCGCGGAGCACCAGCCCCAGCTGGTGTTCGTGGACGAGCACAACCGCCAGACCGAGCTGCGCCACAAGGTGCCGACGCAGACGCTGTGAACCGGCGCTGAGCCGTTTCCCATGTCCCTCGGGCGCTGGTTGCCCGGGGGCTTAGTTGAACCAGCCCGGGCGGGCAGGGCGCCAGCGCGTCCGCCACCGTGGCGCAACTTATTGGCCGACATGACTTCATTGCACACAGAGGGCGGTGTCCCCACGGGCACGCCGTACGGAACCATTCCCCCCGCATCCCCCATGCCGGCCCGCAAGCCGGTGAGCTTGCCGCGCCTGGCGCACATGCGGGCGCAGGGCGAAAAGATCGCCATGCTGACGGCCTACGACGCCACGTTTGCGGCCGTGGCCGATGCGGCGGGCGTGGACTGCATCCTGGTGGGTGACTCCCTGGGCATGGTCTGCCAGGGGCGGCACAGCACCGTGGGCGTGTCGGTGGAAGACATGGTCTACCACACGGCCAGCGTGGCGCGCGGCCTGCACCGCAGCCAGGGCACGACCTGGCTGGTGGCCGACATGCCCTATGGCAGCTACGCCGAAAGCGCCGAGCAGGCCATGCGCAATGCCTGCGCCCTGATGCAGGCTGGTGCGCACATGGTCAAGCTGGAGGGTGGCGGCTGGACGGCCCGCACGGTGGAGTTCCTGGTGGCGCGCGGGGTGCCCGTGTGCGCCCACCTGGGGCTGACACCGCAGACCGTGTACGCCCTGGGCGGCTACCGCGTCCAGGGCAAGGACGAAGCCGCCGCGCAGCTGCTGCGCCAGCAGTCGCTGGAGCTGCAGAACGCCGGCGCGGCCATGCTGGTGCTGGAGATGGTGCCGGCGGCCCTGGCCGCCAGCATCACCCAGGAGCTGGCGCACTGCCACACCATCGGCATTGGCGCCGGCAACGGCACGGCCGGGCAGGTGCTGGTGCTGCACGACATGCTGGGCATGAACCTGGGCAAGATGCCCAAGTTCGTGCACAACTTCATGCAGGAGGCCGGCAGCATCAAGGGGGCCATGCAGGCCTACGTGCAGGCCGTGAAGGCCGGCAGCTTCCCGGACAACCAATTGCACGCCTGGTAAGCCACCGGGCGTTTCCCACCCCAGAGAGATTGCTGCCATGCAGATCGTTCACACCGTCGAGGCCTTGCGCCAGACCCTGGCCGGCCGTGGTCGGCCCGCCTTTGTGCCCACCATGGGTAACCTGCACGACGGCCACCTGTCCCTGGTGCGCCATGCGCGCGGGCATGGCGATGTCACCGTCGCCAGCATCTTCGTCAACCGCCTGCAGTTCCTGCCGCACGAAGACTTCGACAGCTACCCGCGCACCTTCGAGGCCGACTGCGCTAAGCTGCAGGCACAGGGCTGCGACGTGCTGTTCGCCCCGCGCGAGCCGGACCTGTACCCCCAGCCCCAGACCTTCAAGCTGCAGCCCGATCCGGCGCTGGCGGACATCCTGGAAGGGCATTTCCGCCCGGGCTTCTTTACCGGCGTGTGCACCGTGGTGATGAAGCTGTTCGCCTGCGTGTTCGGTGCCGCGGGCGGCGGGGTCGGGGTCTTTGGCAAGAAGGACTACCAGCAGTTGCTGGTGATCCGCCACATGGTGCAGCAGTTTGCGCTGCCCGTGCAGATCGTCGGGGTGGACACGGAGCGGGCCGGGGACGGCCTGGCCCTGAGTTCGCGCAACGCCTACCTCAGCGCCGAGCAGCGGGCCCAGGCCCGCGCGCTGTATGCGCAGCTGGAGTGGCTGGCCACCCAGGTGCGCCAGACGCAGCAGCCGCTGGCGCAGCTCGAAGCCCAGGCCATGGAACGCCTGACGGCCCTGGGCTGGCAGCCCGACTACCTGACCGTGCGCCAGCGGGACGACCTGCTGCCCCCGGCCGCCGGTGCGGCCCCGTCGTCGCCGCTGGTGGCCCTGGGCGCCGCCCGCCTGGGCAGCACCCGCTTGATCGACAACCTCGAGTTCTAGGCGCTACGTACCCCAGCCCGGGCCACCGTGGGGTGAGGGGGCTTTCTGCGGCAGGTCCGCTGCGGCCTGCCAGTTGGCGGGCCGGGGTGGTGTCAGGGCCGGGCATCTGAGCGCCTGCCCACCATGTCCCAGCGTTGGTGCACATCGCCTGCTGGTTGGCGTGGCACGGCAGGGCTGCTACGCTGGCGCACTGTGTCACCTGTCCCCAGCCCGCGCCCCTCGGCGCGGGCCATCGCCTAGCCCATGTCCTTTGCCCCATGCTCTGCCCCGTTGTCCCCGGAGGCCACGTCCTCCCTGCCTGCCTTGCCGCGCCTGACGCGCGAAATGCTGGTGCTGACCGGCTTGCTGCAAGGCGGGCTGGTCTACGCCTTTGTGCAGGGCTGGCTGGGCAGCGAACCCCAGGCGCGCGCGCCCTGGCTGTCGCTGCTGCTGGCGGTCTCTCTGTTTGCGATGATGTCGGCGCTGCAACTGCGCGACCGCCTGTGGTGGGCCAGCCTGGCCGTGGTCGGCGCCGTGACGGCGGGGCTGAACTTCAGCGTCGTGTGGTTCATGGGCGATCGCTGGCTGCCCCGCATCTGGTGGCCCTGGCTGCTGGCCCAGGGCGCGCTGCTGCTGGTGGTCCTGGCCTGGGTGCAGGCGCTGTTGCAACACCGCAGCCTGCGCCATGTGCCGTATGCCAGCTTGTTCACGCACGCCTGGAACAATGCCATGGTGATTGGCTTTGTCACCAAATTTGTGGGGCTGTGCTGGTCGGTGCTGGGGCTGTGGGCGGGCTTGTTCGCGCTGCTGAAGGTGAAGTTGTTTGTCACCACCTTCACGCAGCCGCTGTTCGTCTGTTTGGCGACAGGGGGCATGGTCGGCGTGGGCCTGGTGCTGGCCCGCGGCCAGCCCAAACCGTTGCGCATGCTGTTGCAGTTGGCGCTGGCGCTGTGCAAGCTGCTGTTGCCCTTGCTGTCGCTGGTGGTGGTGCTGTTCGTGCTGTTCCTGCCTTTCACGGGGGTGCAAAGTCTGTGGGAGACGCGCAAGGCCGCGCCGCTGCTGATGGGCGTGTGGCTGTGGATGCTGCTGTTTGTGAACGCCGTCTACCAGGACGGCGATGCGAGCGAGGAGCCCTATCCCGCGCCAGTACGGGCCCTGATCGGTGCCGCCCTGGTGGCCATGCCGGTGTTGGCGGGGCTGGCCCTGTGGGCCGTCTGTCTGCGTGTGCAGCAATACGGCTGGACGCACGAGCGCGTCTGGGCGGTGGTGATTGCCGCGGTGCTGCTGGTGTATGCGCTGGGCTATGCCGTGATGGCGGTGCGCAGCTGGCAAGGCCCCTGGCTCGATGGCGTGCAGCGCCTGAATCCGGCGATGTCCTGGCTGGTGCTGGCGCTGCTGGTGCTGCTGCACACGCCGCTGCTGGATCCCTACCGCCTGGGCGCGGCCAGCCAGCGCGAGCGCCTGCTGCAGTCCACGGCCCCGGTGTCCCTGGCCGATCTGGACAGCCTGCGCTGGGACCATGGCCGCCATGGCTTGGCCGCGCTGCAGTCCTTGCAGTCCGAGGCGCGCTTTGCCACCGGGGAGGTCGCCCAGTGGCTGGCCCAAGTGCTGGTGGCGACAGAGCGCATGACGCGCGCGCCGCGGCCCGAAGCCCCGCCGCAGCCGCTGGCCGGCCACCTGGAGCTGGCGCCAGGGCACGAACGCCCGGCGCAGGACTGGTGGACCGCCATTGAAACGCCGCCGCTGCGCGACCATCTGGCGCATTGCCTGCGTGAGGATGTGCGCTGCCTGGTCTTGCAACTGCCGCTGGAGCGCCAGGGCCCGCCCTTGCCGTTGGTCTGCCGTCTGGGGGGCTACACCACCAACTGCCAGGTGTTTGGTCCGCAGGCGCAGGGCGGCTGGACGCGGGTGGGGCAATTGGCTTGGGGGGGGTTGTCATCCGAGGGGCGTGCGCAACTGGCCCAGGCCGTGCAAGAAGGCCAACTGTCCGTGCAGACCCCGCGCTGGAACGATGTGGTGGTGACAGGGGCGCAGGACCTGCCGGCAGGGCGCCTGCGTGACTGAGGCCAGGGCTGTCTGACCGGTCGGGCGCTGCCCAAGGCGTGTGCGGCGGCCATGGAGGGCTGGCGATGGCCGTGCGTGCGGCGTGCTGCGCTCCTGAATGGATAGCTTTCAGCGCAATAGCGATGCGCGATGGACGCCATGAGGGCTGTACCCATCAACTGGCATACAGCAGCAGGGCCAGGTGGGGCCACAGCACATACAGGTACACCGGGTGCGGGCGCCATGGGGGGCGCACGCCCGGTGCGCGCGGGCAGGGCGGAGGGGCCGGTGGCGCCGCCGCGGGATTGAGGTCCGCAATGCTGAGCAGCGAGGCCATCCAGAAACGGCAGGCTTGCGCGGGGTCGGTCACCATGCGGGGGCTCCATGCTTCAACTTGGATAGCGCATGCTGCGCCGCATATGTGACAGTTTGTCGAAGCCCGTGCCGATCGCGGCGTTGGATGACAGTGTGTTCGGTCGCAGGTTCCGCAGGGCGAAACCCGAAAACGGGTCACGCACGTGACCCCGGGTGGGGGCCTACCCGAATGCGCCGCCCGGGTGGAGGCGATAGTTTCAGGGCATTCGCAACCCTCTCACGGACCTGCTTCATGCGCGCACACTTCCAACACTGGCCCCGTCGCACCCCTCGGACCTTGATGCCTCCCGCCACCTCGCTGTGGGACAACCTGGCGATCAGTGCGCGCCGTTACCCGTCCAAGCCCGCGCTGCACTTCTTTGGCCGGGCCGTCAGCTACCGCGAACTGGCCGAGGGGGCCGAGCGCCTGGCCGCCCACCTGCACAGCGCCGGCGTGCGCCAGGGCGACCGCGTGATCCTGCTGATGCAGAACCTGCCCCAGCTGGTGCTGGCGCACTTTGCCATCCTGCGCGCGAACGCCGTGGTGGTGCCGGTGAACCCGATGAACCTGGCCGAGGAACTCAAGCACTACATCACCGACGGCGAGGTCCAGGTGGCCATCACCACTGCCGATCTGGGGGCAGAGCTGGTCAAGGCCAGCAATGCCTTGCCCGCCGGCCAGGGCCTGCAGCAGGTGGTGGTGACGCAGCTGGGCGACTATCTGCCGCCGCCCGCGCAGCGCGAGCCGGTGCCCGAAGTCTGGCAGGCCTGGTTGACCATGCAGCGCCCGGCCCTGCAACTGGAGGGCGGACAGGTCGTACCCTGGGACCAGGCGCTGGCATGCACCGCGCCCGCACCGGCGCTGACGGTGGGGCCACAGGACCTGAGCGTGCTGCCCTACACCAGCGGCACCACCGGTCTGCCCAAGGGCTGCATGCACACGCACGCCAGCATCATGTTCAATGCCGTGGCCAGCGCGGTGTGGGGGGCGGCCACCAGCGAGAACGTGACCCTGGCGGTCATCCCCATGTTCCACATCACGGGCATGGTGTCCATGATGCATTCCACCATCTACGCTGGCGGCAGCATGGTGCTGATGCCGCGCTGGGACCGGGAGCTGGCCGGGCGCCTGATCTCGCAGTACAAGGTCACCAACTGGACCAACATCCCGACCATGGTGATCGACCTGTTTGCCAGCCCGAACTTCCAGCAGTTCGACCTCAGCAGCCTGACCTACATCGGCGGTGGCGGCGCCGCCATGCCCCAGGCGGTGGCGCAGCGGCTGTTCGAGGCCTATGGGCTGCGCTACCAGGAAGGCTACGGGCTGACGGAAACCGCGGCCCCCTCGCACAACAATCCGCCCGAGCATGCCAAGCAGCAGTGCCTGGGCATCCCCTTCATCAGCACCGATGCGCGCGTGGTCGATCCCGACACGCTGCAGGAAATGCCCGTGGGCGAGCAGGGCGAGATCGTGGTGTGCGGACCGCAGGTCTTCCAGGGCTACTGGCGCAACGAGGCCGCGACCCGCGCGGTGTTTGTGGAGATCGACGGGCAGCGGTTCTTCCGCACCGGCGACCTGGGGCGCGTGGACGAGGATGGCTATTTCTTCATCACCGACCGCCTCAAGCGCATGATCAATGCCAGCGGCTTCAAGGTCTGGCCGGCCGAGGTGGAGGCGCTGATGTTCCGCCACCCCGCGATTCAGGAGGCCTGTGTGATCGCCGCCAAGGACGCCTACCGCGGCGAGACGGTCAAGGCCGTGGTGGTGCTGCGCGCCAGCCACCAGGGGCAGGAGACCGAGGAAAGCATCATCGCCTGGTGCCGCGACAACATGGCCGCCTACAAGGTGCCACGCCTGGTGTCCTTTGTCGACGCCCTGCCCAAGAGCGGCAGCGGCAAGGTGATGTGGCGCCTGCTGCAGGAGGCCGAGACTGCCACCGCCTGAGGCCAGCGCCGGGCTCCACCAGCCGATGGTGGACCCGGTGTGGGCAGCGGTTGGCGTTTTTCATAGCTGCCCGCGCAGGCAGGTTGCGCGCTGGCAGCCATTTTTATTCAAAGGCGGCATCCGCCCCGTGGCTGCGGCAGATCAAGCATTTTCTGGCTCGCCAGCCCGGCAGGGCCGCTGCCGAGGAGTAAGCTTGGGGCGCTATGGCCCATGTCACTTTTCCCCCTCCCTACCATTCCCCCAACCGCGTCGCCGACCAGTTGCGCGACCATGGCTATGCCGTGCTGCAGCCCGCGGACACAGCGGCCTGGATTGGCTGCGAGGTGGCGGACCTGATGGCGCTGACCCCGGACTGGGCGTCCCTGCCGCCCGATGAATTCCTGCGCGACGGCGGACGCTACCGCTTTCGCCGCCATGCCAGCTTCCGGGTGCAGGGCGATGCCGTGCAGCAGGTGCCGCACCGCGCGCACTGGCAGCCGGTCAAGTACAACGCCTTGCACGGCGGCATGGAGCGCTGGTTTGCGCCCATGCTGGCCCACACCACGCAACTGGCCGTGTGGCCGCAGCTGATCGCCAAGCTGGCCCAGCTGTCGCAGCAGCTGTTTGCGCCCGATCCCGCCGAGCCCTGCTTTGTGGAGGCGCACCAGTTTCGCATCGACACGGCCAGCGGCATCGGCCGCCCGACGCCCGAAGGCGCGCACCGCGACGGCGTGGACCTGGTCGCCGTGTTCCTGGTGGGGCGCGAGGGCGTGAAGGGCGGCGAGACCCGCGTGTTCGAGGCCAGCGGCCCCAGCGGGCTGCGCTTCACCCTGACCGAGCCCTGGTCGCTGATGCTGCTGGACGATGCCCGCATGATCCACGAATCCACCCCCATCCAGCCCCTGGACGAGGCCCGCCACGGCGCGCGCGACACCCTGGTGGTGACTTGCCGCCGGCAGTGCTTCCAGGGCGATGAGGGCAAGAATCCAGTCTAAGTTCCTGTCTGATTTGACACGCGTCAAGACAGTCGGTGTACTACAGTGGCAGACTGCATCCATGGGCTGGCACACGCCAGCCCCTGTTTCACACAACGAGGAGTTATCCATGTTCAAGCACATTCTGGTTCCGGTGGACGGTTCGGCCACTTCCATGCTGGCCGTGACCAAGGCCGCCGAGTTGGCGAAGGCCTTTGGCAGCGAAGTCACCGCCGTCTACGTGCTCGACCCCTATCCCTTCACGGGCGTGGGCGCCGACTTTGCCTATGGCCAGGCCCAGTACCTGAGCGCGGCCACCGCCGAAGCCAACAAGGCGCTGGAAGACGTGCAAAAGACCATGGCCGACGCTGGCGTGGCGGTCAAGACCCTGGTGGGCGAGGGCCATGCCGTGCACGAAGGCATTGCGCGCGTGGGCGAGAACGTGGGCGCTGACCTGATCGTCATGGGCTCGCACGGCCGCCGTGGCCTGGAAAAGCTGGTGCTGGGCAGCGTGGCGCAGCGCGTGCTGCAGACCGCCCATGTGCCGGTGCTGGTGGTGCGCGACTGAACACGCGCACCCCGCCCCAGACCGGCCTGACGGGCCGGTGCGGGCGAGTTGCTTGCACAACGCTGCTTCGGCAGCGTTTTTTTATGGCGAGCCGTCGCTGGCCGGGTGGGCCTACTGGCCCAGGCGGGCGTACAGCGCATCGGCCACGCGCCGTGCGGTTTGCAGCATCTGGATGCTCAGCGGGGCCAGCAGGCGGATACCGCCGCCCTTGCCGGTGCGCAGGCGGTGGGCCTCGTCCAGGCGCTTCCACTGCACGAAGAAATGCTCGATGAAGCGCAGCATCAGCGCCAGCTGCAGGGCAAAGCGCTCGGAGGGAACGCCCAGCCTGCCCAGCGGTGCCAGCAGTTGTTCCAGCAACTGCAGCAGCTGGGTGGGGTGGGTGCTGACCGTCAGCGCCACGCCCAGGGTGGACGCGCAGGCCAGGCGCAGGGCGCTGACGGTGGCCAGCGCGTAGTGGCCCATGATGGCGTGGAAGACGGCGATCAGCGCAGCGGCGATCAGCACCGAGGCGATCAGGCGCCGCGCCACGCGCGTGGCCGCCCCCAGGCTGAACCACAGCACGGCGCAGCCCAGGGCGCACAGCCCCAGGGCCCACGGGGCCTGCAGCAGGAACAGCAGGGTGCTGAGCACGGCCATCAGCCCCAGCTTGAGGCCGGGGCGCAGGCCGTGCAGCCAGGTGTGGTGTTCGCTGTAGAGGCTGCCCATGCTCAGTTGCCCAGGGCCTGCAGGCGCTGGCGCACATCGGCCTCGTAGGCCGCGCAGACCGTGGCGCCGGAGCCGTCGGCACGCAACTGGCCCGCATCCAGCCAGAGCACGCGCTCGAAATGGCGCACATGCTCCAGCAGGTGGGTGGAGACGATGATCTGTTGCGGTGCCTGCGCCATGTCGCGCGCCAGGCGTGCCTGGCCCGGCAGGTCCAGGCTGGCGTAGGGCTCGTCCAGCAGCAGGCTGCGCGGGCCGGCCAGCAGCAGGGCCAGCCAGCACACATGCTGGCGCTGGCCCTGGCTGAGGCTGGTGACCGCCCGCTCGGCCCAGTCCTGCAGGCCGCGCTGCTGCAGGAAGGCCAAGGCCTGCGCCTGGGCCTGCTGCTTGCTCAGCCCCTGTGGGCGCAGGCCCAGGGCCAGCTCCTCCAGCACGGTGGGGAAGATGATCTGGTCGTCCGGGTTCTGGAACATCATGCCGACCCAGCGGGCGCGCTGGCTGCCGGCGGCATGCAGGTCCTGGCCCTGGCTCAGCACCCTGCCGGTGTCGGGCACTTCCAGGCCACACAGCAGGCGCAGCAGACTGGTCTTGCCGGCGCCGTTGTCACCGATCAGGCCGATGCGCGGCTCGGCCAGCGACAGGCTCAGTCCGTCGAACACCGTGGTGCGGCCACGTTGCAGGCGCACCTGCTGCAGCGCCAGGTGGGGCACAGGGACAAAGTCGGGGGCGGCAGCGGCGGTCACGGTCATGCAGATGGGGCGAAGGGCAAGGCAAGGCGCATTGTGCCCGATGGGCCCGGGCCGGGCGGCCATGTAGGACGGTGCCCACGCGCTGGGCGCGGGTGGCTGCCCATAATGGTTGGCATTCCCAACCCAGGAGTTTTGTGATGAGCCAATACCAAATTGCGGTGATCGTGGGCAGTCTGCGCAAGGAATCGTTCAACCGCCAGCTGGCGCATGCCTTGATCAAGCTGGCCCCTGCACAGGTGCAGTTCAAGGAGGTGGCGATCGGGGAGCTGCCCTTGTACAACCAGGACGCCGACGGCCACGAGGTGGCCGTGGTCAAGCAGTTCCGCGATGCCATCCGCAGCGCCGATGCGGTGCTGTTCGTGACGCCGGAGTACAACCGCTCCATGCCCGGCGTGCTCAAGAATGCGCTGGACCAGGGTTCTCGCCCCTACGGGCACAGCGTCTGGGACGGCAAGCCGGCGGCGGTGATCGGCATGTCGGTCGGCGCCATCGGTACGGCGCTGGCGCAGCAGCATTTGCGCAATGTGCTGGCCTACCTGAACATGCCCACGCTGGGGCAGCCGGAGATGTTCCTGCAGGCCAAGGACGGCTTTTTCAACGCCGATGGCAGCGTGGGCGAGCAAAGCCGCGCGTTCCTGCAGAAGTTTGTCGAACTGTTCGCCGGCTGGGTGGCGCAGCACAAACGCTAGGCCGACGGGCACAGCCGCTCTGATGCGGCCTTAAAAAAAAGAGCTGCCAGCGCAGGTACTGTGTGCTTTTGCAGAGGTTTTCTCTGTCAAAAGCAGCAAGCATAAGCGCTGGCAGCTCTTCTTTTTTAGTGTGTTTACGGGGCCTTTGCGCTGTCGATGGCGTCGACGATGGTCTTGCCCGTGCTTTGCACGCCAGGGCGGTTGAAGCCGGGGCCGGGGGTGACGGCCGGATGGTCCAGCAGGTACTGGCGCACTTGCTGGGCCTGGGCTGCGCGCGATGGGGCCTCCGGCGTGGGCGCCGGGATGTTGCGCGTGTTGTACAGGTAGGTTTCGTACACGTCCGCCTGCTGGCGCAGCTCGGCCTGGTCGGCACGCTGCTGCTGCATCCAGTAGCCGCCGAGCACCAGTGCGCCGACCAGGATCGCGACGCTCAGCATCAGAAAGGAAGCCAGTTGGGAGTCATTGCTGCTGGAAGCAGCGGGTTTGCGTGCGGCCATGGTGAATGTCTGAAAAACTAGGGTTAGCCCGAATCATTGTAGACGCTGGAAACACTGTGTAACTATTTGTGGTGCGATCGGGTGGGGCTTTGTGCACACCCAGCGGGTACCAGCCTTCGTGTTTGGCTATGTGCGTACTTCTACTTAGGTGGCCAAAATCACTGTTTTGGTGCGTGCAAGTGCCTGTTTTTGTTGGTGATTTGTGGCGAATTTCCAGGGTTTGCGCCTAATCTTGGTGCGGGCCAATATTTTTAAAATGTGTGTCACATTGCTGCGGCTTGCCGCGCGCGTTCTGTTTTGCAGATGGCGTAGCTGCAGCCCCTGGCTCCACCGATTACTACCGACAACAAGGACTCCCATGGTCATGATTCGCCGTACTTTTATTGCCGCCTGCGCCACCGCTGCGCTGGCGACCGCAGCAGGCACCGCAGTGGCCGCCCCCAAAGAAGTGAAGATGGGCTATGCGCTGGCCGTGAACTCGCACTACGGTGCCGCGGCCAAGGCCTGGACGGAATCCGTGGAAAAGGCCACGGGTGGTGCTTTTGCCATCAAGCAGTTTCCTTCCAGCGCGCTGGGCGGTGAGCGCGAGCTGATCGAAGGTCTGCAGCTGGGGACGGTGGAAGCCGCGATTGTCTCCACCGGTGCGCTGAGCAACTTTGTGGGCGATGTCGGTATCGTGGACATTCCCTTCCTGTTCCGTGACACCAAGCACGCCCGTGCCGTGCTGGACGGCAAGTTTGGCCAGGACCTGCTGGGCAAGTTCAAGCAGCGCGGCCTGGTGGCACTGGCATGGGGGGAGCAAGGCTTTCGCCACCTGACCAACAACAAGGTGGCGGTCAAGGGCGTTCCTGATATGAAGGGCCTGAAGATCCGTGTGACCGAGAACCCCGTGCACATCACGGCCTTCCGCACCCTGGGTGCGTCGCCCACCCCCATGTCCTGGCCTGAAGTGATCAGCGCCCTGCAGCAGGGCACCATCGACGGCCAGGAAAATCCCATTTCCGTGCTGACCTCCTCCAAGCTGTGGGAAGTGCAAAAGCACCTGTCGCTGACGGCCCACGTGTATGCGCCCATGGTGCTGATCCTGTCGCCCACCTTCTGGGGCAGCCTGACCGACGCGCAAAAGGCCGCCTTCACCGAAGGTGCCAAGGCCGGTGGCGTAGCGTCGCGTGCCTTCGTGGACGACGTGGAAACCAAGGGCGTGGAAATGGCCAAGAGCCATGGCATGCAGGTGGTCGAGAAGGTCGACACGGCTGCCTTCCGCACGGCCCTGGAGCCCGCCTACAAGCAGTACGCGAAGAAGTTCGGCCAACAGACGCTGGATGCGATTGCCAACGTGAAGTAAGCCAGCACGGCTTGCGCGACGCCAGGCCGGGCATCGGAGTGCCTGCGTGAGCCCCAGGGCCGCGCAGGCTTTTTGCCTTAGTGCAGGTGGCGCAAGACCGTGTTTGGGTGCCCGGGCAATGAAGTCCTTGCATGCCCGGGGTGTCTGCACTCTTTTCGAGAAAGAGCCGCGTGCAGGGTGGGCCGGTGGCCCGCCCCCCCACGCTCTATCGACGTATGCTGAATTGCATTGAACGGTGGCTGGTGGCCGCCAACCGCTGGATTTTGATCGTGCTGCTGCTGGCCATGGCCGGCATCATCTTCACCAACGTGGTGCTGCGCTACACCACGGGCGACTCCATTATCTGGGCCGAAGAGGTGGCCCGCCACATGATGATCTGGGTGGCCTTCCTGGGCGCCGGCCTGGCCCTGCGCTTTGGCGGCCATGTCGCCATCGACAACCTGCACCGCGCCGTGAGCACGCGCATGGCGCGCGTGATGCGCTCGCTGGTGCTGCTGGGCCTGTCGGCCTTCTTCATATTCATGGCGGTGGCCTCCAGCGACTATGTCTGGCGCACGCGTTTTCAGAGCACGGCCGCCACAGACATTCCGATCTCCTTCATCTATGCCGCGATGCCGGTGGGCTTTGTGCTGATGCTGCTGCACCTGCTGCTGATTGCCCGGCGTTATGTGCTGGAGGGCGACTACGCGCGCTCCGAAGAGATCGATGGTGAAGCCGCAGGCTCGCTGTAAGCCAGGTCGGGACAGGGATTCAAAAAAATGACTTTGACTTTGATTGTGGGCCTGGTGCTGTTGATGGTGCTGGGCTTTCCGGTGGCCTTTGCCTTGGCTATCGCTTCCGCCATCGCCGTGTTTGTGGGGGGCAAGTACCCCCAACTGGTGGTGTTCAAGGAAATGTTCACTGGCATCGACAGCTTTCCGCTGATGGCCGTGCCGTTCTTCATCTTTGCGGCCGAGCTGATGTCGGGCGGCGCGCTGACCCAGGTGCTGCTGCGTTTTGCCGCGCAGTTCGTGGGGCACCTGCGTGGTGGCCTGGGCTATGCCAACGTGGGGTCGTCGGTGCTGTTTGCAGGGATCTCGGGCTCTGCCCTGGCCGATGCAGCCGGGCCCGGCGCCATGATGACCAAGATGATGACCAAGGCCGGCTATGACCGTCCGTATGCGGCCGCGTTGACGGCCAATTCGGCCATCATCGGTCCCATCATTCCGCCGTCGATCAGCATGATCATCTACTCTTTGCAGGATGAGAACGTCTCGGTGGGCGCGCTGTTTATCGCGGGTTTTGTGCCGGGCCTGCTGATTGCCGCAGCGCTGTGTGCGGTGAATTGGTGGGTGAGCCGGCAGCGCGGCTACCGTTCCACCGAAGCACGTCCGTCCGGCAAGGATATGCTGCTCAACACCATCAAGGCCATCCCCGTGCTGCTGCTGGTGGCCTTGATCATCATTGGTATCCGCTTCGGGGTGTTCACCCCCACCGAGGCCTCGGTCGTGGCAGTGGTGTACGCCTTCATCTGCGGCAAGTGGATCTACCGCACGCTGCACTGGAGTGCGATCCCTGCCATCACCTCGCGTTCGGCGTTGCTGACGGCGTCGGTGTTGCTGGTGATGGCGGCCTCCCAGCCGTTCGCTTGGATTCTGACGGTGGAGGGCGTGCCCCAGTACCTGTCCGAGCTCATCATCAGCTGGGAGCTGTCGCCCATCATGTTCCTGCTGGCGGTGAACGTGCTGTTGCTGATCTTTGGCATCTTCATGGAGCCACTGCCCGGCATCATGATTCTGGTGCCCATCCTGGCGCCGATTGCAAATGCTCTGGGCATCGATCCCATCCAGTTCGCCATGGTGGTGGTGGTCAACCTGACACTGGGCATGATCACACCGCCGGTCGGGGGCTTGCTGTTCGTGACCTGCGTAGCGACGAAAACCTCGTTGTCTGAACTCAACCGCGAGCTGCCGATTTTCCTGGTGGCGCAACTGATCGTGCTGCTGCTGCTGACCTTTGTGCCTGCCCTGTCGGTGTGGCTGCCGCACTCCCTGGGCTTCTGAGTCGCGCGCCGCACCAAGCACAACGCCCGGATGTTCCGGGCGTTTTTTATGCAAGATGGGTCGCGCAAAAGGGCAATAAAAAAGGCCTTGATTGCTCAAGACCCTTTAAATTGGCGGAAGGGGCGTCTGCTGCAAAGTCGTCCGATGAAGTAAGAAATGAACTATAAGTTATTGTTTTTATTGATTTGATGGCATGACCGCTGTCCGATTGAGTTCGATGAGGTTCTGAGCGTTCAAATCTTTTATGGTAGAAAGGATGGTGGATAGTTTTTATTCTCCTCCGAACTTTCTACAAGGATTGATTTGCCGAAGATTGCCAAAGAACTGTCTGCTATACAGGTTAGCAGGCTTACTGAACCCGGCCACCACAGTGTTGGAGGTGTTACTGGTCTCTACTTGTATGTCACCCCTACGGGTGCTCGCTCGTGGGTTCTGAGAACAGTGATTTCTGGCAAGCGCAGGCATATGGGACTTGGGGGATTTCCATCTGTCACATTGGCCATGGCGCGCGAGAAGGCTCGCACTGCGCGAAGTGAGATTGACGCTGGTGCTGATCCTATAGCTGCACGTCATGCAGCAGTAAGTAGGATCAAGGCTGAGCAGCTTAGTGCTGTCACCTTCGAGAGTGCAGCCAAAGCTTACATCGACGCCCACGGTGACACCTGGAAGAATCCTAAGCATAGAGCACAGTGGTCAGCAACCCTGGCTACGTATGCCTTTCCGGTGATTGGAAACTTGCAAACTGCTCATGTCACACAGTCGCATGTACTAGCTGTCTTGGAGCCCATCTGGAAGACTAAAAATGAAACGGCTGCGCGCTTGCGTGGACGTATCGAAGCTGTGTTGGATTGGGCGACAGTCCGAGGCTATCGTGAGGGCGAAAACCCAGCCCGATGGAAAGGGCGCCTTGACAAGTTACTTCCATCTCCCGGAAAGATTCAAAAAAACGGTTCATCGCAAGGCTCTGCCGATTGATGCTGTTCCGCAGTTCATCTGTGATCTGCGGACCAAGGAGGGGATTGCCGCAAGAGCTCTGGAGTTCGTCGTCCTAACAGCCGCCCGCAGTGGAGAGGTTCGTGGGGCAATCTGGAGTGAAGTCGATTTTGATGCAGGTGTATGGATCGTTCCTGGTGAAAGGATGAAGGCGCAGCGTGAACACCGTGTGCCCCTCAGCAAGCAAGCGGTTGAGCTTTTGCGAAAGCTGCCACGGTTTGTCGATAACGAATTCGTTTTCCCTTCGCCTCGCGGCAAGCTACTCTCCGATATGACTTTGCTGGCAGTGATGCGGCGTATGGGAATCGATGCCGTTCCCCATGGGTTTCGCTCGACGTTCCGAGACTGGGTTGGTGAGCGAACTGACTATCCTCGAGAGCTTGCAGAGCAGGCCTTGGCGCATGCTCTTGAAAGTAAAGTGGAAGCGGCATATCGCCGCGGAGATGCCCTAGAGAAACGTCGAATAATGATGCAGCAGTGGAGTGATTTCTTGTATGGACACAACAAATAGTAGCTTCAATTATTCAGAGGGCATATTCATGGCTCTTGGGCCTGATGACCTCCCTTATGCACAAGAATATATTTTTTTTGATGACGACTATGCGAGAAAGCATAAAAATTTTATCTTGAATTCAATTGTTAGAAAAAAACTAAATAAAGCTGCCGTCATTGGAAAATTATTTTTTGATTATAAGATTAATTATGGGAGAAACTACATAAGACGTGCAGAGGCGGTTGATTTAGGTTTGGTTAGTTTTGAGTTTTATGACTTTTTTTGTTTTAGTTAATTTGCTGACAAAGGTTTCTAAATCAATTGAATTATTGAAAAAGAGAAATAATTTTATAAGATACTTTAATGATATTAAAATACTAGAGTCGTATCGCTCAAGATTAAATAACAACATAAGAAATATTGTTGCTAGTTATCAAAACTACAACTACTCAAATTATAAATTTCTGGCTTGCATGCACCCTTATGTAAATACGGTAAAAATGTCCAGTGATAGTGAGTTGTGTCAAATTTTGAGAAGTAAAACTTACCAGAAGATAGAGAATTTTTTTGTTAGAACTGCTAATGATAACCGTAAGAAAATAAATGAATTTGTAAGAGATAAATTTATTGGTAGTAATACTATTTTTATATGCCGATTGGACGTTTTATTTAAAAATAATGGATTAAATTTTTTGCAAAAATGTTCCCTGAAGGAATATAGGGAATGGATTAATTCTCTCTTTGATAAATTCTCGCAATTCAAGTATGCCTTGGATGTAGTTTTCCCATCTGCATTGCTCACTGGGAACATTATTCCTTCAAACCTCCCGGTGGGGCAAATCGTACTGATCTCTACTGAAAGAATCGGAGCCAACAAGAAGGCCCTCAAATCGTTCGCCAGCCAAGTCTCGTGCAGCGGCCCCCTTGATTTCGTGCCAGCCAAACCGTTTCCGAAAGACTTGTCACCCACTGTTGACGGGGTACTGCAGTTCACGCCATCAACCGTAGAAGCCATCAATTGGCTAGCAGAATTTTTAACGATCGAGAGACGTTTCGTCGCTCCAGGCGAAGGTTGTACTGAAGGATCGGGCACAGCACATTGCTTCCGCTTCATCGAACTGAAACACTGAATCTTCAAGATATTTTCTTCTTTTTTTGTATCTAAATCTTCTTTTTTCTATTTTAATTCTTCTTTTTTTATGAAAAGTTAAGTATCTTTTATTGGTAAATATAAGCCTTTTGTCAGCATGTGATGGAAAGTCCATAAATTTCATTCAAGTGAATGCTGTGCTGCCGAGGCGTACCCCATGTAAGAGTTGCATACAGGGATGGATGGATGCGAAGGAGGATGCTGCGGTGCAGTGGGTGCAGTGGGTGCAGTGGGTGCAGTGGGTGCAGTGGGTGCAGTGGGTGCAGTGGGTGCAGTGGGTGCAGTGGGTGCGCCCCACACGACTGAGGGAGGTTTTCTACCTCGTGCCAGATGTTTTGAGTCGTACCAGTTCGGAAAGCTTCGAACGGCTCACTTCATAGCACTCCGCACAGCCTAAAGCCGTGCCATAAATTTGCGAGCCTCACCATGCCAACAACAGCCTCTACCCCTCTTATGCTTTTGCGTACTGCTCAAGTTTGCAGTAAACTGAAAATATCCAGAACAACGCTGTACGCGAAACTGGATAAAAAATCTAAGTACTATGATCCAGATTTTCCAAGACAGATCAAACTTGGATCCAGCTCTGTAGGCTGGGTAGAGCATCAAGTGGATGAGTGGATTTTGAAAAAAATAGCTATTGTTTAGGAAATAACTTTTGTAGCCCTGGCCGCAGGCTGGGGCAATTATTCCGCCAACTATCTTGTAGATATTTATATTATTTTTTATAGTTTGTTGATGGTGAATCTTGGGAGTGTAGGTTATTAATGGTATTTCTATATCTGTAAATTAAATATAGACCTACATCATGAATATAAAGAGATAACCTATCTCTTACAACCTGTAAACTATCAGCTACTCTACCCAGTGTGCTGGTGGCACACACTACAAGGTGTGTGCCAGAATAATCTGTTTTTTTGTTTTAGCATCAAGGATCTAATAATCCTATTTGCTCACTCTGAAGATTTCTCAGAGTATCAAAGGCTTACCTAAGTAGCAACTGTTTGAGCTGCGATCTATGCTTGTACGTTATTTTCGGATCACCTTGCAAGGTGACAAAAAGGGAAGCGAAATTTTACCTAGTGTAGATATTGGGTTGAAGGCTCAGAGCTGTTCTAAGGCTCTGAGTATCTAACTCCGATGAACTACCAAGGTGAGGTCTAATGATAAATGCCAGTGTCTTCCATAATCAACTCCAAGATAATGAAGTTGACTATGCATCCTTGGCCAGCTGGGTTTATCGTCTGAACAAACTGCTCAAGCAAATTTTAGACGACTTGGAGGATGGACCAGACGAGGAAGATTTTGACGTTGCTCGTTTGAGCAAAGCCTAGCAGAGGACCTACAGTGCCTGCTATTGTCTTGTCCTGTAGCTGATCCTTTCAGCTTGGATGAAAGCTCCAGGACCATCAATCCCTACCTCTCAGCTTTCATCAGCAGCCTAGAGCAGGAAGTCGTCGAACAGGACGTTGACAACTTCCTCCAGCTTGATCCACGTGCCTTGCTACAAAGGGTTCGTGAGAACTTGGATTGTTGCACCTTCTACAAGGGCCTATCAAACCTGAAGAGGAACGAGCAGTCTACAAGCAGGTCTCTGTTTCAGTACATCCTTGATCTCAAGGCTGCGTACTCCAAGCTGATGATCATCCGTTTGGATCTCTACACGCCTAGCCACCTAGAATCTGTTAGGCATTGGGAACAGCTCAAAAAGTATGTGGCGGAACGCTATGCGGATTCACATGTTGGTTTTGCTGTGAAGTTTGAGTATGGCCTGCAACGTGGGCTGCACATGCACACCATGTTGTTCTTTAACGGCTCAGTAGTGCGTCAGGATGTCACGATTGCCAAGGCCATAGGAGAGCACTGGAAGGGCACTGTGACGGCAGGAAAAGGCTCTTACAGCAACTGCAATGCCCTAGAGCACCTCAAGCGCATGCGTTACCCCGCTGTTGGCTCATTCCATCAGTTCGACGAACGTACGCTCAAGGGGTTAAAGCACATCGCCAGCTATCTCACTGAGCAAGATCTCACGGTACGCTTTGTGGTTCCAGGGCTGTCGCGCACTCTTCGTAAAGGTGTGATCAGCAAAGAAAAGCGCTCTCGCATTGAAATGCGATCCATAAGGCAAGCGAAATCGCTGGAGTGAGGCGCCTGTTGATTTCCACGCAAAACTTACCCGCCGGGCATGCGGACAAAAACTTGGACTATCAGAGGAGATAGTTCATGTACACATACGCAGACAGGATGCGAGCGGTTGAGCTTTACATCAGACTTGGATT
>NZ_VSWF01000014.1:0-76823 GCF_009668305.1 Comamonas sp. CAH-2
GGGGAGCGGGGGATTCCGGACATGGTGGTCTGCTGCCGTGGGGGTGCAAAGCCTTGGTTGTAAGCCCATTCCAATGCCCCTGCAGCGTACGCAGCGTGGCCGGTGCGCGGTGGCGGTCCGTCGCAGGGGGCTGGCCACCGGCGCTACTGCCGCCGCAGGGTGGCGGCAGAGGGCCTCAGGCGAAGGTGACCCAGTCGCGGGTGGCAGGCGTATCCAGGTGACCCAGGGTGTTGAAGGTCTGCAGCATCAGGCGCTTGGGGCTGGTGCTGAGCTCGGTCACGGCCGTGTTGCGGATGCGCATGTTCAGGGCGATCGACACCTCGGCCGGCGCGCCCAGCACCAGGCCCGCGGCGGTGGAGATGGGGCCGCCGCTGCTGACGACCAGCACGTCCCCGTCCGGGTGCTGGCGGCGCAGCTGGTCCAGGGTCTGGCGGATGCCGTCGGCAAAGCCTTCCCAGGTGGGCATGCCGGCAGGGCTGATCACGCCGGACATCCATTGCGCGATGGCATCGCACAGCAGGCGAAAGTGCGCCCGGTAGCGCTCCGGGGTGTCTGCCGGCGGCAGCGGGTCGGGGTGGATGCAGCGGATCAGCGCGTGGCTGTCGTACTCGTTGAGGGCCGGCAGGGCCTGGGCTGCGGGCAGGCCGGGCAAGGTCGCCTGGATGCCTTCCAGCGTCTGTACATGGCGGCGCAGCGTGCCGGTGCAGACCGCGTCGAAACGCTGGCCGCGCTCGCGCCAGTAGCGGCCCAGTTGCTGGGACTGCTGCAGCCCCAGGGGGCTGAGCTGGTCGTAGTCATCGGCGCCAAATGAAGCCTGGCCATGGCGTACAAGGTAGAGGGTTCCCATGGCCGCAGATTGTGGAAGCGGTCGATGCGGAATGCCTGTCCTATCGGAGACGATGGTGGTGGCCGGGCCGCAGTTCCGGGGCAGGCCAGGCCGGCCCGCAGGCGCGTGTGCCTGCAGGCTGGGGCACCGTGGACGGGGTGGAGAGAAGGTTTTGATAGCTGTCAGCGCTGATGGGGTGAGCGCTACAGCCACTTTTCATTCACAGCTGCGGTGGCAGCTGCACCCAGTGGTTGTCCAGGGCCAGGTGGTCGCTGCGGCCGATGGCCGTCTGGCCGGGCCACTGCAGCACTTGCTGCGTGCCTGCGGACCACACGGGCGCGCGCGGCGGCTGCAGCGGCTGGATCACGCTGGGGTTGCTGAGGCTGTACACGCCGGCCTGGGCATCGTGGCGCAGGCAGTGCGCCGCAGCGTCCGGCGTTGCCGGGGGCTGCCACCAGCTCAGCACGTCGGCGCGCGGGCAACTGACGGCAAACAGGTGGCCGTCGCTGCTGATGTCGCCGCCATAGCCCTGCCAGGGCGCGCCGGTGGGGCGGGGGGCGGTGTGCAGCCGCTGGCCGTCGAACAGGGCCAGCACCGGGGCGTGGAGCTTGTCCTCGGCCAGGTCGTGCTCGGCCTGCAGGGCAATGCCCAGCCAGCGCTGGCCCGGGTCCCAGGCCACGGCCGGCCCCCACGCCAGGTGGCGCAGGCTCAGCCGCGGATCGGGCAACTGCCATTGGCCGGCGAGTGCGCCCTGGTCCTGGGGCCGCAGGCGGACGATGGACGAGTCCATGTGGTCCATGCGCAGCTTGCGGCGCCCGGTTTCGGGCTGCGTGGGAATGCCGCCGTTGGCCACCACCAGGCTGCCATCGCGGTCCAGCAGCAGCTGGTGCGGGTCCATGCCGCCGGTGCGCCATTCGGCGATCTTCTCCAGCGTCTGTGCGTCGCGCACGCCGATCAGGCCCTGGCTGTCGGCCAGGTCGGTTTCGGTGGTGTAGAGCTGCCGGCCGTCGGCACTGGCGATCACGTGGCCGTTGAAGGCGCGGTCGGGCTCGATCCAGTGCCAGTGTGCACGGCCATCCGGGTGCAGCTGCAGCAGCCAGTCGCCGGGGCGGCGGCTGGCAAACAGCAGGCGGCCATCGGCCAACTGGGTCATGCCGTGGGCCCGCGTGGGGATGGCGTGGGCCTGGACCACCTGCAGGCGGTCCGTGGCGGTGGCCGGGGCCTGCAGCACGCCGACAAACAGGTCGGGTCCGACGGCCCAGGCCGCAGCCCAGCGGGGAGGCTGGGCGGCCTGCGCCCAGGGGCGCGTGGGCCAGGCTGCCAGCAGCGCCATGCCCTGCAGCCACTGCCGGCGCGTGCGCGAGGCGGGCTCAGTCACCGTCGGCATCCGAGAAGCCGATGGTGACATCCAGGGCCAGGGCGACGTCGTTTTCCACCAGGTGCTTGAGCTGGCTCAGCGCCCGGCTGGCGGGGGTGGTGCGTGCCAGCTCGACACGGTCCACGGCCTGCATGGCGGCATCGGCCTGCTGCACGGCGGCGCGCAGCTCGTCGGCCAGGCGCGTCCAGCCCTGGGCTTCGACCAGGCGGGCAATGCTCACGTGGTCCGGCTGGCGGGCGTCGCCCACGGCCAGGTGGCGCAGCGAGCCCCATTGCGCCTGCCAGCTGGCCAGCGTGCCCTGGCTGGGTGCGCGCGTGACGGCGGCCTGTTTGCCCGGGCTGGCGCTGCGCAGCGGCTTGTCCATGGACTGCCAGCGCAGCCGTTCCAGGCCGCCGATCCACTGGTTCAGGAATTCTGCGGTGCTGTGGAAATCCAGCGCGGTGCTGGCGCTGGCGGCCAGGTTGGCCTGGTGCAGGTCGCGCATTTCCTGGGTCAGCTCGGCAGCGACCAGTCCGACGTAGTGGCAGGCCGGGGTGTGCGGCTGGGCCACGTCGACCCACAGCAAATGCTCGGCCGCCGGGAAGCCCTTGGCCGGTGCGCCAATCGTCTCCATGGCGGCCAGATCCTGGGGGGCCTTGCGCAGCGCGGTCTTGAGCAGGGGCAGGCGCAGCGGCTGGAAGTCGACCATGCGGGCGGTGCGACGTTCGATCTGCGGGCCCATGGCCAGCGCCGACAGGCGCTCCCAGTCCTGGCTGGCCTGGGTGAACTGGGCGCGCGCCGCCGCCAGGCTGGCCTGGCCGGCGCAGTACTGCTGCACCTGGGCGTGCAGCTGCTGTGCGGAGGCACTGGCCTGGGCCGAGTGCGGCACAAACCATTGTGCGTACAGCGCTTGGGCGGCGGCCCCGGAGGTCAGGGGTGGGGCCGGCGGTGCGGCGGCCAGGACATGGCCAGCGGTCAGCAGCCCGATCAGGCCCAGAGAGAAGAAAGAGCAACGCATCACAGAGATTCCACAAATTGAACCAGGGCCGCCCGGTCCGGTGCCGGCAGGTGGCGGAATTGTTCCCGCGCCGCCTCGGCTTCGCCACCGTGCCAGAGGATGGCCTCGGCGACACCGCGGGCACGGCCGTCGTGCAGCAGGCGCTGGTGGTCGTTCACCGCCGGCAGCAGGCCGATGCCCCACAGCGGGGGGGTGCGCCACTGGCGGCCGTTGGCGGCAAAGTCCGGGCGGCCATCGGCCAGCGCCTCGCCCATGTCGTGCAGCAGCAAGTCGGTGTAGGGGGTGATGTCCTGGCCGGACAGGGCTGGGCTGCTCAGGCGCGGAAACAGCGCGGTGCCGGTGCGGTAGCTGGGGCGGTGGCACTGCGCGCACTGCGCGGCATGGAACAGGGCTTCGCCGCGCAGCACACCCTCGTCCTGGGCGTTGCGGCGCGCAGCCGGGGCCAGGGTCGACTGGTAGAAGATGACATCGTCCAGCGCATAGTCCTCGATCTCGACCCCCTGCTGGCCCTTGGCATTCCCATTCGGCGCGGCCAGGCAGTCTTTCTGCGCGGGGGTGCAGGTCTGCTGCGGGAATCGGCTGGAGGTGATGCCGATGTCGCCCAGGAAGGCGCCGGCAGTCTGGTGCGCCAGGCTACCGACGTTGGCCTTCCAGCCAAAGCGACCCAGGACCATGCGCTCGGCGTAGGCATCCCAGACGTAGTTGGGCTGCCCCTTGATGGGGCCGGTGTTGGCCGCCTGGGCCTGGGCATTGGCCAGGATCTCGGCCTCGGGGATGGCTTCCAGCAGGCCCAGGCCGATCACCTGCGGGGCAATCCGCGGGCTGACCATGACGTCGGGGGCCATGGGGCCATAGGCCAGGTTGCGCAGGTGGTAGCGGGGTTTTTCCAGGGTGTAGGGCGTGCCGTCGGCGTACTGCCCCTCGATGCGCTCGTAGCTCAGGTGCACTTTGCCCTCGCCCTGGACGCCGTGGATGCCCATGGTGTTGAACTGATCGCCGTACACGGGCTCGTGCTTGGGGCCGCCGTGGGCATCGGTGCCGGGCACCGACAGGCGCAGCAGCAGGCCGGCAAACGGCTGGGGCGCCAGCGGGTTGTGGAAGTCGGGCGGCTGGGCGCGCCCGTCCTGCACGTGGCAGCCGCCGCAGGAGCGGGCCAGGAAATGCGGACCCAGTCCGTCGCGCGCAGTGGTGGAGGCCGGGGCCTGGACCCAGTTGCGCTTGAAAAAGGAGTTGCCCACCACGAAGCGCGTGCGTTCGGCGTCATTCAGGTTGGCGGCGGGCAGCGAGAAGGCGTTGCGGCCGTTGGAGAACACGGTGGTCTTGCCACCGGGCTGGGCATCGGCGGCAGGGCGCGCAAACAGGGCCTGCGCGGCATCTGCGGCTGTGTCGCCAGGGGCCGGGCGGGCGGTGCAGGCGGCCAAGGCCAGGGCGGTGGCCAGCACGCTGCTGGTGCGGAGCAAGAAGGTCATAGGCAGGGGGCCGAAGGCCCGGAAACAGGCACCGCGGCCAGGCCGCGGTGCAGGATGACAGGCAGCCGTGGCTGCCGCTCAGGGCTCGACCAGGTTCAGCTGTTCGAAGCCGACGGCCTTGGCCGCGTCCACCAGGTCTTTGCTTTGCTGGGTCAGGGAGTCGATCGTGGCCTGGATCTTGGCGCGTGCGGCGCTGTCGCGCGCCCCCTGGATGGCCTGGTCGAACGGGGCCGGAATGGCTTGCGCCGAGGCCACGGACTTGGCAATCTGCAGCGAGGTCTTTTCGGCGATCACCGGGTCCTGCGCTGCCACCCAGTCGCGCAGGCCGGGGCCTTGCAGCACCGTGCCGTTGCGGCGCTGGTAGTGGCCCAGCCAGACATTCTGGATGCCCTGGGCGTTGGTGACCGCGTCGCGGTGGGTGTTGTCCGAGAAGCAGGAGTGCTCGTCTTCCTGGTCACGGCTGGCCATGGCCACCTCCAGGCGCTCGCCCGCCAGTTCGCCGCGCGACAGCGAGCCCAGGCCGATGAACACCTTGCGCAGGGATTCGTCGCCGCCCTGGTCGAAGGCCGCGCGGAAGTTGTTCTTCACGCCGGGCTTCCACTGGTCGGCCACGGATTGCAGGTCGTCCAGCAGCAGCTCGGTCACCACCTTGAGGTAGGCGCGGCGGCGGTCGGCATTCGGCTTCTTGCCGTCCACGAAGTCGGTGTAGGGGCGCGCGCCGGGGCCGTGGTCGTCCAGGTCCTGGCCCCACAGCATGAACTCGATGGCATGCCAGCCGGTGGAGATGTTCTCCTCGCCGTCGTGCTCGTTCAGCGCGGCCAGGCGTTCCTTGGTGATGGGCAGCTTGCGGTTGTTGATCAGGCCGGCGTTGTCATCGCCCACCACATAGTCCACATAGGACTCGTCCATCGGCCAGGCGTTGATCTGGCCCTCGGGGCCGTCGGCGTTGTCGATGGGGCCGTCGTAGAAGCGGAAGGCCTCAGTCTGGCCGTAGAACTCGCGGGCATCCAGCCAGGCCTTGCGCGCCGCATTCTGGGTGGCGGGGCTGGGCTTGGCCAGGAAGGCATGGATCGCCTTTTGCATCTGCTGCGCGGCTGCGATGGTGTCACTGTAGTTGGCATACACCAGGGTGCTGTAGTGCTGCACCACGGCCGAGGCCTGGAGCGCGCTGGGGCGGGCGCTGGCCGCAGCGGGTTGGGCGGCGGAGGCCGGTGTGGCCGCGAGGGTACCGAGGGTCAGGGCACTGGCAATCAGATAGCGATACATAAGGCAGGCAGTGGCACAAGGCAGAATCAAAGATGCGCGGATTTTACGCGATTGATAATTATTTTTATTTGCTTTATCGCAACGCTACCGGGCCGTGGCCTGAGGGGCCTTCGCTCAGAGCAGCACCGTGCCCTGCACGCAGGTCACGGTCTGCCCGCCGATCCACAGTTGCTGCTGCGCGTCCTGCTGCACGGACACCCAGCCGTCGCGCCCCACGCAGGCGCCCTGGTTGGCCATGTAGGGCGCCTGCAGGTGGCCTTGTGCGATCAGCCAGTCGGCCAGGCTGCCGTTCAGGCTGCCGGTGACCGGGTCTTCGACACCCGTGGTGGAAAAGGCCCGCACTTCCAGCTGGGCCTGGGCGGCGACCGGGGCGGCGCGCAGGCCGGTGGCAAAGGCCTCGGCCTCGCGGCAGGCACGGCCGATCAGCGGCGTGGCGTCGTCGGCCTTGTAGCGCGCCGCCACGCCGACCTTGTGGCCCAGGGCCTTGATGCGCGCCAGGTCAGGCTCCAGGCCCAGCACAGTGTCTGGGCTGTCCAGCAGCAGGCACAGCCAGTGCGGGCCGTTGTCCAGGTAGGCGGCATCCAGCACCTGCTCGTTGGTGATGCCCAGGGCCTCGTAGATCAGGTGCAGGTGGGCGGGCAGCGGCAGGGCGCGGGTGGCCGGGGTGGCAAACGCCAGCCCGGCGGCCGAGGGCTGGATGGGGATCAGGCCTTTGGCGCACTCCTGCACGATGCGCGTGGGGTCCTGGGGCGTGCCGCCCTGGGCCAGCCAGGCATGGCAGGTGCCCAGGGTGGGGTGACCGGCAAACGGCATTTCAGCGGCCGGGGTGAAGATGCGCACGCGGTAGTCGGCGCCCTGGGCGCGGCCGGCTTCGGTGGGCGGTAGCACGAAGGTGGTCTCGGACAGGTTGGTCCAGCGCGCAAAGCTTTGCATCTGGCCCTCGTCCAGGCCCTGGCCATCCAGCACCACGGCCACCGGGTTGCCCCGGTAGGGCTCGGCGGTGAAGACGTCCACGGTCATGAACGGGCGGGTGGTCAGGGGTGGGCAATGGGCGGACATGGCGGGGATTCCCAATCAGAGCGAACAAAAAAGCGCATAGCTTGCGGGAAGCTATGCGCTGTGCACGATACGCCACCCGGGGTGGCGTCCAGGCGATTATTTGGCCTGGAGCGCGCGGATGGCGGCGGCCAGGGCGGCAATGCCCTGGTTGATCTGCGCGGGCGAGACGGTCACGTACGACAGGCGCAGGGTGTTGTGCTCGGCCTCATCGGCAAAGAAGGGCGCGCCGGGCACAAAGGCCATGCCGCGCTCGACCGCTTCGGGCAGCAGGTCCTGGGCGTTCATGCCCTTGGGCAGGCGCACCCACAGGAACATGCCGCCCACGGGGCGTGTCCAGCTCACGTCCAGGCCTTCCATTTCGCGCTCCAGGGCCACCAGCATCACATCGCGCTGGGCCTTGTACATGGCACGGATGGTGGGGATGTGCCGCTGGAGGAAGCCGTCCTTCATCACCTCGGCGACCACGCGCTGGTTGAAGCTGGGGCTGTGCAGGTCGGCGGCCTGCTTGGCCTGGGTCAGCTTGCCGTAGACCGACTTGGGCGCCACGATGAAGCCCACGCGCAGACCGGGGGCCAGCACCTTGGAGAAGGAGCCCATGTAGATCACGCCCTCGGGGTTGCGTGCCGCCAGCGGCAGGGGGGGCTCGCCCTCGTACCACAGGTCGCCGTAGGGGTTGTCCTCGATCAGGGGGATGTCCAGTTCCTTGGCCTTTTCCACCAGGGCCTGGCGGCGCGCCTCGCTCATGGTGCGGCCGGTGGGGTTCTGGAAGTTGGGCAGCACGTAGGCGATGCGGGCCTTGTCGGCACCGGTGCCGACCTTGGCGGCGAAGTCCTCGACCAGCATGCCTTCGTCGTCGCTGTCCACGCCGACGGCCACTGGTTCCATGGGGGTGAAGGCCTGCAGGGCGCCCAGGTAGGTGGGTTTCTCCACCAGGATGCGGCTGCCCTTGTCCATGAAGATCTTGGCGATCAGGTCCAGCGCCTGCTGGCTGCCGGTGGTGATCAGCACCTGGTCGGGGTTGACGTCCCAGGGCAGGAAGTCGGCGATCGCCTGGCGCAGCGCAGGGAAGCCTTCGGTGGTGGAGTACTGCAGCGCCGCAGCGCCGTCACGCTCCATCACCGCGTTGCAGGCGGCGGTGAAGGCCGTGATCGGGAAGCCCGCGGGCGAGGGCAGGCCACCGGCCATGCTGATGATGCCGGGACGGTCGGTGAGTTTCAGAATCTCGCGGATCGCGGAGGAGTTCATCTTGGCGGCACGTGCAGCCAGGGTCCAATTCGTCATAACTACTCAATCTCTAGAAGCGGCGCGCGCACTGTGCGCGTGCCGGACAAGGCGTGGTGCAAAGAGCATACCGTTGTGGGGCATGGCCGTGTCACCCGGAAACTACGCATAGCCGGGCGCTGCGGCAATGGGCGTCGGGCACGGGATGGGCGGCGGCGCCGGTGCAGCTATTGTGGGGCGAAGCGCCGGGGCTTGCAGGGGCCGGGCCGAAAAAATCACCGCCGCTTCAGGCGCGCAACATCCAGACGGCGGTGCCCACCAGCAGGGCGGCCATCAGGCGGTTGAACCACAGCAGGCGCCGGCCGTGGGCCAGCCACTGGCGCAAGGCAGCGCCGATGCAGGCGTAGCACAGGTTGCTGCAGAAGGCGTAGCTCGCCATGACGGGCAGCACGACAAGCATGCGCTCGGCAAAGTTGGCCTGGCCAGCGACCCATCCTGCGACGATGGTCAACGCCAAAAACCATGCCTTGATGTTGATGAATTGCAGCAAAACCCCTTGGGCAAAACTGATTTGCAGCTGTGCGGGCCGCGCCTGGGCCAGCTGGCCGCTGCCCGACAGCTTCCAGGCCAGCCACAGCAGGTAGCCGATGCCCACGGCCTTGATGCCCGCACGCAGGGGGGGCAGGCCGGTGATCAATGCGCCCACGCCCAGGGCGCACAGACCCAGCAACAAGGTCCAGCCGACGGGCACGGCCAGCACGAAGCGCAGGCTGTGACGCAGGCCGTGGTTGGCCGCCATGGCGGTCGACAAGGTGGTGTTGGGGCCGGGGGTGAAGCTCATGGCCGTGGCCAGGATGAGCAGGGCGGTGAATTCGTGCAGGGGCATGGCGGGCGGGGTCAACAGGGGCGAACTGTAGGCCGCTGCGGGGTGCCGCGCCAGCGCGTTTTCACCGACGGCATGGGGAGCTTGTCAAAAACCGAAGCTGCTGGCGCTGGTCTTGTCTGGTGTTCGAGGGCTTTTCGATCCGAAAAACTTGCCAGATGAGCGCCAGTTGCTTTGATTTTTGATGGCTTTACCAGCTGGGCCGCTGGTTGGGCCATTCGCACACCAGGCGCAGCAGGGTGCGGTTGACGTGCTCCAGGCTGATCTCGTGCTCCTCGCACAGGGCGCGGATGGCGTGGGCGCCGTCCTCGCTTTCCAGCGCCTGGGCCAGCTGCAGGCTGGGGGCGTAGGGGCCTTCGCCCTGCACGGCTGCCTGGGGGATGCGCTCGGACAGCGGCAGGCGCGTGAGCGTGGTCTCCAGCGGCTCGTCCAGCACTTCGTGCAGGCGCGAGAACAGGCCGCACAGGTAGACCTCGCTGCGCAGCTCCTGGCTGACGCCGGCATCCAGCAGGTGCGAGGTCAGCGCGGCGCGCATCACCATCGACAGGCGGATGGGCTGCAGGTCCTTTTCGTGGCTGGCGTGGATCAGCTGGGTGCCCAGCCATTCCTTGAGCGTGCCGTAGCCCAGCATCACCAGCGCACGGCGCAGCGAGTTGATGGGGTTGCGCGCGCCCAGGGCGGCCGAGTTGGCGTACAGCATGAAGCGGTAGGCCAGCAGCGGGTCCTCGCTGAGGATTTCTTCGAAGGTTTCCAGCGACTGGTCGGCATCGACGGCCTTGAGCAGCCGCAGCACGTGCTCGTGCGAGGGGTGCAGCACGCGGGCGCCGCGCAGCTTGTGCAGCACGTCCTCGTCGGGCCAGCCGGCGATGGCGCTGGCGTGGTAGTGCTCCAGGCAGCGGCGTGCCAGGGCCTGGCTGTGGATGTCCTCGTACATCTGCCCTTCCAGCAGCGACAGCCGCTGGGGCACGGCCTGGTCGGCCGTGGCGTGCATCAGCGCCAGTGCATCCTGAGGTTCCAGGTGCAGCAGGCTGCAGGCGAAGTTGCTGGCTTCCTGGGCCGAGGGCAGGCGTTCCATGCTACCGCGCCAGACCAGGCGCACGCCCTTTTCGGCGGCGCGCGTGGCCAGGGCGCGCAGCAGGGCGTTGGCGTTCAGCCACTCGGCGCGCACTTCCAGCGCCCAGGAGGGGTTGGGGCCGATCTGGGCCAGCAGGCCTTGCAGCAGCGCCGGCGATTGTGGCGACAGCAGCAGCAGGGGGGCGTGGGGGGACCACATCTCCTGCAGGATGCGCAGCAGGTGGGCCGTGTCGGCCGGGTTGTCGGGCGTGTCGTGCAGGAACAGTTGCACGCCCGCCAAGTGGCGCTGTGCATTCCACAGCGGGCGATAGCCCATCACCAAAGCATTCAGAACGAATTCCACAGCGCAAGCGCTCCGTGTTGAGGTCTAGGGAGGGCTGCCGTTGCCAGCCGCCCGGGACCGGGTGGTCCCGCCGTTGCGGGACCACGCACCCAGGCTAGTGGGGGCAGCGCTCAGCGGATGTAGTCGAACAGCGACAGCTTCTGGATGGAGGCGTAGGACTGCAGCGCCGCCGAGACCGCGGTCTCCTGGGTCTTGAGCTGTGCAATCGCCTTCACCATGCCTTCGGAGTCGTAGTCTTCTGCGGCCACGCGCTGGGCCTGCACCTGCTCGTCGCGGGCGTCCAGCGTGTTGTTCATGCGCTTGGCCTGGTTCAGCAGGTCCCCGGCGACGCCGCGCACGGTGGAGATGCGGTTCAGCGCGGTGTCCAGCTCGGCCAGCGACTGGGCGATGCCATGGGCCAGGGCGCCGGAGTTGGTGCTGCCGTCGGGGTTGCCGCCGTTGCGCACCGTGGAGATGGCGCGGTCGATGGCATCGAAGACGGAAATGGTTTCGCTGGGTTTGACGGTGAAGCTGTCGCCCACGGCCGGTTCGCCGCTGATGGTCAGCGCCATGCCGGCGACATCGATGGCGTCGCCCGCCTTGTAGGGCAGCATCGTGGTGCCGCCATCCAGGCTGTACGACAGCACGCCGTTGTCGTCGTGGAAGCTGATGGTCACCGGCACGGTCAGCGCGGTGGCGGTGGCCGGGTCCTTGATCACGCCAGCGTCGGTGTGGGCCTTGCCCTGGTTGGCCGGGTTGGCGTCCACCGCCAGCACGCCGTTGCCAGTCTTGCCGCTGAAGAAGGCCAGGGCACCATCCAGCGAGTTGGTGATGGTGTATTCGCTGCTGTTGGGCTGGCCGGACTGGATGCCGTTGCCGCCATTCGGGAACGGTGTGTTGGCCTGGGTGTCCAGACCGCGGAACAGGGGCAGGCCGTTGCTGTCCGTGCGGTTGCTGTACTTGAGGATCTGGGCGCGCAGGCTGGTCAGCTGCTCGACCAGGGTGTCGCGCTGGGTCTGGTTGTAGGTGCCGTTGCCGGCCTGCACCAGCAGCGTGCGCAGCTCCTGCACGGCGCTGTTGATTTCGCCCAGCGTGCCTTCGGCGTACTCGACGGTGGCGGTCTGCGCATCCAGCATGCGCTTGTCGGTCTCGATGCGGTCCAGGCGGGTGCGGGCGCGTTCGGCCAGGGCGGCCGCCACGGGGTCGTCACTGGCGCGCAGCACGCGCTTGCCGGCCGTGGTGTGTTCCATCTGGCTGGCCAGCTCCGCTTGCTGCTTGCTGATGTTGCTGATGGTGCGGTCATACATGTTGGCCGTACCCAGGCGTGTAATGCTCATGGAGAACTCCTAAACCTTGATGAATCAGCCGCCGACCGCGTTGAGCACGCTGTCGAACAAGGATTGCGCGGTTTGAATGATCTTGGCCGAGGCCTGGTAGGCCTGCTGGTACTGCAGCAGGCGCGCGGCTTCCTCGTCCAGGTTGACGCCGGACACGGCGGTGCGGTCGGCATTCAGGTTGTTGGCCACGGTCTGGGACAGCTGGGCCGCGTACTTGGCGCTTTGGGTGCGCGTGCCGATCACGGCCATGGCCGAGGAGAACCCGTCGCTCAGCGTGGTGCCACCGTCGAAGATGGTGGTATCGCGCAGGGCCAGGAAGGCCGAGGCGTTGCCGGCGTTCAGCTTGTAGCCGTCGCCCAGGTCCAGGGCGTTGCCCACGTCGACGCTGTCACCGCTGCCGGGGGTGCCGGTCAGTGTGATGTTCCAGCCGTTGATCTGGATGGCCTGGCCCGAGGTGTAGGGCGCGGCGGCCGAGGCGGCACTCCAGCTGCTGGTGGCCGGGTCGTAGGTCTGGTAGCTGTAGTTGCCGGCGCCGTCGAAGGTGATGCGCACCGGGGCGTTCTGGGCCGGCACGCCGGCCAGGTCCGTGGCGCGCAGGCTGCTCATCTGCAGCGTGCCCTGGTTGCCCTGGTTGATCTTGGCGGTCACGGCGCTGGACACGGCCAGGTCGCCGGCGTTGTGCACCAGCGGCTGGATTTCGTCGGCGGCCGCGCTGAAGGGCTGGAACAGGATGCTCTGGCCCTGGGTGGCGCTGGCGGTGACCGTGGCGGGCACGGAGAACTGCAGGCCATCGACCTGGGCATCGATGCCGTTCACCGGGTCGATGGGCAGGTTGGTGGTCTTGCCGTCGGAGATGCGGATCAGCTGGGCGTTGCTGCTGCCGTCGAACAAGATCTTGTAGTCCGAGGCGACCAGGCTGCGTGTGTCGGTCACGGTGGCCGTGGCGCTGGTGGCCGGGTTGCTGACGTCGTAGCCGGTGATGTTGCTCCAGCCCTGGGTCTGCGTGGTCAGCTTGAACAGGTCGGTGCCGTAGTTGCCCGACAGGGTCAGGCCCAGCTTGTTCTGCTGGTTCAGCTCCGAGCCGATGGCCAGTGCCAGGCGGCCCAGCAGGTTGCGGCCGACGACCAGGTCGTCGTTGTTGAATTTCAGCAGGCCGGCGATCTCGCCGCCACCCACCATGTTGGCGGTCAGCTCGACCTGCTCGCCATTGGGCTGGCTGAAGTACAGCGACAGCTTGCCGCTGCCCGGGTATTCGGTGGTTTCGGCCACGCTCAGCTGGCCGGCGCTGCTGCCCAGCACCAGCGGCTGGCTGCCGCCGACGAACAGGTTGATGCCGCCGTTGTCGGCGTCCACCTGGCTGGTCTGCACGTACTGGTTGATCTCGCGGATCAGCTGCTCGCGGGCGTCCAGCAGGTCGTTGGGCTGGTGGCCCGAGGCCACGGCGCGGCTGATCTGGGTGTTCAGCGCGGCCACCTGGCCTGCCAGGTTGTTCACCAGGGTGACGTTGTTGCCCAGCTGCTGCTGGGTGCTGTAGTCCTGTTCCTTGAGCGTGGCCGAGGCCGCGCGGAAACGCGCCGTCAGCTCGCTCATGCGGGTCAGCACCACGTTGCGTGCGGTGCCGTCGGACGGTGCGGCCTCCACGTCCGCAAAGGCATTCATCACGCTGTTGATGGCGGCGCCCAGGCTGCTGTCGCCACCCGAGTACACGTCCTGCATCTGCATCAGCGACTGGTAGCGGATGGCGTCGGCGGCGCTGGCGGCATTCGCTGCGTTCGACTGCTTGCCCAGCAGCTCGTTGTAGTGGCGCATGACGGTGGCCACTTGCACGCCCTTGCCGACAAAGCCGTTGCCCACGTTCTGGCCGATCAGGGCGCTGGTGGCCACGGTCTGGCGGGAGTAGCCGGCCGAATTCGCGTTGGCGATGTTGTGGCCGGTGGTGGTCAGGGCGTGCTGGTTGGCAACCAGGGCGGAAACGCCGACGTTCATCAAGCTCATGGTGGAGGTCTTTCTAAAGCTTTAACCTTGGGTGCCCTGCTGCGCGGCGCGGGCACTTTCAATCGCGCGGGACAGCTTGCTGGCGTAAAGAGGGTCGGTGGCATAGCCCGCGTTCTGCAGGGCCGTGGCGTAGGCCTTGGCGTTGCCCGTGCTTTCCACGGCCTGCGCGTAGCGCGGGTTCTCCGTGATCAGGCGGGCGTAGTCGCGGAAGGAGTCCTCGTACGAGTCGTAGGCGCGGAACTTGGCCTTGACCTTGCGGGGAATGCCGTCGACGTATTCGGTGGTGGTGATCTCGGCCACCTTGCCCTTCCAGTTGCCCGTGGCCTTGATGCCGAACAGGTTGAAGGAGTTGCTGCCGTTGTCGCCGCGGATCTCGCTCTTGCCCCAGCCGGTTTCATGGCCGGCCTGGCCCAGCATGTAGCTGGCGGGAATGCCGCTGTCGCGGGCCACGCGCTCGGCCGCGCTGCTGTGGGCCTGGACGAAGTTGTCACGCCCCTTGGGCGATGGCGCATAGGCGTCCAGAAAGGCCGTGCTGCCCACGCCCGAATTGCCCGACAGCCCCGGATAGCGCGGGGTGCGGCCGGCAAAGCTGACGGTGGAGGGGATGCTGAAATTGCGTTCGGTGCCGCCCAGGGCCGCTGCGGGATTGACGCCGGCCTCGGACGGATCGATGCCCATGGAGCGCGCAATCTGCGCCGTGATGGCATCGGCCAGGCCGCCGGGCATGCCCGCCATGGAGACGGACAGCTGCTGGTCCATCATCGAGTCGGCCAGCTTGGAGCTGTCGTTGTCCAGCAGGCCGCTTTTCATGGTCGCCTGGCGCATGCTCTTGATCATCTCGTGCATGAACAGCGACTCGAGCTGCTTGGCGGCTTCGCGGGCGGCTTGCGGGTTGTTCGCGTTGGCCTGGCTCTTCAGGCTGTTGAGCGAATTGATGTCGGTGGCCAGCGCATTGTTGGCCGACAGAGACAGACTCATATCACCTCCAGCTCGGCGTTCAGGGCACCGGCGGCCTTGATGGCCTGCAGGATGGCCAGCAGGTCCTGGGGCGTGGCGCCCAGGGTGTTCAGCGAGCGCACCACATCGGTCAGTTGCGGCGAGGACGGCACGCGGATGACCTTGCCGGGCTCCTGCGTGACGTTGATGTTGGTCTTCTCGGTCACCACGGTCTGGCCCTGCGAGAAGGCGCCGGGCTGGCTGATCACGGGCGTGGAGTCGATGGTGATGGCCAGGTTGCCGTGGGCAATCGCGCAGGGGCCCAGGGTCACGGCCTGGTTCATCACGATGGAGCCTGTGCGGGCATTGATCACCACCTTGGCGGCCGGCTTGTTGATCGGCAGGGTCAGCTCCTGGATGTCGGCGATGAAGCCGACGCGGGCGCCGGGGTTCACGGGCGCCCGCACTTCCACGGTGCGGCCATCCAGGGCCATGGCGGTGCCCATGCCGTGGCGGCCGTTGATGGCCTTGACCACCTGGCTGGCGGTCTGGAAATCGGTGTCGTTGAGGCCCAGCTTGATGGTGTCGCCGTCATTGATGGGCGTGGGCACGGCCCGTTCGACCTGCGCGCCCTGGGGGATGCGGCCGGCGCTCAGGTGGTTGATCTGGACTTTGGAGCCGCCTTGCGAGGCCCCGGCGCCACCGACCACCAGGTTGCCCTGGGCCAGGGCGTAGATCTCGCCATCGGCGCCGCGCAGCGGTGTGGTGATCAGCGTGCCGCCCTTGAGCGACTTGGCGTTGCCCATGGACGAGACGTTGATGTCGATTTGTTGGCCGGGCTGGGCAAAGGCGGGCAGCTCGGCGGTCACGATCACGGCCGCGACGTTCTTGAGCTGCAGGTTGTTGGTGTTGGCCGTGGCCGGCAGCGTGATGCCCATCTGCTGCAGGTAGTTGGACAGCGTCTGGGTGGTGTAAGGCATCTGGGTGGTCTGGTCCCCCGTGCCATCGAGGCCGACCACCAGGCCATAGCCGGTCAATTGGTTGGACCGCACGCCCTGAACCGAGGCCACTTCCTTGATGCGCAAGGCGTGGGCGGGAGCGGCCAGCATGCCGCCGCTGAGGGCCAGCAACGCCAGGGCGAGGCGTGCGGTGCGGAATGTGGGGAGCGTGGACAGTACTTTCATACTGCCCAATTCTGGAGAGCTTTAGAAAGGGATAAAGCTCAAAAAGAAGCGCGACAACCAGCCAATTGCCTGCGCTGAATTTTGCTGGCCGCGGCCACGCGATTCCACGCGCACATTGGCCACCTGGGTGGAGCTGATGACGCTGTTGGGCTGCAGTTGGTAGGGGTCGACGGTGCCGGTGAAACGCAGCACATCGACGTTCTGGTTCACGCCGATCTGCTTCTCGCCGGTGACCACCAGGTGGCCGTTGGGCAGCACCTCGACCACGGTGGCGGTGATGGAGCCGGTGAAGGTGTTGGCGCTGGTGGTGCCACCGCCGCCTTCGAAGTCGGCATTGCTGCCCACGCCGAGTTTGCCGAACTTCTGTGCCGTGGCCAGGGCACCACCGGTCAGCACCGGCAGGTCGGTGATGCCGGCCGACATGCTGCTGTCGCGGTTGACCGTGGACGAGGACTGCTGGCTGGCCGTCACGCGTTCGGCGATCTGGATGGTGACCATGTCCCCGACCAGGCGGGCGCGGCGGCTTTCAAATGGTGGGCGGTAGCGGTTGGCCTGGAACAGGCCGCCCGTGGCCTGGGCCTGCTGCTGGGGCACGGCAATCGCCGTGGCAGGCAGCGGGTGGGTCTGGCTTTGCAGGTCGACCGGGGGCGGGTCGTTGAAGGCGCAACCGCTGATGACCAGGCTGGCCGCGCCCCACAGCGCGATGCGGGGCGTGCGCTGGGCCAAAGCGAAAACTTGGGAGGAGGGGCGAGAGGCGGCGGACATAAGCGCTCCGGGAAATGCAAAACAGGAGCGGCTTGCGCTGGTGCAGACTGGGTTTGCAATGCTTTTTGCTTTGAAACCCTGGCTGAACAAGCGCCAGGCGCTCTGAATAGAGGTGTGAATTACAGCTGCGAGAGCTTGGCCAGCATTTGGTCGCTGGTGGAGATGGCCTTGGAGTTCATCTCGTAGGCGCGCTGGGTCTGGATCATCTGGACCAGCTCTTCCACCACGTTCACGTTGGACGATTCCAGGAAGCCCTGCATCACCGTGCCCAGGTTGTTGGTGCCGGGGGTGCCGGCCTGCGGGGCGCCGGAGGCGGCGCTTTCGCGGTACAGGTTCTCACCGATTGGCTCCAGGCCGGCCGGGTTGATGAAGGAGGCGGTGTTGAGCTGGCCGATCTGCTGGGGCTGGGCGTTGCCGGGCACGGTCACGCTGACCACGCCGCTCTTGCTTATGCTCAGCTTGGTGGCGTCCTGGGGCACGGTGATGCCGTCCAGCAGTGGGTAGCCGCCCGCGGTCACCAGCTGGCCGGTGGCGCTGCGGCTGAAGGTGCCGTCACGGGTGTAGGCCGTGGTGCCATCGGGCATCTGGATCTGGAAGAAGCCGTCACCGCTGATGGCCACATCCAGTTCCTTGCCGCTTTCCAGGGGCGTGCCCTGGGTGAAGTTGCGGGTGGTGGCCACGGTGCGCACACCCAGGCCCAGGTGCATGCCGGTGGGCAGCACGTTCTGTTCGTCGGCCTGGGCACCGACCTGGCGCAGGTTCTGGTAGATCAGGTCTTCGAACACCGCGCTCTGGCGCTTGTAGCCGGTGGTCGAGACGTTGGACAGGTTGTGCGAAACCACATCCATCTGGGTTTGCTGGGCAGACATGCCGGTCTTGGCAATCCACAGGGAATTCATCATGGCGAAGTGTCCTTCCGTAATTCAGGGGCCGGTTTTAGCCGTTCAGGCTCAGCAGCTGGCTGGCGCTCTTGTCGTTGGTTTCGGCGGTGGTCAGCAGCTTCATCTGCTGCTCGAACTGGCGCGAGGCGGCGATCATGCCGACCATGGCTTCCACGGCGTTCACGTTCGAGCCTTCCAGCGAGCCTGCCACCATGGTGGCGTTGGCATCGGCCGGCAGGTCGCCCTGGGGCGAGCGGAACAGGCCGTCATCGCCACGCTTCAAGGTCTGTTCCTGGTTGGGGGTCACCATCTTCAGGCGGCCCACATTGATCGGGTCCTGGCCGGCCAGGGTGGCCACCACCGTGCCGTCGCCGCCAAAGCTGATGCTGGCGTTCTGCGGAATGTCGATCGGCGCGCCGCCATCGGTCAGCACGGGCAGGCCGGTGGCCGTGACCAGCTGGCCTTCGGCCGTGACTTCGAGGGCGCCGTTGCGGGTGTAGGCCTCCAGGCCATCCAGCCCCTGCACGGCAAACCAGGCATTGCCGCGCGCCATCAGGTCGGTGCTCTTGCCGGTGTGGATGGCGGGGCCGGCCTGCTCCAGGTGGCCGGAGGTGGCATCCAGGCCGAACACGCGCGTGGTGGAGCCCTGGCCTTGCAGCGGCACCGAGCGGAAGGTGCTCAGCTCGGCACGGAAACCCGTGGTCGAGACATTGGCCAGGTTGTTCGACAGCACCGCCTGCCGCTGCGCGGCCGCGTTGGCGCCGGTCATGGTGGTGTAGATGATGCGGTCCATTACAAACTCCTAATTGCGCGTGTCGGCTGCGCTTAGCGCAGGTTGACCAGGGTCGAGAAGATCTGGTCCTGGGTCTTGATGGTCTGGGCGTTGGCCTGGTAGGCGCGCTGGGCGGTCATCATGCCGACCAGCTGGTTGGTCAGGTCCACAGTCGACTCTTCCAGGGCATTGCCCTGGACCACACCGAAGCTGCCGCTGCCGGCCGAGCCGTACACCGGTGGGCCGGAGTCGTTCGAGGCGACCCAGTTGTTGTTGCCCGAGGACTGCAGACCCTGGCTGTTGGTGAACTTGGCCAGGGCCAGCTGTGCTTCTGCGCGGGTGACGCCGTTGGAGTAGGTGGCCATCAGCGTACCGTCCGAGGCCACGTTCACCGCGGTGAGTTCACCGGTCGCATAACCGTCCTGGGTCAGCTTGGCCACGGAGAAGGCGCTGCCCATCTGCGTCACCTTGCCCAGGTCGATGTCCACCGGCCAGGGACCGGGGTTGGGGTTGTTGGGGTTGGTGGTGGTGACGGTGGTGGTCAGCGTGGTGCCGGTGGGGGTTGCGAACTGGGGCACATAGCCGGGATCCCCGGGGTTCAGGCCGCCGGGGTCGGTCGCACCGCTGTAGGCGGCCACGGTTTGCAGCTTGCCCGTGGAGCTGAACACCATCTGGCCGATGGGCATGGCATTGGGGTCCAGGCTGTCGTACACATTCCAGGTGTTGGCGCCCGACTTCTGGAAGTACATGGACAGCGGGGTGGCCATGCCTTGTTCGTCGAACACTTCCAGCGATGTGCCATAGGTGGAACGTGCCGGTGCGGGCACGGCATTCTGGTCCACGCGCGCGTCCAGGTTCAGCGTGGCGTTCACGGTGCTGGTCTGCTTGGCGGGGATGGGGGTGCCGGCCGGGAACACCAGGTTGCCCAGGGCCACGCTGGTGCGCAGGCCGGTGGTGGGGTCGACGGTGTACCCCTGGACCTTGTCACCATTGACCGTGACCAGCTCGCCGGTCTTGTTCAGCTGGAAGGCGCCGTTGCGGGTGTAAGCAATGCCGGAGGGGGTGTTCACCACAAAGAAACCATCGCCGTTGATGGCCATGTCCAGGCCGTTGGCGGACGGCGTGGTGACGCCTTGCGTGAATTGCTGGGACACGGCGGCCACGCTGACACCGATGCCGGTGTTGGTGCTGCTGGATGCGCCCATGGCGCTGGCCACCATTTCGTTGAATTCAGCACGGGATTGCTTGAAGCCCACCGTGTTGCTGTTGGCGATGTTGTGGCCGATGACGTCCAGGTTCTTGCTGGCAGCGTTCAGGCCGGACAGACCGTGATAGAAACCCATGGTTGACTCCTGCGAATTTAGAACACAGCCTTGACGCTGTTGTAGTTGATGCTTTCGCCGTTCGCCAGCTCCAGCATGAGCGAGCCGTTGCTGATGCTGGTGGCGACCACCGCGTTGGGCGACAGCGTGGTGGACTTGACCGCGGCTTCGCCGTTGGTGGCGGTGACCTTGAAGCGCAGGTCCATGCTCTCGCCGGTGTAGTCGCTGCCGTCCCAGGTGAAGTAGTTGCGGCCCGCGTTGGCCGAACCCATTTCAATCGTGTCCACGAGCTTGCCGTTGGCATCGGTGATGGTGACCGTGACGTTGGAGGCCGAGGCATCCAGGTCGAAGGCCGCAGTGCCGGTCAGGTGCTTGGTGCCGTCTTCGGCTTCCTTGGCGGCCAGGCCCAGGTGGTTGCCGGCGGACAGCACGGTGTGGCCGATCATGGACACACCCTGCAGCATCTGCATGGACGCGAACTGGCTGGTCACGCTTTCCACGGTGCTGTTGAGCTTTTCGATGCCGCTGACGGTGCTGATCTGCGCCATCTGCGAGGTCAGCTGCGAGTTGTCCATCGGGCTGGTGGGGTCCTGGTTCTGCAGCTGGGCCACCAGCAGGGTCAGGAACTGGTCCTGCATGTCCGCCGCGGTCTTGGGCGAGCCGTTGCTGTTGGACGAGGTGTTGTTGGAAACGCCGGAAATCATGCGTGCCTACTTTCTGTGTGCGCTTATTGGCCCAGCTGCAGCGTCTTCAGCAGCAGCGACTTGGCGGTGTTCATGACTTCCACGTTGTTCTGGTAGGAGCGGGAAGCCGAAATCATGTTGACCATCTCGTCCACGGCATTGACGTTGGAATGGGTCACATAGCCCTGGGCGTCGGCCAGCGGGTGCTCGGGGTTGTGCACGCGGCGACCGGGGGTGTTGTTTTCGGTGACGTCCTTGACCTTGACGCCGGCCGCCCCTTCGGGGCCCATGGGTGCGGTCTGAAAGACCACTTCGCGGGCCTTGTAGGCCTGGCCATCGGGGCCGGCGACGGCGTCGACGTTGGCCAGGTTGGAGGCCACAACGTTCAGGCGCTGCGACTGGGCGCTGATGGCACTGCCCGAGACGCTGAAGATGGAGAACATGGACATGGCGGTGGTTTCCTTGAGAGTCGGTGCGCTTACTGGCCGGTGATGGCGGTGAGCATGGTTTTGGCGCTGCTGTTCAGAAAGCGCAGCGTGGCTTCGTAACGCACGGCGTTGTCCACAAAATTGGCACGTTCACGGTCCAGGTCGACCGTGTTGTTGTCCAGGCTGGGCTGCGAGGTCAGCGAATAGCCCAGACGGCCCTTGCTGTCGGTGCCGAACTTCTCGGTGGGCAGGGGCATGTGCTGGCTGTGCGTGGTGCTGGCGGCCTGCAGCGCCTGGCGTACCGAGCCGTTGTCGCCCTGGGCGGCCTGCAGCGTCTTGGCGAAGTTGAAGTCCCGTGCCACATAGCCGGGGGTGTCGGCGTTGGCGATGTTGCTGGCCAGCACCCGCTGGCGCTCCGCACGCAACAGCAGAGCGTCGCTGTGGAAGTCCAAACGTCCGGTCATTTTGTTGAGCATGCGAATCCTTGTGCGGTGTGAAAAACGTAATGCGGGGCGCCCCAGTCGGGCGGACTTTGGCACGTGCAGTGATTATGGAAATCCGCCGTATTCGCTAAAGCGCGAAGAAAGCAGGCTTGGGTGGGTACTTTCGGGGTTTAAAAGTCGCAGGGCTGACTACAGTGGCTGGCATGCCCCATGACCTGTTTTTGACCGCCGCCCCTCTCCGTCTTGCACGCGCCCTGGCGCGCACGCTGGCCTGCGTGGCCGTGGGTGGTGCAGCGCTGGGCGCCGCCGCACAGGACCTGGGGCAGATCAGCAGCGAGTGGCTGCAGGGTGCGCTGTCCAAATCGGCCGAGCTGCAGACCATGCCGCTGCGCATGGAAGTGCAGGTGGGCCGGCTGGACCCGCGCCTGAATCTTGCGCCCTGCCAGAATGTCGATCCCTACCTGCCCAGCGGCAGCAAGCTGTGGGGCCGCACCCGCATCGGCCTGCGCTGCGTGGAAGGCGCCAAGCCCTGGAATGTGTTCCTGCCGGTCACCATCCAGGCCTTCGGCCCTGCCTGGGTGCTGACCCACAATGTGAGCATGGGCGAAGTGCTCACTTACGATCACGCCATGCAGGCCGAAGTGGACTGGGCCGAGTCGCCCCATGCCATCATCGCCATGCCCGAAGATTGGGTGGGACAGACGGCGGCGCGCAACCTGACGTCCGGGATGGCCCTGCGCCAGACCATGGTCAAGGCGGCGCAGATCCTGAAACCGGGTGCCACCGTCAAAGTGATTGCCCAGGGCGGCGGCTTCATGGTGACCGGCACCGGCCGGGCGCTGGAAGGTGGCGCGGCCGGCCAGAACATCCGGGTGCGCATGGACAACGGGCGCACCGTCACCGGAACCGTCAATCCGCAAGGGGAAGTCTTGGTTGCACAGTGATACAGACGGATTTGAAAGAAAATACTCAAGTTATCTTTCAAGCCGCCGATAGCAAGACTACAGAGCCCGGAGCGGGGACATTGGAGAAAAACATGAAGGTCGGACAGAACACCAACGTCGAAATGCTGGCAGCCAAGCTGCAGCAGAATGCTGCGCAACAAGCCCAGCAAAAACAAAACGGCACCGCCAGCGAGGTGGTGCAGCAAACCCGCAGCAATGCGGCAGGGGTGCCCGTGACCATGTCGAATTCGGCACGTTCCCTGGACCAGAACAGCAAGACCTCGTCGGATGTGGACATGGCCAAGGTGCATGCCATCCGCGAAGCCATCGCCAACGGTACTTTCAAGGTGAATGCCAGCGTGATCGCCGACAAGATGCTGGTGGACGCCTCGGCGCTGCTGGGTCTGTCCCGCGCCTGAAACCTTCCCGGGGCGTTGGCCGCCGCTCAGCCTTCCGACCTTCGGCTGAACGGATCGACCAACGCCCCAGCTCCATCTGAACCCGCTCAACCCGCGCCTGTCGCGCCCGTACCATGCAACTCAGCGAAGCCCTGGAACAAATTGACGGCATGATCGACCTGGTCAGCGCCCTGATCGTGGAAAACCAGCCCGAATCCACCGAACAGGCCATCCGCCAGCTGCGCGATGGCATGCAGGCCTTCGCCGGTCTGGCCCAGCGCTTTGGCGCCGAGCAGTTCACGCCCGAGAACGTGCAGCGCATGCAGGCCATGTCCGGCCGCCTGACGCAGATGCGCGGCCACATCTCCAAGGTGTCGGCCATCACCGGCCAGCAGCTGGCATCGCTGATTCCCGAGCAATCGGCCCACCACACCTACGGCGGCGCCAAGCAGCCCGGCAGCGCAGCCTCGGTGGCGCGCATGTACCACATCAGCGGTTGATCTAGAAAAGAGAGCGCATAGCGCTCGTCTTTAGCGTGTTTGCGGCACAAATGCCGTGCAAGTGCCGGAATCACCTGCGGTGACCGCTCCTGAAAAAATTAAAGCGCCTCATGAGGCGCTTTTTTTGTGGGCGGGGAGGACTGCGATACCGCGCGGGGTGCGGCCGGCGGTGCCGGGCCGTCAGTGGGCCCGCATCTTGGTGCGCAGGCGCGCGATGGCCTGGCTGTGCAACTGGCAGACGCGCGATTCGGTGACTTCCAGCACGGCGGCGATTTCCTTGAGGTTCATGTCGTGCTCGTAGTACATGCCCATGACGTACTTTTCGCGCTCGGGCAGGCTCTCGATGGCCTGCACCAAGGCGGTGCGCATGCGGTCGTCGCGCAGCAGGCTGAAGGGGTCGGCATCGGCATCGGCCACATGGCGGTCCAGGAAGCTGCCGTTGTCGTCATCGCCGGGGGTGATGTCTTCCAGGTAGACCAGCTGCGTGCCACGCACCTTGGACAGCAGGGACTGGTACTCGTCCAGCGCCAGGTCCATGGACTGGGCGATTTCCGATTCCTTGGGGGCACGGCCCAGTTGCTGCTCCAGCCGGTGGATGGCGGTCTCGATGTCTTTTTGGCCCTTGCGCGAGCTGCGGCTCATCCAGTCGTTCTCGCGCAGCTCGTCGAGCATGGCGCCGCGGATGCGCTGGCCGGCAAAGGTCTCGAACTGCACGCCCTGGCTGGCCTCGTAGCGTGACAAGGCGTCGGCCAGGCCAATCATGCCGACCTGGATCAGGTCGTCCAGCTCCACGTTGGGCGGGAGCTTGGCAATCATGTGTTGCGCGATGCGACGCACCAGCGGGGCATGCTGGCGAATCAGCGCATCGCGGTCCAGTTGACCATGGGCGGTGTACATCGACTCAGTGGCTCCACACAGCAGGCGAGGAAGAAGAAAACGCCGCTTCGCGGGCCGCCATCTCTTGGGGCGGCTGCACGGTTTCGGCGTGCTCCAGGCATTGTAGGGCCCAGCGTTGCAGGTGCCGGGGTTGCAGCGGATCGAATTGTTCGCACAGTGGCTCGGCCTGCAAATGGCGCAGCGCACACTGCGACAGCGATTTGAGCACCGGGTCCAGCCCGTAGTCGGCGGGGCGCATGGCCACCAGGCGCGGCATCAGGCCGCTGCCGGCCACCACCTGCTTGAGGGCGCGGTAGCTGCTGACCACGTTGCGCGACTGCGCCGGCACCAGCTGCAGCGGCGCCTGGCGGCAGCCTTGCAGCATGCCCACCAGCAGGGGGGCGGGGGCCAGCAGCACCACCAGGGCGTGGTTGCGCACATAGCGGTACAGCAGCTCCAGCGGACGGGTGCCGGTGACCGAGGCCTTGTGCTGCAGCTGCACCATGCCGCGCGCCGCGGGCAGGGTGGCGACGCTCAGCGGATTGCCGGTGTCGGCCGGCAGGGCGGTGTGCGCATAGCCCAGGCGCGGCTGCAGCAGATCCTGCAGCCCGGGCAGTGCGGGGGTTTCCTGTTCGGTGCCATCCAGCACCACGACGGGGTAGCCCTGTTGCTGCAGCTGGGCGCAGGCCATCCACAGGGCGGCCGCGTCGGCGCTGTCACCGGAGGGCACCACGGGCAGCACGCGCAGCGAGGACTGCACGCCCTGCCAGCGCAGGCCGGTACCTTGGTGCCACACGCTCTCAAGCATGCAAGGCCCCTTGGGCGTTGCCGATGGAGGATTCCGTGAAGTAGAAGTCCATGTCCAGCGACGAGGGATCGAAGGCCGACTTGGTGTGGGCACGCATGGAGGTGGCGACCAGCTCGCTGGCATTCGCACGCTCGAAATCTTCGGGCACGCGCTGGCCGTTGGTGATGCCGCGCAGCACCATCTGGTGGCGGATCAGGGCGTCCAGGGCGGGGGCCAGCTTCACGGCCTCGTCCAGCTTGGACAGGATGGTCTGCTTGCAGCCGTCGCGCTTGAAGGCAGCCAGCGATTCGTCCAGCGTATCGCCGTGGGCGCCGGCATTGGCCACCAGCAGGCGTTCCACGCCGGGCAGGTTCAGCACTTCCAGGATGTCGTCCTTGCGCGGGTCGCGCGGGGCCACGCCGGTGGTGTCGATGATGACCATCTTCTTGCCGGCCAGCAGGCCCAGCAGATCCTGCAGGGCGGCCTTGTCGTGTGCCAGGTGGGCCACCACGCCCAGCATGCGGCCATAGGCGCGCAGCTGCTCGTGGCCGCCGACACGGTAGGTGTCCAGCGTGATCAGGCCCACGTTGTGGGGGCCGTGCTTGGCCGCGCACAGGGCAGCCAGCTTGGCGGCCGTGGTGGTCTTGCCCACGCCGGTGGAGCCGACCAGGGCGAACACGCCACCCTTGTCCCACAGGGGGGCTTCGGCACTGTCGGTGCGCAGGTTGCGCTCCAGCACCTGCATCAGCCACTTCAGGGCCTCGGCGGGGCCGTGGTCCTGGGGCAGGCGCTCCATCATGGCGCGCGACAGGGCGGGCGAGTAGCCGGCGCGGATCAGCTTGAGCATCAGGTTGCTCTGCAGCGGATTGGCGCGGGTCTGGTTCATCCAGGTCAGGGTGTTGAAGCGCTCTTCAATCAGCTCCTTGACGGACTGCAGCTCGTGCATCAGCGCGGGGGCGGCGGCCGGTGCGCTGGCCTTGCGGGGTTCGGCGGGCAGTTCCACCGCCAGACCGCGCAGCGGGTTGTGCTTGATGACCGACGGGGCGGTGGGCAGCGGGGCGCTGTCGCGCACGGCATCCAGGCGGTTCTTGCGGGCGAAGGTGGGCAGCGCTTCGGTGGTGACGCTGTCGCTCATCTCTTCGTTGCGGCGGCGCAGCATGCGTTCGCGCACATAGTCCTGGAAGGACAGGGTGCTCATGGCCAGCTGCTCGGTGTCTTCGGCCACGCTCTGGCGTGCGCTGGCCTTGATCACGGGCTTGGCCTGCTGCAGCTGCGGCTCCACGCGCAGCGGGGACTTGGGCGCCTGCTTGGGAGCGCGGGTCTCTTCGGCCTCGCGCGCCTGGATGGCGGCCATCAGGCCGGGGCTGGTGGTGCGGCCCTTGTCCAGGTTGCCCAGTGCATCTTCCGCAGTGGCCATGACTTCCACGCCATGGGCCGTGGGGCGGTTCGACAGGATCAGGGTGCTGTCACCAAAAGCGGCTCGCGCCTTGTCCAGGGCCTCGCGGGACGTGGGGGCTAAGAAGCGTTGGATGTTCATGCGTTTGCACCTTTAAGAATGGGGCCGATGCGGATGGTGTGGGTCTCGGGGATTTCGCTGTGCGCCAGCACTTGCAGGCGTGGGGCCACACGGCGTACCAGGCGTGCGATGGCGTTGCGAATCGCGTCGGGCACCAGCAGGCAGGCGGGCATGCCCAGCTCTTCCTGCTTGTTGGCGACCTCGGCCGCGCGTTGGGTCAGCATGTCGGCCACACCGGGGTCCAGCGAAGGCGCTTGCGGGTTGGACAGGGCTTGCACCAGCAAGCGTTCCAGACCGGGCTCGATCGCAATGACGTTGAGTTCGCGGGTGGGGCCGTAGATTTGTTGCACGATGGCCGGCGACAGGGCGATGCGCACGCGGCGCGCCAGTTCGGCGGCATCCTGGGTCGTGCCGGCGTTCTCCGCCAGCGTCTCGATGATGGTGCGGATGTCACGGATGTGCACAGCATCCTCCAGCAGCAGCTGCAGGACCTTCTGGAACGTTGTGACGGTGACCATCTTCGGAATAACTTCTTCAATCAACTTGGGCGCGGACTTGGCCACGTGCTCCACCAGTTGTTGCACCTCGTTACGGCTCAACAGCTTGGCAGCATGCATTTGCATCAAGTGTGACAAATGTGTCGCCATCACGGTTTCCGAATCAACGACCGTAAAACCGGCCATTTGTGCCGCTTCCTTCTGGCGTTCGTCGATCCAGTGGGCGGGCAGACCAAAGGCAGGATCGGTGGTGGGGGTGCCGATCAGCGGCGTGCTGATGCCACCGGGGTTGATGGCCAGGTACATGCCGGGGAAGGCCTCGCCTTCGCCCACCATCACGCCGCGCAGGGTGATGCGGTAGGCACTGGGCTTGAGCTCCAGGTTGTCGCGCACGTGCACGGCCGGCGGCAGGAAGCCGACTTCCTGGGCAAACTTGCGGCGCACGCCCTTGATGCGGGTCAGCAGGTCACCCTGGCGCTTCTTGTCCACCAGTGCGATCAGGCGGTAGCCCAGCTCCAGGCCCAGCAGGTCCACGGGCTGCAGGTCGTCCCAGGTAGCCTCGCTGTCCTGGGCGGGTGCGGCCAGTGCACCGCTGGGTGCGCTGCTGTCGGCGCCGGCGGCACCGCTGGCGGCGGCCTGGCTCTTTTGCTGCTTCTTGCGGTGCACCATCCAGGCGCCGTAGCCAAACAGGCTGCCCATCAGCAGGAACACGGTGTGGGGCATGTTGGGGATCAGGCCCAGCATGATCAGGATGGCGCCGGTGATGGCCAGGGCGCGGGGCGAGGCCAGCATCTGGTCGGCGATCTGCTTGCCGGTGTCGTTGTCCTTGCCGACGCGCGAGATGACCATGGCCGACGCCACGGAGATCAGCAGGGCGGGGATCTGGGCCACCAGCGCGTCACCCACGGCCAGCAGGACGTAGCTGTTGGCGGCATCGCCGGCGCTCAGGCCGTGCTGGGCCATGCCGATGATGAAGCCACCGATGATGGTGATGATCAGAATCAGGATGCCGGCCATGGCGTCGCCGCGCACGAACTTGGAGGCACCGTCCATGGAGCCGAAGAAGTTGGCTTCCTCCTGCACTTCCAGGCGGCGGCGCTTGGCTTCGGGCTCATCGATCAGGCCGGCGTTCAGGTCGGCGTCCACGGCCATCTGCTTGCCGGGCATGGCGTCCAGGGTGAAGCGGGCCGAGACTTCGGCGATACGCTCGGCTCCCTTGGTGATCACCACGAAGTTGATCACCACCAGGATCGCGAACACGATCAGACCCACGGCAAAGTTGCCGCCGATCAGGAAGTGGCCGAAGGCCTCGATCACCGCGCCTGCGGCGCCAGGGCCGGTGTGGCCTTCCAGCAGCACCACGCGGGTCGAGGCCACGTTCAGCGACAGGCGCATCAGCGTGGTCAGCAGCAGCACCGAGGGGAAGACCGCAAAGTCCAGCGGCCGCACCATGTAGGCGGCGATCATCATCACCATCAGCGCGGTGGCGATGTTCAGCGTGAAGAAGGTGTCCAGCAGCCACGGCGGCATGGGCAGGACCATCAGGGCCAGGATGGCAATCACCAGCAGGGGGGCGCCCAGGCTCTGGAGGGCCATGCCGTTCTTGGCGTTCCAGGCTTGCAGGTTTTTGAACAAGGCGGTGCTCATGGTGGCAGTGCTTTCTAACGCTTAAGACTGTGCGGCCGCAGCACGTCGGGTGTGCGGGTCCAGTTCTGGGGGCACCAGGGGCTGAACCAGCTCGCCTGGGGCAGGGGCCTCGCCGCGCATCGCGGCCTTGAGGCGGTAGACATAGGCCAGCACCTGGGCCACGGCGGTGTACAGCGTGGACGGGATGGACTGGTCGATTTCGGCGTGTGCGTACAGGGCACGCGCCAGCATGGGGGACTCCAGCACGGGGATGTCGTGGGCCTTGGCCACTTCACGGATTTTCAGGGCCACCAGGTCGGCGCCCATGGCCACGACCTGGGGTGCCGCCATATTGCTTTCGTCGTAGCGCAGGGCCACCGCGTAGTGGGTGGGGTTGGTCACCACGAAGTCGGCCTTGGGCACGGCATTGACGCTGGCGCGCTGGGCGATCTCGCGCTGCTTCTGGCGGATCTTGCCTTTGACTTCGGGGCTGCCCTCGGACTCCTTGTGTTCCTGCTTGACTTCCTGGTGGCTCATCTTCAGGCGCTGCAGGAACAGGAACTTCTGCAGTGGCACATCGATCAGCGCCACGGCAAACACCACCAGCAGCAGCAGCAGCAGGCCGGTCACGATCCAGTCGCCCACGCGCGCCAGTGCGGCCGCACCGCCCAAAGTCGGCAGGGAGGCCATGTCCGGGATGCCGGACTTGATGTGGAACCAGCCCACCGTGCCCAGGATGAGCATCAGCAGTACGTTCTTCAGCGCCGTGACGATCTGCTGCTTGGAGAAGACGTTGCCCAGGCCCGAGATCGGGTTGATGCGGCTGAACTGCGGCATGATGGGCTTGAGGCTGTAGATCCAGCCGCCAGACATCAGCGTGGCCGCTATCGAGGCCGCATTGATCACCAGGGCAAAGATCACGCAGCCCAGGATGCCGATCCAGGCCATGTCCACCAGGCGCTCCATCATCAGTTGCGGCGACAGCACGGTCTCGGCATTGAACGACAGCTGCCGGCCCAGGGCGATGCGCATGTGGTGCATCAGCGTCGGGCCGCCCACGATCACGACCAGCGAGCCCACCCCCAGCACGGCCAGGTGGCCGAGATCCCGCGAGCGCGACGTCTGTCCGTCTGCGCGGGTTTTCTGCAGCTTCCTGGCGGTGGCTGGTAGGGATTTATCTTGGCTCGATTCCATGACGGCATGAGGGAAAGGTCTCATGCCATTGTCCGCAAGCGGCCAGAACGCTAAAGCGGGAAAAGCGCGCCACAGGTGGCGCTATTTCAACGCCCGCGGCGGTGGCGGGCGGCGGGCAATCTGCTAGGTGCCCGAGCAATGCTCTAAATACCAGAGCTGTCAGCGCTTATTTTTCAATTACTTCAGAAAGAAAACTATCTAAAGTGCTTGAAATGCAAGCGCTGGCAGCTCACTTTTTTTAAAAGCCCAAACTGGCCAGCAAATCGTCCACCTGGGACTGCGAGGTGACCACGTCCTGGGCGTTGGGGTCCACCACGGGGCCTTGCAAGGCCGGGTGCGCTGGCTGGCCGGCGGCCGTGCTGGGGTCCTGCGCCGCTTCCTCGGGGGCGGCCTCGGCCAGGGCGGCCGCCCACAGATCGTCCGCCTGGTCGGCGGCCACGGCCGCACCGGTGGCCATGGCGGCGGCGGCGCTGACCTCGCCAGCATCCAGCAGCGGCTGGTGGCCGGCGGCTTGCGGCGCGGTCTGCAGCAGCAGCTCGATCAGCTGGTTCTCCAGGGTGCCGGCCAGGGTCACCACCTTGGCGATCACCTGTCCCGTCAGGTCGTGGAAGTCCTGCGCCATCATGATGTCGGTCAACTGGTTGTCCACGATCTCGGTGGCCTTTTCCATGTCTTCCAGGTAATTCATGATGTGGCCCTTGGCCACGGCTGCCACCGGGTCGGCAATCATGGATTGGCGCATCTGCTTGGTGCGCGCCACGATACTGGACTGGCGCTCCTTGGCGTCGTCCACCAGGGTCAGCACCTTCTCGGCCGCCTGCCCGGTCAGGCGGGCAATGTAGGACAGGCGATTTTGTGCATCCGGGAGCTCTTGGGCCGTCCCGCGCAGGCGGTCGGCATAGCCCAACTCGCGCAACGCGTCGTGCAGCTGGCGTGTCAGCAGTCCGATCTTGTTGTGCACCTCGCCATGGTCGAAGCCTGCTGCGGGTGGGCCGGCGTTGGGCGGTGTGTGTTCCATGGCTTTACCCCAGGCCCACCTTCTTCAGGATCAGGTTCACCTTCTCTTCCAGCGTGGCCTTGGTGAAGGGTTTGACAATGTAGCCGGCTGCACCACCCTGGGCGGCTGCGACGATGTCTTCCTTGCGGGCTTCGGCGGTCACCATCAGCACGGGCAGGTGCTTGAGCTTGTCGTCGGACTTGATTTCCGTCAGCAACTGGAAGCCATTCATGTTCGGCATGTTGATGTCGGACACCACGAAGTCGAACTTGCCGTTGCGCAGCTTGTGCAGTGCCGCCACGCCGTCTTCGGCCTCATCGGCCTCGGTGAAGCCGCTCTCCTTGAGCAGGTTGCGCACGATGCGACGCATGGTCGAGAAGTCGTCAACAATCAAAAAGCGAAGGTCGTTGGCCACGGGGGACCCTTTCGGTCAAAAAAGCTCTGAATGAAACCTGTGCCGTGCACGGGCTTCGTCCTGTTTTCACAAATTGTCACGGAGTTTGGGGCGCAGGTGGGGGATTCTCCTGCTTTTCCGTTTCCAATTTGCTGTCTGGGTGGACAGTCGGGGTTTGCTTGCCCAGCAAGCGTTCCTCTGCCTCATGCGTCAGCACCGTGATGGTGATGCGCCGGTTCTGCGGTGCGCGTGGCTCGTTCGGCAGCAGCAGGTTGCTGGCTGCCAGCCCCACCACGCGGGCCAGTTTGTCGTTGGGCATGCCGGCCGCCACCAGTTCTCGGCGCGAGGCATTGGCCCGGTCGGTCGACAGCTCCCAGTTGCTGTAGCCGCGTTCGCCCATGCCATAGGGCGCAGCGTCGGTGTGGCCCGCCAGGCTGATGCGGTTTTCCACCCCGCCCAGGGCCGAGCCGACCTCGCGCAGGATGTCGCGCATGTAGGGCTTGACCATGGCGCTGCCGATGTCGAACATCGGGCGGTTCTGGTCGTCCACGATCTGGATCTGCAGGCCATCGGGTGTCACGTCCATGCGGATCTGCGAGCGGTATTCGTTCAGCGTGGCATTGCTGGAAATCATGGCGTCAATCTTGGCGCGCAATGCCTGAATGCGCTGGGCGTCCAGCTGGGCGCGCTGGCGCTTGGTGTCCATCTGGCGGCGCTGGCTTTCGCTCTCGGCTTCCGAGCGCTTGACCTGGCCATACACCTTGGTCAGGTCGTTACCGCCCCCGGGGATGACGCTGGAGCTGTTGCCCGAGCCGTCGCCCCCGGCCATCGCCACCTTGAGGGGCGAGTTGAAGTACGCGGCAATCCCCTGCAGGTCCCCCTTGGAGGTCGAGCCCAGCAGCCACATCAGCAGGAAGAAGGCCATCATCGCCGTCATGAAGTCGGCATAGGCAATCTTCCAGGCACCGCCGTGGTGACCGTGTTCACCCTTCTTGACGCGCTTGATGATGATGGGCTGCAGCTTCTTGTCATTCGCTGCGCCCGCGGCTGCGCCGCCGGGCTGGTTGGGTGGCGGCATGGATTACTTCCTCTTGACGTGCTCTTCCAGCTCCAGGAAGCCAGGCCGCTCGGTCGAGTACAGCACCTTGCGTCCAAACTCAATCGCCGTGGGCGGGTTGTAGCCCTGCATGCTCGCAATCAGCGTGCACTTGATGCACTCGTATTCCTTAGCGGCGTCCTGGTTGCGCTGCTCGATCAGCCCGGCCAGGGGCTCCACCAGGCCATACGCCAGCAAAATACCCAGGAACGTACCCACCAGCGCCGAGGCGATCATGCCCCCCAGCACCGAAGGCGGTTGCCCAACGGAGCCCATGGTGTTCACCACGCCCAGCACCGCTGCCACGATACCGAAAGCCGGCAGAGCACCGGCCAGGCGCTGCAGCGCCGTGACCACACGGTGCTCCTCCTGGTGGTGGGCATCCATTTCGTTTTCCATCAGGGACTCGATTTCGTGCGAGTTCAGGTTGCCCGACACCATCATGCGCAGGTAGTCGGTGATGAACTCCACTAGATGCTGGTCTGCCAGCAGTTCGGGATATTTCTGAAAAATTTCCGAATTTTGGGGCTCTTCCACATCCATTTCGATGGCCATCAAGCCTTCCTTGCGGGCCTTTTGCAGCAGGTCGTACAGCAAGGCCAACAGGTTCATGAAGCGGCCTTTGTTGTGCTTGGCGCTTTTGATGCAGCTGCCCAGCGCCGATGCCGTCGCCTTGAGCACCTTGGGCGGGTTGGTCACGATGAACGCGCCCAGGGCGGAGCCGCCGATGGTGGCCATTTCGAACGGCAGAGCTTTGGCAAGCACACTCATGTTGCCGCCATGCAGGGCATACACGCCGAAGATGCAGCCGAAGGCGATGATGTAACCAATAAGTACAAGCATGGCGGTGATTTTGTCAGACTGAATGCCGATCAAAAGAATGAACTGGCACAAAAGCCAGCGTTTCTTTTTGGATTTGAGTCAAGCCATCTGAGTCAAGCTCGGATGGGTCGTAAGTGTATGTATGCTGATCGGCAAAGCCCTTTGTTTTCTTTAGCACTGTTATGAGTGAAACCATTTCGTCTGTTGCGCCTAAGGCTCTGGCACCTGTGGAGCAAGAGCTGCACCGTATCAACACCTCACTGGTGGCTGGTGGTCAATTTTTGGAGGCTTTGCGGCAATTGATGCTGTTGGCTGTAGAGCATGCCGGCAACGCCCAGCTTTGGTTGCTAGTTGGTCTGGTCTACACCCGTATTGCACATTGGAAGCCTGCGATTGGCGCGCTGGAAACCGCCTTGCAGCTCAACCCCAAGGACAACCAAGCTAAGCAGCTGCTGTCGTTGGCCTTGTTCAGCGTGGGGCAAAAAGAGCAAGCCTGCCAGTTGATTGACCAAGTGTGCAAACAGAAAGGGGCTAACAGCGCTCAATGGATGCTGCGAGCGTACCTGCACGCCCACACTAACCGCGACCCCATGCATGCCCTGCAGGTGGCGCGTGATTGGGGAAAACGTTTTGCAGATCCACTGACGCGCAAGGCCAAACCGCTGAAAGTACAAGATCGCAACCCACGCAAAAAACTCAAGATTGGCTATGTGACTGCGGACTTCCGGCAGCACTCCGTGGCATTTTTCATGCAACCCGTGCTGACACACCACAACCCTGACAACGTGGAAGTGCATGTTTACTCCAACGGCTATGCCGATGAAACCACTACACAGATGCGCACGCTTGTGCCGTATTGGCTGGATGTGATGGGCATGAGTGACGAAGCGCTGTGCGAAAAGATCCGGCAAGACGGCATCGATGTGTTGGTGGATTTGTCCGGTTTTACTCAGGGTCATCGCCTGGGCGTATTTGCGCGCCGCGCCGCGCCCGTGCAGGTGACGTGGCTGGGGTACATGCATACGCTAGGCATGAAGGCGATGGATTACCGGTTGGTAGATGCTGGGATTGCACCGCCCAGCCATGCGCCCCATTACAGCGAAACCCTTTTTTATCTCAAGAGCATGGCCAGTTACGCGCCGCCGGCTTATGCGCCCTTGAGCAAGGAGCCTCCAATGCTGCGCAATGGCTACCCTACGTTGGTGTCGCTGAACAGCTCTGCCAAGATCACCGATGAGATGCTACGCATCTGGGCGCACATCCTGCATGCGCGCGATGACGCGCGCCTCATCATCATGGTCAAGGAAGACAGTGCTGAATCAGCCCTGGCACACATGCAGCCGCGTGTGGAGGCCGCAGGGATGCCGGTTGACCGCGTGTCTGTGGTGCACCAACAGCCGCTGTGCAATTTCATGGAGATGGGACATATTGCAGACATAGCACTGGATACCTCGCCCATCTCGGGTGGCACAACGACTTTGCATACTTTGTGGATGGGCATTCCCATTGTTACGCTGGATGGGCAGCGCGGAGTCTCTGCATCAACAGCACGCATGTTGCGCGGCATTCTGGCTCCTTGCGGTGAAGTCGCCGCCAGTGAGCAAGACTATATCGATGCCGTCTTGGAGTTGATGAATTCTGTGCAGCGCTTGCAGCAACTGCGCCATGAGTCACGTGACCGCCTCAGCAAGAGTGCGCTCATGGACTACCCTGCACGCACCGCAGAGCTGGAGAAGGCTTATCGTTTCATGTGGCTCAACCATCTGCGTGGAGACCGCAAAAACTTGACCGTCAATGCAGATATAGGGCATGCATTGGCCGAGATGGATTTTTCCGCATGATGTTGGCGCAGAACCTGCCATGGGTGCCGTTATTAGTACCCGACATGCCGTCGCCGGAAACTCTGTTGCCCTGGCTAGAACGCATGCATGCCGCCCGGCATTACTCTAATTTTGGCCCGCTGGTGCAGGAGTTAGAGTATTCGTTTGCGCAGAAATTCGGTCTGGAGCCAGAGCAAGTCACTACGGTGGCCAACGCCACGCAAGGCTTGGAATTGGCTTTGCAGGCGTTGGAGTTGCCTCCGGGCTCTAGGGTACTGGTGCCAGCCTTGACCTTTGTCGCCACGGCTACAGCCGTGGTGCGTGCAGGCCATGTTCCCGTGCTCGCGGATGTGGATGCAGCAACTTGGCTGCTGACGCCGGAAATTGCTCGCAGCGCGTGCACACGAATGTGCATAAATGCTGTGCTGCCCGTAGCCACCTTCGGCATGCCGCACGGTATGCAAGCCTGGCAGCAATTCGAGCAGGTCACGGGCTTGCCCGTCATTATTGATGCGGCAGCGGCTTACGGCAGTCAATGGCTACAAGGCGCTGAAGGCACGCTGGTCTTCAGCCTGCATGCGACCAAAAGCCTGCCGGCGGGCGAGGGCGGCCTGGTCGTCTCCACGCGCCCCGGCTTGGCTGCCAAGGTGCGCCAGCTCTCCAACTTTGGGATCAACCTCGACCCCGCAACCACCTTGCCGGTGGGCACGTTGGCCAGTCTGGGTACCAACGCCAAGATGAGCGAATACCATGCGGCCATAGGCTTGGCATCTCTGCAAAAATGGGAGCTGCATGCGCAGCAAAGACAGGCATTGCAGGCTGATTTGATGCAGGAGTTACAGCAGGCCAGTAGATATCCCCTTGCTTGGCAGGCGAAAGGGCCTGGTGGCCCGTTGCAGGCACCTACGCTGCTATGTATGCGGCTGCCGGATGAAAGTGTTCGAGCTACGGTGGAACACGCTTGCCAGCAAGCCCGCGTCATGACGCGGCGCTGGTACCAGCCGCTGCTGCCGCACATGGCTGTGCTGCAGCAGCGGTGCTTGGTGCTCGATACACCTGATGCTCAATTACTTGGGCAAACGTTGCTGGGGTTGCCATTTTTTTTAGGGATGACGCAACCGCAGCGTCAGCGGGTCTTGTCCGTTATCACTTCCCAATAAAATCAATGTTTCCTTTAGAAGGATTTGATTGAATAAATAATGAATCGATGAGGTGGTTACTATGAATGAATTCAGTTATGGCGACCATAGCAATCATCGATTCTCAGAATATCGTCCTCGTTCAGATAAGCACCACTCTGGACTTCAATAATGATCAATGGTATTTTTCCTGGGTTAGATAGTCTGTGTATTTGCCCAGCCGGAATATAAGTGGATTCATTGGTCCTTACCAAGAATTGCTTATCGCCATTCACTACCTGTGCAATGCCCGCAACAACAATCCAATGTTCGCTGCGATGGTGGTGCATCTGTAGGCTCAAGCTCTGGCTTGGATTAACCTCGATACGTTTGATCTTAAATCCGATACCTTCTTCCAAAATACTGTAGGCCCCCCACGGGCGGCGTACGCAGTAGTGGTACTTATGGGCTTCATGATTCAGAGATTTGAGCTGATTAAAAATCTGCTTGACCTCTTGAGTTTTTGATTTATGGGCAACGAGCAATGCATCTGCTGTGTCCACGATCACCAAATCCTCAACGCCTACAGCGCCAATTACCCGATTTTCTCCCAAGACTGTGCAATTTTGGACTTGGTGTGTCAGTATATCTCCAAGCAGGCGATTTCCGTCCATGTCTGCTGGCTGTAAATTGCCTAGGGCATTCCAAGAACCTATATCGCTCCACCCAATATTGCATGGTACTACGGCCACTTTATGCGATTTTTCCATCAGTGCATAATCCAGAGATTCCTCGCGTACATGGGAAAATTTCAAGGCATCAAGTTCGAGTGATGCAGGGTTTTCAGGCTGTGCGGGAATGCTGCGTAGCGCATCTTCTAAAATGTCTGGGCAGTGCTGTCGCATTTCGGAAAGAAAATGGCCTGCTGTAAAGCAGAACATGCCGGAATTCCATAGAAAATTCCCATCTTCAATATAAGCGCGCGCTTTCTCCTCGGAGGGTTTTTCCACGAAGCGGATGGCCTTGCTGCCTTGTGCCTCGATATAGCCATAGCCGGTTTCCGGGGCCGTGGGGTGAATGCCGAAAGTCACCAGTTTGCCTGTTTGGGCCAGTGTCATGGCCGTGGCCACTGCTTGCGCAAAAGCCTGCTGGTTGGTGATGATGTGATCTGCTGCCTGTACCAGCATGAGCGCATCTTCGCCATGCTGGCGTGCAATCTGTGCGGCTGCCACGGTAACGGCTGGGGCTGTGTTGCGCGGACACGGTTCCAGGATGAAATGCAGAGGTAGTGCAGCGTCAGCCAATTCATTCCAATCGTCTTCTACCTTGAGTCGCAAATCCCGGTTCGTGACGACATATGCAGTCTGGGCCCCCGGCAGTTGCATGCAGCGCAGCAAGGATTTTTGCAATAGACTTTGACCGTCGGCCAAACGGAGAAACGGTTTGGGATGCTGTTCCCGGGAAAGAGGCCAGAGCCGCGCGCCAACGCCGCCGCACAAAATGACAGGAAAAACAGGCTGCATGAGAACTTGTGACGCGTCGGGCGTTGTATACAGAGACATGGGAAAAATAAGCGGTAAGCAACGTGTTTACGAGCTCGGCACCACTTTCAGTGAAAATTCAATAAAAGAAGCGCATAGCGCTTGTTTGTATTGAATTTCAGGTCGTTTTGTATCTGAAATCAAGCAATGGCAAGTGCATTAAGCTATTTTTTGTTGATTTCTAGGTTTTTAACAGCTGCATCAAGATCGTGAAAACCTTCTAAGAAGCAATCAGGCCGGCTTCTGGATATATGCGGGAATCTTGTAATGTGGAGTCTTTTGAATGTGCAAGCCATGTGTGCTTGCGAACTGGTCAACGGCCTCGGTCGCCCCCGCCACAGTGCCGTAGTCATCGATGACGATCAAACCCTGCGGCACGATATGCGCATACAAACGCTGCAAGGCATATTGTGTTGGCTCTTTGACATCCATATCAAGATGCAGCAGAGCAATACGGGTGGCCGGGTGTGAAGCCAGAAATGCATCCAGGGTGTGTAAAACATTTCCTGCAATCAATTCGATATTCTTGATGCCCTTGGCTTCAAATATGGCCGATACCTCTGCGAGGCTAAGCCCTTGGCCTCCGTTCTTCTCGAATGCTTCAATGAATTGATGGTCGGATGATAGTGATATTTGATCGCGTGGAAATTCTCCGAATGCATCAAATCCGAATATTTTTCTGGCATTGTCATTTTCAAGTGTTTGCCGGAAGGTGGCGAGACGAACCAGCGACGCCGCTTTGTAGACACCCAGTTCGAAGACATCCCCCGGAATCCCCACTATTTTTTGGTAGAGATCGTATTGCGCCAGCATTTTGTGAATGCGTGACGGGTGGGAAAACCAGTAAAAAGCATTCTCAAAGTCCCATGATTGGGATGACGACATTCCCCGGATATTGACTTCTGTATTCATAGCCTACAAGTGTGAAATAGATAAAAATGCTTAGTTTTTCTGCGTGGTGGCAGCGGCTATTTCCAAAAGCGACAAGGCTCGCCATGCGCCTTCGCCATGATTCTTGTGTCCTTGCCAGATTTCGGGAATGAAACTGGGTGGCTGAGGGCGTTCCAAGACGAGGCGGAACAACTCACCCCAATCCACGTCGCCGGCGCCAATCTGCAAGCCTTCGCCATCTACCCCCTGGGCATCCGCCAGGTGCATGTGCGCCGTGTAAGGCAGCACGGCACGCAGAAAGCCGACAAAAGACTCCCGGCGGTGATTGCAGGCCAGCTTGGAGTGCGAAACATCCAGACAAACGCGCATGCCCTGCTGGCGGCAGAACGCCGCGATGGAATCGGCATCGACGAACAGGTTGTGGAATTGTTGTCCCCCAAAGTGCCAGGGAAAGGGGGGCATGGTCTGGGGAATGATTTCCACGCCTTGCGTGTCGAGTTGCGCCAGGCTGTGCGCCAGCCGCTCGTATAAAGCCGGCAAGGCATCGGGCGGTAAATGGGCGGTGTGCGTGTGGCCACCGACGTTGGTGACAATGCGCGGCCGCTGTGTGCGTGGAAAATAAGGTGCCAGCTCCCGCGTCAGATTAATGACGCGCTGCAATTGCGCAATAGAGTGCTGGCGATAGCCGCCGTCCTGTGCGCAAAGATCCAACGTATGGTCGCCCGCAAAAAGCTCTGGGGCGTGTACCACGAAATCCATGTCGAGCGGCTCGGGGATAAAGCGACGGAAGTCCTGCTCTATGTCGTTGTAGCTGAGGTGAATCTCCAGCAAATCCATGTTGGACTGCACGCGCATGGTGTGCAGATCGTGGTAGCGCACGGGCACGCCCCAGGGTAGGGCAAAGCGATAGTTGCGTGCTTGTGCCTGGGTTTCGCCCAGGTCGGAGGGAAAGAAAAAATCGCCGGCTTTCTTTGCTGCAGACAGGGTTTTGCCGATCAATTCACTCTTGCGGTTGGGTTGCAGGCCCTGGCCGGGGCTGCGAACTTGCACCATGCCGGCCGTGACGATGGTTCCCGCTGGCAGATCCCGCGCGGCGACCAGGCTTTTGGCCAGATTCTCGCGGTTCATCAACTCGCCCTGCGACAGCTGCCGCTCGTCCTGCGTTCCCAGAGCTTCCTCGACCTGACGGATTCCCGCCACCATTTGCGCAAATTCCGCAGGTAGCAAACTGACCTTGTGGTCATTGCCTTCCAGCGACTTGTCCAGTGTGAAGTGTTTCTCGATGATCTTGGCGCCCAGGGCAACAGCCGCAATTGCCACGTGAATGTCGCGCTCGTGGCCCGAATAGCCCACCGGCCCGCCGCTGATTTCTTGCAAGTTGCGCAGGTAATGCAGATTGACGTCCTTGAACGGAGCCGGGTAGGTGGAGTTGCAATGCAGCAGCGCAAAGCTTGCGCCGAGATGCTGCAGATGGCGAGCGCCGTCGCGGATCTCCGACTCCGTGGACATGCCTGTGGAGCAGATCATGGGCTTGCCTGTCGCGGCAATGGCCGCCATCAGGTCATGGTTGGTGAAGTCCGCCGAGGCGAGCTTGTAGCCTGGCAGGCCGTAGGCCTGCAGCTTGTCCAGACTGGCATGGTCCCAGGGGGTGCAAAGAGGCACCAAACCTCGTTTGCGGCAGTGGTCGAAAGCGCGCAAGAGATCGGCATCATTGAGCTGGAAGCGGCTGAGCAAGTCCAGCGTGTACTGCGCGCCAAGATCTGCGCTGGCATCGTCGTGTCGGCCTGCATTGCGGTACAGCGATTGCATATCGCGCATTTGGAACTTGGCGCAGTCCGCACCTGCGGCGGCGGCCTCGTCGATCAGCTTGCAGGCCAGTGCCAAATCGCCTTGGTGGTTGTTGCCGATTTCCGCGATCACGAATACGGGTGCATGTTTGTCAATGATGCGGCCTTCCAGATCCAGACGCATCTTGCCGGTCAGGGCCACGGCTTTCAGGCGCTGGTGCGCATCGACCAGCGGAATGGCCTGCACCTTGTGGCTCAGCAGGCTGTGGATATGCTGGGGCGTATCCGTCTCCGATGCCCAGGTGGGCTGGCGGTTCATGACGCAGGCCATCGATACGCTTAAATCGATTTGGGGGCAACAGGTCAGCCAGCGGCGCAGGTCGCCGTCGGTCAGCACGCCTTCCAGAATTCCGCTTTCTGACACTGCAAAAATCAGGCGCGCTTCGTTGCTATTGATTTTGTGCAGGGCGCTGAGCAAAGTGTCCTCGGAGAACACGACAAACTTGGAGAAATTTCGGACGATGCGCATACGCTATTGTGCTGTGGCTATGCCGAGTGGGGGGCACGAAGGAGACGGGAGACTGTCTCCCAGTCCTGCGGTTCGTCGATCTCTACTGCCGTATGTTCCGGCATCTCAAAGATGCCGATCTTGCCGCCTAGGCGGCAACGGCTCGATTGCAGCATGGCCCGCCGCGTGATGTAGAAGGCACCGTTTTCCATTAACGTGCCCGGGAAATTCTGGCGTCGGGGGCGATGCAAAGGGTCGTAGTTGATGGGCGTGCCATCGTCATGCCAGAAAAAGCGCTTGGTGCGCACGGCGCTCAGCATGGCATCCAGTCCCTCGGCGTCGAATTGCACCAGGGCCTGTTGCAGGTGCTGGCTGGTCAACAGTGGTGAGGTGGCCTGAATGGTGACCAAGCACTCGAAGGGCAGTTGGTCCATGCAGTGCAGCATCACGGATTCCGTGGAGGCCTCGTCGGTGGCCAGTTCTGCGGGCCGGTCGATGAGACGCACCCCCAACCCCAAGTCTTGCACGGTGCGCCGGATGGCGTCACAGTCCGTGGATACGTACACGGCATCAATCAAAGGGCAGGCCACTGCGGCGCGTAGCACCCAGGCGCACAAAGGTTGCCCGCCCAGTGGGCGGATGTTTTTCATCGGGATGCTTTTGGAGCCGCCGCGCAGGGGGATCAAGGCAATACAGCTATGGGTGGTCATGCGCTTTCACTGTCACTGCTTTTCTGGCACGCGGGTTGTTGCAATCAACGTATCTGTCCTGTCTAGGCGGGACAGCATGGCCTCGTACTCGCTGTGTAGGCCTGCTGAATTTAGGAGTGCCCAGGCGTCATGTCCTCCGGGCTTTTGCCGAACTAGCCAGTGCAGATGGTTGGACAGTGGGTAGCGTTGCTTCCCGCTGACCTGAATCTGTGAAAAACCCGCATGCGCAAGCAAAATTTCTAAGCTCTGTCGTGTGTGCAGTACCAAGTGCTCGCTCCAGAACGTGAAACGCTTGAATGCCTCACAGTCGTACAAGGTGAAGAGAGCATCGCGTGCGTGCGGCACTTCGATCAACAGGGTGCCACCGGGGCGCAGACGTTCTCGGATTTGGATTAGGGTTTGTAGTGGCGTGGTCAGATGCTCTAGGACATGGAACATCGTGATTATGTCGAGCGATTGCACGGGCACTTGATCCAGATTGCAGACGATACTGTGGCCTTTAGATGCTGCAATGGCCGCGCGCTCTTTACTAGGCTCCAGCCCCTGCGCCGAGATGGGGTGTCTTTGCATGGCATGCAGCAATCCGCCAAGACCACAGCCAAAATCCAGCCAACGCTTGCCGTGCAGCAGGGAGCCAAATTCCTCGGCGCGCCGGAGATCGTCAGAGAGGCAGGGAGACTCGACGATGCTCTCCTGTACGACATATCCTGCTTGTTCCTGCTTTTCCTCGTAGTAGCGAGATGACATGTGCTCTGAACTAGAGAGCATTATCACGTTAGTTACGGGATCACGCAGGACGGCAATATCGTTGCGATCCCGCACGCGAGGATAAAAAGATTGCAAACGTTGAATATTAATAATATTCAACTTCTCGAATTCAAAGGCAAGATTATGCATAAGCAGGCTTTATGAATTTTCATGAGTTAATGAGGTTGTGCTATATTTTTTAAATAAGGGTGCCGCCTTGTGATTTAAATCACATCTTCCATTCTAAAAAAATCTAGAGGAAGATTGGGAGATTTGGTTATCTTTCCAAGGGTTCTTCCTTCTTGTCGAAAGATTTTTTCTGCCGTGGCGATGGATATTTTCATTGATTCTGATAAGTATTCGGAAGATGTATTCCACGTTGGGTTGAATTCCCCGTAGAAATAAGGCTTGGTGTAGTCTAAATCAACGCCAGCCAGATAAACCTCCTTGTATCCCATCCAATAGGCATATTGGATCATTACAAAGGTGGTTGTTCCTCCGTCAAGCAAATAAAGAGACGGATTGATTTTTATATCGTCAGTAGGATTTTCGAAGAATTTTATAATGTTGTCTGGATAGGTGATGGTTTTTTTTGAAAAATCAGGTCTTTGATTATCTATTTCTTTTTTTACAACTCTTGAAAAAAAGCCAACCTCAAAATCCAAGTCAAGAATACGATTTCCAGCTTTGTGGATTCCGATAACATCGCTCAAAAAATAATATTTTGGATGGAATGGAATTTTGAGCTCGTCCATTCTGTATGCGTTGTTACACCAGAACGTATCCATCTTCATCAGAGTATTCAACTCAAGATCCAAAATGGAAGCTGAATTTCCGAATATAAATGCCTTTTGGCCTAGCTTGGTATTCTTTATTTTTTCTATTGGGGAGCTCTCTGAAGAATTGAGTGGTGTGCTATTTTGCAATGCGTTTTCTAATTTTCCAATTCTTTCGTTTAAGGCACTCAGTCGATGATTGACAACAATTCCTCCTGACCTGAGGTATGCCATTGCCGGCTGCGCACGCTCCCAATTGACGACCCTTTCAAAATCTCCCCACTGGTTCATCATATCTCGAGCATAATTTCTGGATATGTTTCTGATGTGGTGAATTTTGGGTTCATCTTTGATCTCAAAAATTTCGTTCCAGAATGATGGGGAAATGAGGTCTTCTAGATAAAATTGATGGTGGTGATCGCTGCTTGTTATGCCGATAACATCTACTGAGCGCTCTCTCAAAGAGCGAGATTTCTTGTTAAAATAAAAGGCTTCTTGATGAGATGCAGCGTTGATGCTAAGAAACTCAAAACGATCATGGGATGCCAGTAGCTGATATTTGTTCTGCGGGCAATATTGAATTGATCGGCTGAGAGAGGTCTCTAGTTTTTTGCGTTCTTTTGCGAAGAAATTATTTTCGTACTCTCTGGAGGTGTCTCTGAGTAAAAGTATTTTTCTTTCGGCTGCAATTTTAAGAATATCTTTGGAGAAATCAGCAAGGCAGGCCGTTTCTCCCGTGGGTAAAGTAAGTTCTTTGGATCCGGGGTATTGATAGTCAATAATAAGTGAATCAGTAACGTCAAATTTTAATCGTAATTCAGTTTCGAATCTTTTTCGGTGCATTCTTAAATTCGCCCCAAGCAAGCTGGCCTCCAGGCGGATTTCTTCGTCGGATACTGAACGTTTGATTATGTTTTGTTTTATTTTCTCATGATTCGTATAAATTGCTATAAGACGGTCTCTCGGAAATTCTATGGGAGAAAGGCTGATGTCCATGAAGCTGATGTCGTGGGCTTTCAGTCCTTTTGAAAGCCATGGTGGAGTGCCTGCGGAAATAAGGAATTTATTATGAAGAAAGCTAAAAAAATATTCGGATGCCTGAAGCGGCATCTCATGGTAAGTCATTCTCCATATATCAGCATCCTCCTGGAGAGAAGTCTCATTTTTTATGAGATTCTTGAATTCGGTCGGATTGAACCCATCTAGGTTAATCAGCAAGTTTTTGGGGTTGAATATTGGACTCTTCAGACCTAAGCCGATGTGCAAAGGAGCATAGATGATATCCAGCAAGCCTTCTGATATATGGTCCTGTGGATTCAAAAAATCAAAGAAAAAGGCGATGGAATGTTTTTTCATGCTTAACTTAATGCATGCATATGAAATGCATTCGAGATGGCTGATCTGCCAGCGAGATTAAGTGGAGATAACTCTGGCTGGATTGCCGAATACCGTGACCCGAGGCGGCACGTTTTTAAGCACGACTGTTCCAATGCCTATGGTGCTTTCCTCGCCCAAAGTGACACCCTTGGCGATGGTTGCACGCGGATGAATCGCTACACCATCTTGCACGCGTACGCTGCCCGAAAGAAAACTCATGGCGCCAAGCATGCAATGGGTTCCGATTTTTACGTCATGGCCGACGACGACGTAGGTGTCGATATAGCTGTAGTCGCCAATTTCGCAATCGGTGGAGATGACCGCGCCAGGTGTCAGGAAAACGCCTTGACCTATGCGGGCCCGGGCTGCGATCGAGGCTTGACGTGTATAGCTATAAAAGCTGGCGCCTTGCTGGATCAATGGCTCCAGCAGATTTTTGCGCCACCGTGGGTCTCCTATCGCAGGGATAAAAATTTCATCGTCCTGTGGCTGGTAGGTCAGAGGAGAGCCAAGTACGCTGTTTTGCAGGTCAGCGGGCAGTTCCAAGTTGGTGCGGGTGTCGAGAAAACCCGCCAGTGTGTATTCGCGGGCAACTTCTTCGTCTTGGCTCAGCACATCATGGACGATGCGGCCCAGGCCGCCGGCTCCGACGATGATCAGTTTCTTGCGTGGTTGCATGGGACATATCAGCCTACGGTATGGCCGCCGTCGAGAATCAGCGTTGTGCCTGTGATCCAGCGGCTTGCTGGCGAGAGAAAAAAGATAGCCGCATTGGCGACGTCTTCGGGCAGTCCCAGCCCCAGTGGGTAATTTTTGATGGTTTCATCAAGGCCACCCGTGGTGCTGAGTGCTGCTTCGAACATGGGCGTTTGCACAAGACCTGGTGCCAGGCAGTTGACGCGGATGCCTTTTTTCGCGACTTCCATGGACAGGCTGCGTGCCATGGCTTCCACTGCTCCTTTGCTGGCGGAATAGGACGAGACACCGTGCACGCCGATATGGGCAGAAATGGACGAGATGAAAACAACGGCACCGCCTTGCGGAATGGCATTTCTGAGCAGCAATTGCTGTGTCAGCAGCATAGGGCCGACCAGATTAGCAGCGAGTTGGCTTTCGATATGCGGGCGTGTGGCCAGTCGCAGCGGCGCTAGCAATGAGATGCCGGCACCATGTACCACGCCATCGATCTTGCCGAGTGCAGTCACCGCAGATTTGACAGCGGCGTCATCGCACAGATCCAGTGGTAGAGCCCGATGCCCGGTGCCGGACATGGCTTGCAGCGTGTCATCCAGTCTTTGGGCATCGCGCCCTGAGGCGATGACATGGGCGCCGGCCTGGGCGCAGCTCAATGCAATTTGCCGGCCAATGCCCGAGCTTGCACCGGTGACCAGAATGGTTTTGTCGTTGAGGCTGAATGCGGATGTCATGACACCACCAGTTCGGGAAATCGCACGTGCTCGTCAACTTCCAGCAGGCACGAGCCCCATGACAGACCAATACCAAAGCCGCTGAGCAACAAGTGCTTGGATTGGCTGCGCAATGCCTCGCGCAGCCGCGCCGTGATGGTGATGGGCAAAGAGGCGCCGCTGGTATTGCCAAAGTCATGCAGGGTGGACGGCACTTTTTCTACTGTCAGTCCCAGCTTCTTGCGGATGGTGTCGTTGATCATGCGGTTGGCCTGGTGGAAAACGAAGTAATCCACAGCATCCTTGGGCGTGTTCGCATATTCCAGCAGCCGGTTGACTGCTGGCGGAACGCGCTGTGTCGAAAAGCTCAGCACGGCGGGGCCGTCCAGTTGAAACGCCCCTGGCCATTGCTTCAGGCCATTTTCATCACGTGTGGGAATCAGGTGTTCGGGGCCGAACGGCTCGCGGTGCCCGCCTGCGGGCATCATGATGGCTTTGTAGCCGCTGCCGTCGCTGTTCAGGTCGAAGTACATGGGAGGGGCGCTGGCATCGAACTCCAGAGCTGTCGCTGTGCCTGCGTCGGAAAAGAGAGGATCTTGCACGGATGCGCACTTGTCCCCAACAAGAATCAACCCCTTCTTGATGCCACCGGCAGCAATCATGCTGCCCAGCAGGTGCAGGCCAAATGGGTAGCCGGAGCAACCCAGGTTTACGTCGAAGGCAACGGCGGTCTGGGGTAGGCCCAGCCGATCCTGCAGGATGATGGCTGTGGAGGGGGATAAGTAGTCCGGGGATTGGGTAATGACGATCAGGGCATCAATCTCTTCGCGCTGCCATTGCAAGCTGTCGAGCAGCTTTTGCGTGGCATTGAAAGCTAAATCGGAAAAACACTGCCACTCATGACAAATGCGGCGGTTCTGGATGCCGATATTGCGCACCAGCCGTTCACGCTCTGATTTCAGTTGCGGTGGGCAATCCAGCAGGTTGTCGAGAATCCGCCGGGGCACGCAACTTGCCATACCCGCAAAGCGGACGTTATGCAGTGTGGACAGCGCCATGGTGATGCCTTTCCTGTCCGGGTTTAGCCGAGCAATTTGTACAGATCGGTCAATGTGGTGCAGTGCTTCAGATCATCACCAGTGATGGTTTTACCAAAGTCCACGTCGAACATCACGATCACGCCCAGCGCGGCCAGTGAGTCCCACTCTGGCAGGTCTTTGAGCACGGTGTCTGGCGTGACTTCCACGGCCTCCTGGAAGTCTACGGCAGTCAAAAAGCTTTCGATAAATTGGTCGATGGAAATCGTCATGGTGTGTCGTTATTGCAAGATGTGAAGAAAACTGTCAGTCATCATAGATGCTGGGCAACACGTGCCGGCGGTAGCGCAGTGTGTTCAGATCACGGCGTTTCCATAAAAAAATAGCTGCTACCGCTTGTTGCATATTGATTTCAGCTAAAAAAATAGCTGAAATTCAATAATAACAAGCGCTAACAGCTAGTATTTTTATAGCTTCGGTGAGTGCGGCATTGCTGCTGCCCTTGCTTAGCCTTGCAGCAGTTTCAGCACGTTTTGTGGAATCTGGTTGGCTTGCGCCACCATCGCCGTGCCTGCTTGCTGCAGGATCTGGGTGCGGCTGAGGTTGGCGGTTTCCATCGCAAAATCGGCATCTACAATGCGCCCGCGAGCGGCAGACAGGTTTTCCACCTGGATGTCGATGTTGTTGACCGTGTTCTCAAAACGTGCCTGCACGGCACCCAAGGTGGCGCGAGCGCTGTTGACCTGGTCTACGGCGCTGTCAATCTTTTTCAGTGCAATCCATGCGCCGGCTTGTGTGCTGACATCAATATCTTCAATGCCGCGTGCATTGTCCACAGAGCCGGTGCTCCCAGCGCCGCCGGTAATATCAACATTTGCCGGGTCTAGTCCGGTCTCTTCTGGTGTGAAGCCTGTGAATGCCACAGAGACTGGCTCACCATTCGCATCCAGCTTTTCAGACAGAACTTCTACCTTGTATTGTTCCGTGCCTTCGATCTTGGTCAGATAGGCGGTCACGCCAGTGTCAGCGCTTTTTTGGTTGATGGCTTCCACCACTTGGCCCAGGCGTTGCTGAGGGCTGTCGGCTTTGGGCAGCGTGCCCAGGGAAACCGGTGTGCCGCCATTCACGGTGATGCTCACAGAGGCAGATGCAACGCTGAATGTGCCTAGAGGGTCAGTTACAGCCAGGGGCTGGGCTGTTTCAACGGCAGTTTCGCCAGAGGTGGCGTACGACACCGACGACAGCTGCGACGAGCGCGTATCCACCAGGGCGCCCAAGGTGATGTTGTCGCCGGAGTTGGCGCCCACCTGGAACACGGCACCGGCAAAGCTGCCGTCCAAAATTTTGGTGCCGTTGAAATTGGTTTGCTTGGCTACGCGATCAATTTCTGCCGCCAACTGCCCCACTTCGGCCTGTAGGGCCTCGCGGTCGCTTTTGCTGTTGGTGGCGTTGCCGGCTTGCACGGCCAGCTCACGCATGCGTTGCAGCATGTCTCCCACCTTGCCCAGCGCGCCTTCGGCGGTTTGCGCCAGCGAGACTCCGTCGTTGGCATTGCGCGAGGCCACGGTCAAACCCTTGATCTGGGTATTCATGCGCTCGGAAATGGCCAAGCCTGCAGCGTCGTCCTTGGCGCTATTGACACGCAGGCCCGACGACAAACGCTGCATGGTGGTGTTCAGAGACTGCCCCGACAGCGTCAGGTTCCGCTGCGCGTTGATCGAGGCAAGGTTCGTGTTGATAGTTGCGGCCATTGCTGTGTTTCCTTTGGAAAAGCGGGTTGCTGTGCATCGCTGCAGGCACCATGGGCACGAATGAGCAGCAGGCAACGCTAGCGATAGGAAGGATTCTTCCTTGGCTCTGGGGTGTGCATACCTTGAATAAGCACGTGCTTTTCCCAGCTTCTTTGGGTTTCGGATGAGGTGTGGTGCGTGGTGATTTAGAGCATGGGTGTGTGGTGTTGCCAAAAAAAGTCTAAAGAAAAAAAAAAGTACTCCGATAACAGTTTTGTACGGAGCAGGCGTGCGGTTCTAAACAAAGAGCTGCATACCAAGGCACAAAGAGGCCTCTAGCTTGTTTCGACAAAGCAAACATTCAACCGTCGATACGCAAACGTAAAGGAATCGCACCATGGCCATGACCATCAACACCAACGTCGTCTCCATCAACGCGCAGCGCAATCTGAGCTTGTCAGGTGGTTCTTTGGGTGTCTCCATGCAGCGCCTGTCTTCCGGCCTGCGCGTCAACAGCGCCAAGGACGACGCTGCGGGCTTGGCGATTGCCGAGCGAATGAGCACCCAGGTGCGTGGTTTGGCCGTGGCCTCGCGCAATGCGAACGACGGTATCTCGCTGGCGCAGACTGCTGAAGGTGCACTGGGCAAGGTGGGCGACATGCTGCAGCGCATGCGTGAGCTGGCCGTGCAGTCCAGCAACGCCACCAACAGCAAGTCTGACCGCGAAGCTCTGCAGGCCGAGTTGTCGCAACTGCGCGATGAAGTGGACCGCGTCGCCAAGACCACTACCTTCAACGGCCAGAAGTTGCTGGACGGCCAATTCTCTGGCGGGGTGTTTCAGGTGGGCGCCAACGCGGGCGACAACATCACCGTGGGCGCGCTGGCCAACACCAAGGTGGATCAGTTGGGTCAGTCCACGTATGGCAAGGGTGCGGATATCACTGCTGCAACGGTCAAGACCCAAGCGCAGGCTTCGATCTCTCAAGGGTCTGTGACCATCTCGATCACCGGTGCAAATGGCAAATCTGTCGACGCCAAGATCGAAAAAGATGTCAACGTTACAGAAGACGAAGCACTGGGCAAGGTGATTGCTGCGATCAACTCCAAGACCGCTGATACCGGTGTGACGGCCTTCCTGAGCGAAGACAAGACCAAGATTGAGCTGCGTGCGACCGAGAACCAGGGCGACGGTGAAGATATTGCTGACATCCGGATCGACACCAGCAGCAGCATCGCTGCGGTCGATGTGACGGCTGGTTTCACCGCTGCTGGCGGTAAAGGCATCGACGCGATCAAGATCGATACCCAGGCCGGTGCCTGGGAAGCGTTGCAACGCATTGACAGTGCTTTGGACAAGGTCAGCTCCGCCCGTGCCGAGCTGGGCGCCATTCAGACGCGCTTTGAGAAGTCGATCGAGAACATCGACATCATGGCCGAGAACATCACGACAGCCCGCGGCCGCATCACCGATGCTGACTTTGCCAAGGAGACTGCGAACCTGAGCCGCACGCAGATCCTGCAGCAAGCGGGTACAGCCATGGTGGCACAGGCCAACCAACTGCCTCAGCAAGTGCTGAGCCTGCTGAAATAAGCCAGGTCGTAAAAGTTATGCAGCGTCGGGTTGTTTACCTCTTCAAACAGCAACCCGCCGATGCAGCAAGAAACGGGGGCGCCTAAACCTCCGCACCAAAAGCCCAAACCCATGCATTTGAAGAGTCATATTTCAGAGCTTGGGCAAAGGCGTATCACTGAAGATCGATCCATCACGAAGGGGAATCAAAATGGGTATGTCAATTAACACCAACGTTGTGTCCATCAATGCCCAGCGCAATCTGGGGTTGTCAGGCAGTTCGCTGGCAACTTCGATGCAGCGCCTGTCTTCCGGTCTGCGCGTCAACAGCGCCAAGGACGACGCTGCGGGCTTGGCGATTGCCGAGCGCATGAGCACCCAGGTGCGTGGTTTGGCCGTGGCCTCGCGCAATGCGAACGATGGCATTTCGCTGGCGCAAACCGCCGAAGGGGCGCTGGGCAAGGTGGGCGACATGCTGCAACGCATGCGTGAGCTGGCCGTGCAGTCCAGCAACGCCACCAACAGCAAGTCTGACCGCGAAGCCCTGCAAGCCGAGCTGTCGCAATTGCGCGATGAAGTGGACCGTGTGGCCAAGACCACCAGCTTCAACGGCCAGAAACTGCTGGACGGCCAATTCACCGGTGCGATGTTCCAGGTGGGTGCCAACTCCGGCGACAACATCACCGTGGGTGCGCTGGCCAACACCAAGGTGGCTGAGCTGGGCAACTCCACGTATGGCAAGGGTGCGGATATCACTGCTGCAACGGTCAAGACCCAAGCGCAGGCTTCGATCTCTCAAGGGTCTGTGACCATCTCGATCACCGGTGCAAATGGCAAATCTGTCGACGCCAAGATCGAAAAAGATGTCAACGTTACAGAAGACGAAGCACTGGGCAAGGTGATTGCTGCGATCAACTCCAAGACCGCTGATACCGGTGTGACGGCCTTCCTGAGCGAAGACAAGACCAAGATTGAGCTGCGTGCGACCGAGAACCAGGGCGACGGTGAAGATATTGCTGACATCCGGATCGACACCAGCAGCAGCATCGCTGCGGTCGATGTGACGGCTGGTTTCACCGCTGCTGGCGGTAAAGGCATCGACGCGATCAAGATCGATACCCAGGCCGGTGCCTGGGAAGCGCTGCAGCGCATTGACCAGGCGATTGACAAGGTGAACACGGCCCGTGGCGAACTGGGTGCGATTCAGACGCGCTTCGAAAAAGCTGTGGAGAACATCGACATCCAGAGCGAGAACATCACGACAGCCCGCGGCCGCATCACCGATGCTGACTTTGCCAAGGAGACTGCGAACCTGAGCCGCACGCAGATCCTGCAGCAAGCTGGCACAGCCATGGTGGCCCAGGCCAACCAGCTGCCCCAACAGGTGCTGAGCCTGTTGCGTTAAGACGGCTGCGTCCTGGCCTGCCCTTGCTGGTGGTCGGGACGATCGGATGAACGTTTTGCTTTTGATGACAGCCTTGTGCAAGCAGGGCTGTCTTTTTTATATACGCAGCGCGTTTGGGGTATTTTTGTCTGCAGAAGCTTGTGCATCCACGTGGGTATGACAAGCAGGTTGAGGTTCAAAGTTCTAAAGTTTTGTCTTCGACTGCCGATGGAGCATGTAAGAGCTGCGTTGTTGTACTCGGGTCAACTGGATTGACGGGTACTACAGGTTTTTTTCAAGCTTTTGCATTGGTGTAGTCAGCGTCACAATCTGCTGTGGTGTGTCTTGCCTGTATTTGCAGGGGGCAACCATCAAACAATGCGCAGCACGTTATTCAGGAGGTTTCACCATGGCAATTTCATCGGCTGGTATCGGTAGCGGGTTGGATGTTGCCAAGATCGTCGAACAGATGGTGACTGCTGAAAAAACGCCGCTCAAGAAGCTGGAAGCGCGTGCGGAAGGCATTCAGACCCAGATTTCGGCGTATGGTGAAATCAAGTCGCTGACATCGACTTTGGGTGACATTGTTTCCAAACTGTCTCGGGACAGTGCCTGGAATGGGGTGAATATTTCCACCAGCAATTCCACAATTTCTGGAAGCATGACGGGGATTGCTACACCGGGGGCCTACAACATCAGTGTCACGCACTTGGCCCAGGCGCAGACCACGATCGTGGGGGGGGGCTGCGGCTGCGGCTTTGGCCAAAGATGAAACAATGGGCGCATCCGGAAAAATCACCCTCAAAATGGGTGCGGGTGCGAGTCAGGTGGTCAAAGAGCTGGATATTTCCAGTGCTGACACGTTGACCAAAATTGCTGTCAAGATCAACGATGCAGGCATGGGAGTTCAGGCCTCTGTGGTGACTGATGTGAATGGCAAGGAGCGCCTTATGCTGCGCTCCAAAGACAGTGGGACCAGCAACAGCTTTAGCGTGGACATTGCCCCTGCTTTGGCAAAACTGGGGCAAGTGGAGGCGCAACCTGCTCAAAACGCTGTCATTAAGCTGAACGGAGTGACTGTGGAGTCAGCCAGCAATACGTTCGCGAACACCTTGCCAGGTCTGTCGTTCACGGTGTCGGAGGTGACTACGAATCCTGCGACTTTGACGGTCAAGCAAGACACCGAGTCCATGAAAAAGAACATCCAGGAATTTGTGGATGCTTACAACGCCTTGAACGATCTGCTGGCCAAATCGACCAAGGCGGTGCGCACGGCGGATGGCAAGGTTGACGAGTCCGCGCAAAGCAGTGGTGCTGGGGTGCTACAAGGGGACAGCGCGACAGTGAGCTTGCAAAATTCCTTGCGTATGTTGACCATGGGGATCTCGGGTTCCGATGGCGCATTCAAGCGCTTGTCGGAGATCGGTATTCAGATGCTGGAAGGCGGTAAATTGTCGGTGGATGCGACCAAGCTGGACAAGGCGCTGACCTCGGTGGACGATCTGAAGGGATTGTTTGCGCACAAGGCGGACAGCTTGGGCCAGAACGGTGGTATTGCCGTGAACTTCAAGGGTTTTACGGACAAGCTGCTGGCCTACGAAGGCACGCTGAATAACACGTCGGATGCGCTGGAGAAGAAACTCAAGAGCAATGCGGCAGAGCAGACCAAGGTCAACGAGCGCGCCACGGCCTTGGAGGAGCGGCTGTACAAACAGTATTCGGCGCTGGACGTAAAAATGTCCTCGCTGAATGCCCTGAACTCCTACGTCTCGCAGATGGTGACGACGTGGAACAAGTCCTCGAGCTGATTCGGGTACCAGGTTATTTTTCGGATTTTTTGAGTTCGTGCGTGTGGCTGTGCAATCCAAGCAGAACGCGTCCGAATTAGAGTAAGGAACAACACATGTTTTCTTCTACAGGCTACGGGGCAGCCAATGCCTATCGTCAGGTGGGTGCCCACTCGGGTGTCGAGAACGCTTCCCCGCACCAACTGATCCAGATGCTGTTTGATGGCTTGTTCCAGTCGCTGAACGCAGCGCGTGGTGCCATCGAGCGTGGCGAAGTGGAGGAAAAAGGTCGCCACATTTCCAAATCCGTACGCATTTTGCAAGAGGGTTTGGTCATGGGTCTGGACCTTGAAAAAGGTGGTGAATTGGCGGCTAATTTGAAGCTGCTGTATGACTATTCTGTGGCCCAATTGACCAAGGCAAACATCCACAATGATGTGGCATTGGTGGAAGACGTCATCAAGGTTTTGCAGCCCGTGGCGCAAGGCTGGAAAGAGATTGGAACCGCAGCCAACCCTGTGATGTGAGGGGGTGCTGTGCAGGAGAACAGATTGCTCGATTACTACAAGGCCATTGAGGCCAAGAGTGCCGAAATGCTGGCAGCAGCGATGCAGCAAAACTGGGGCTGCGTGGTGGAGTGTGAGAAATCGTGCGCCGTGCTGATTGGCGAGCTGCGCGTGCAGTCGCAGGAGCTGGTGCTGACGCCGGCGCAGCGCAAGGAAAAGACGCGCATCATGCAGAGCATCTTGCGCAATGACGCGCAGATTCGGGTGCTGGCCGAGCCGTGGCTGGCGACGCTGGAGCACCTGGGCAAGGTGCCGGCCAGCTCGGTGTTGCACTGAGGTGGGCGCTGCGTCCTGCTAGGTGGTTAGGTCCTTGGTGGGGACACAAGCCGCATGCTGTAAGGCATGCGGCTTTTTTCATGCCTCGTCCGGGGCAGTCAGATCTGGGTGTTGGTGTGGTTGGTGCCGTTGAAACCGCCAGGAGCTGAGTCCCAATGTTTTTGATAGCTGCTAGCGCTGGTCTATGAAGAACTTCAAGGTATTAATGACCTGAAGGGACCGATGGATGTGCGCGGTTCGCTCATTTTTTCTGAGCTGAAAGGCCTGTGGACCTGCTTGCGTGGCGATGGGCAGTGGCCAGGTTCGCGCGCAAAAAAGACCGCAACCCGAGGGGTGCGGTCATCAAGATTTTTTGAAGGGGCGAGCGTTAGGGCAGGGCGCAGGCCGGGGTGGCCACTCGTCCTGCACAGGCAGGTGCTCAGACTTGCATGTTCATGACATCGGTATAGGCCTGCACCAGGCGGTTGCGCACATGCAGGGTGGCTTGGAAGCCGATTTGCGCCTTCTGCATGGCCACCATGGTTTCTTCCAGGCTGACCGAGGGATTTTCCATCTGCACTTCTTGCTGCAGGTGGCTGGAGTGGTTCTGGGCGGCGCTGACGGAGCGCAGCGCGTTTTCCAGGGCGTGGCTGAAACCATGGCCGTCTGCTTCGGCCTGCTGCACAGGCTTGGTCAGGCGTTGGGCCATATCGCTGGAAATGGGTGTCAGCGCAGAGTTGGTGCTTTGCAGGCGCAGGTCCATGGTGTTCATCCCTAGGTTGTTCTTGATTGATGGCGCAATCGTAGGCAAATGCAAACCTGGCATCTGTGCGAATAAATGGGGAAACGGCCGCCTTATCGGGGGAACGCTGGCAAGGGAAGTCCGAATAATCGGCAGCACGTTGGGCTCCGTGTCGGGCCTGAGCTCCCATTTGGAAAAGAACATGTCTGCAGTTGCTGAAATTCCTGTTGCTGAGAACCCCCCTGCCGCAAGCCCGATGAACTGGCAGCAGCGGGTGGCAAGCCTTGATCGCAATCAGCGCATCCTGATCGGCGCTGTGGGCGCGCTGGTGGTCGCCGGTCTGGTGGCGGCCTTGATGTTCAGCCGACAGCCCGATTACCGCGTGCTGTTCTCCAATCTGAGCGACAAGGACGGTGGCGCCATCGTCACGCAGCTGGCGGCCATGAACGTGCCCTACAAGTACACCGAAGGTGGTGGTTCGATCATGATCCCCGCGGACCGGGTGCACGATGTGCGCCTGAAGCTGGCGACCCAGGGGCTGCCCAAGGGCGCAGTCTCCGGCTTCGAGATCATGGAGAACAGCAAGTTCGGCATCACCCAGTTCCAGGAGCGCGTGAACTACCAGCGCGGCCTGGAGGGTGAGCTGACCCGCTCCATCATGGGCCTGTCGGCCGTGCAGAACGCCCGCGTGCACCTGGCCCTGCCCAACCAGAATGGTTTTTTCCGTGAGCAGCAAAAGCCTTCGGCCTCCGTGCTGCTGACCCTGTACCCCGGTCGCATGCTGGACCGCACGCAGATCGCGGGCATCGTGCACCTGATTTCTTCCAGCGTGCCGGAAATGCTGCCCAGCGCGGTCAGCGTGCTGGACGACTCGGGCAAGCTGCTGTCGCAGACGGGCAACCCTGAAGACAGCCCCGTCAACGTCCAGCAGCTGATGTACCAGCAACAGCTGGAAAAGCAGTACACCCAGCGCATCCTGGACATCCTGGAGCCGGTGGTCGGCAAGGGTAATGTGAAGGCGCAGGTGACGGCCGAGCTGGACTTTTCGCGCACCGAATCGACCTCGGAGCTGCATGCCCCCAACCAAGGCCAGGCCGCGAGCGCGGTGCGCAGCCAGCAGGTGCTGGAAAGCACCGGCGAGAAAGAGCCCGTGCCCCCGACCGGCGTGCCCGGTGCCGTCAGCAACCAGCCCCCGCAGAACGCGGCTGCGCCCATCAACGGCGCGGCCCCCACGCTGCAGGCGGCCAATGGCCAGCAGACCAACATCATGGCCATTCCCGGCAGCAAGCGCGAATCGGTCACCAACTATGAAGTGGACAAGACCGTGCGCGTGACCCGCAACAGCACGGGCTCCATCAAGCGCATGACGGCTGCGGTGGTGGTGAACTACCTGCCCGGCACAGCGACCGAGGCCGGCGCGGCCGTGACGCCCCAGGCCATGACCGAGGCGCAGCAGGCACAGATGCTGGCCCTGGTGCGCGAGACCATCGGTTTCAACGCGGAGCGCGGGGATTCGGTCAATCTGATGAACACGCCCTTCCAGCAGGAGCTGCGCCTGGCTTCGGACCTGCCGATCTGGCAGCAGCCCGAAACGATCGATCTGGTGCGCTCCATCGCCTGGCCGGTGGGCCTGGTGCTGGCGGCCCTGATCCTGATGTTCGGCGTGGTGCGTCCGATCCTCAAGGCCCGCAAGAAGAAGGAGCTGGCCCAGCAGCTGGATCTGCTGGAGGCCGAAGAGCTGGAGCGCCCAGCACTGGCCGCGCCGCCCAAGCCGGGCGAGCCCACCCCCGAGGAGCTGCGCCTGGAGCAGGCGCGTGCCCTGGCCAAGCAGAACCCGATTGCCGTGGCCAACATCGTCAAGACCTGGGTCAATGGCAGCGATGGCAGCCACTGATCCTGACCGCTGGCACCTAACTATCTACAGAACACAAAGAGTTTGCTATGGATGATCGAGGTCTGAACGACGCCGCCATTTTGCTGATGTCCCTGGGCGAGGAAGAGGCGGCCGAGGTTTTCAAGCACCTGTCGCCCAAGGAAGTGCAGAAGCTGGGTGAGACGATTGCCCGCATGCGCGGGGTGTCCAAGGAAAAAGTGGATTTCGTGATCGCGCGCTTCACCGACGACTGCGCCGCCCAGAGCCTGCTGGTCGAGGACGCCAGCGACTACGTCAAGTCGGTGCTGCGCCGTGCGCTGGGAGATGACAAGGCTGCGCTGCTGCTGGACCGCATCTTGCAGGGCGGGGACGTCTCGGGCATTGAAAGCCTGAAGTGGATGGACCCGATCTCGGTGGCGGAACTGCTGCGCAACGAACACCCGCAGATCGTGGCGGCCATCCTGGTGCACCTGGAGTTCGACCAGGCCGCGGCGGTGCTGATGCAGCTGCCCGAGCGCATGCGCAGCGAAGTGATGTTGCGCGTGGCCACGCTGGAAGGTATCCAGCCTTCGGCGCTGAAGGACCTGAACGAGGTGCTCTACAAGGTGCTGGCCGGTGGCGACAAGATCCGCAAGACCTCGCTGGGCGGTGTCAAGGCTGCGGCCGAGATGATCAACCTGCTGGGCGGCAATGCCGACGTGGCGGTGCTGGACACCATCCGCAACTACGACGCAGACCTGGCGCAGAAGATCATGGACAAGATGTTCGTGTTCGACGACCTGGTCAAGCTGGACGACCGCTCGCTGCAGCTGGTGCTGCGCGAGGTGGCGTCCGAGACGCTGATCATCTCGCTCAAGGGCGGCTCCATGGAAGTGCGCGACAAGATCCTGGCCAACATGTCCATGCGTGCGGCCGCGGCCCTGCGCGAAGACCTGGAAGCGCGCGGCCCCATGCGCCTGTCCGAGGTGGAGGCGCAGCAAAAGGAAATCCTCAAGGTGGTGCGTCGCTTGGCGGACGAAAACCAGATCACGCTGGGCGGTGGCCCAGAAGACAGCTTTGTCTAAGGCCAGTCCTTCGCAGTTCCAGTAGGTTGACATGACACGCTTTATTCCCAGCGAAGAGATTGACGAGCAGCAGGTGCGGCACTGGCACTTTGGTGGTGTCCGCAATGGCACCTTCAACAAAGGCTTTGCGGCCATGCCCGAGATGACCTCGGACCCCGCCTTGCTGCCCTTGGCCGAAGAGTCCGTGGCGGAGCCGCAGCCCGAGGAGCTGGAGGCCGCGCCCGTGCCCGAGCTGGAGCTCGATGATGTGCCCCTGCCGGTGCCTGGGATTTCCGAGGAAGAGCTGCAGCAGCAACTGGAACAGGCCCGCCAGGAGGCCTATGCCCAGGGCCTGGAGCAAGGCCAGCAGCAGGCGGCCCAGGAATGGCAGGCCCGCATGGCCGACTACCAGAACAACCTGGGCCGTGAAACGGCACAGCGCCTGAACGAGGTGCTGCATGCGGCACAGACCGGGGTGCAGGGTCTGCAGCAGCAGATGGCACCCGACTTGCTACAGCTGGCCGTGGACATCGCGCGCCAGGTGGTGCGCCAGGAACTGCGCTGCAACCCCCAGGCCCTGCAACCCGTGGTGGCCGAGGCCCTGGACATGCTGGGGGCCGACACCAAACCGGCCGTGGTGCGCCTGAATCCCGAGGATTTCCAGCAGCTGCAGGCCCACCTGCGCGCCGCCTTGCCCAATCCCAAGTTGGAATGGCTGTCCGACCCTACCGTGGCCAAGGGCGGCTGCCTGGTGGAAAGCCAGGGCGCGCAGATCGATGGCAGCCTGGAGCGCCGCTGGCAGCGTGCCGTGGCGGCGCTGGGCCTGGTGTCGACCTGGTACGACGGTGGAGCCGGCCATGGCAACTGACCATTCGCCCATCGGCGCCGCAGTGGTGCAGTTGCAGGACATGCTGCGGGTGGGGCGCGAGCGCGTGAACCAGCCGCTGCCCTTGCACAGCCACGGCACCTTGACGCGGCTGACCGGCCTGGTGCTCGAGGCCAGTGGCCTGCGCGTGCCCGTGGGCTCGCAATGCCATCTGCAGATGCCCGGCCAGGAGCCGGTGCTGGCCGAGGTTGTGGGTTTTGCCGGCGATCGGGCGTTCCTGATGCCGGCCGGCGACATCCAGGGTTTGTCGTGCGGGGCGACCGTCACGCCTGCCGAGCCGTTTGTGCCGCCGCTGCGCCTGGGGGATACCGAGGCGCCGTCCCTGGCCACGGGCGTGCTGCGCCTGCCCATGGGCGATGGCTTGCTGGGACGCGTGGTCGACTCGCAGGGTGTGGCGCTGGACCACGGCGGCGCGCTGGTGAACGTCGTGTCCGAGCCGTTGGACCGCGAGCCCATCAATGCCATGGAGCGCGCCCCGGTGCGCGAAAGCCTGGATACGGGCGTGCGGGCCATCAACAGCCTGCTGACCGTGGGGCGTGGCCAGCGTCTGGGCCTGTTTGCGGGTTCGGGCGTCGGTAAATCGGTGCTGCTGGGCATGATGGCGCGCTTCACCCAGGCCGACGTGATCGTCGTGGGCCTGATCGGTGAGCGCGGCCGCGAGGTCAAGGAATTCGTCGAGGACATCCTGGGCGCCCAGGACCGCAGCCGCGCGGTGGTGGTGGCGGCGCCGGCCGATGCCCCGCCGCTGCTGCGCATGCAGGGGGCCACCTACGCCACGGCGATTGCCGAACATTTCCGCGACAAGGGCAAGCATGTGCTGCTGCTCATGGATTCGCTGACCCGGTATGCCCAGGCCCAGCGGGAGATTGCGCTGGCGATTGGCGAGCCACCCGCCACCAAGGGCTATCCGCCGTCCTGCTTTGCCAAGCTGCCGGCCCTGGTCGAGCGCAGTGGCAACGGCTTGAATGGCGTGGGGTCGATCACGGCCTTCTACACCGTGCTGTCTGAAGGGGACGACCAGCAGGACCCGATTGCGGACGCTTCGCGCGCCATCCTGGATGGCCACTACGTGCTGTCGCGGGCCCTGGCGGAACAGGGGCATTACCCGGCCATCGATATTGAGCAGTCGGCCTCGCGGGTGATGCACAACGTCGTCAGCCGGGAGCATTTTGAGTTAGCTAGACGGTTTAGGGCCGTCTATTCGCGCTATCAAAAAAGCAAGGATTTGATACAAGTAGGAGCTTATGTCAACGGCTCCGATCCCCAGGTCGACGAGGCCATCCGCCTGCAACCGGCGATGGCCACGTTCCTGCAGCAGACCATGTTCGAGTCTGCTTCCATGGACGAGAGCCTGGCGCAAATGGCTGATGTCCTGCAACAGCCGGCTTGAGACAACTAGAGGATGCTGGGAATGTCGTCACTCAATGCACTGATGATCGCGATCGAAATGGCCACGCGCAAACGCGACGAGGCGCGCCAGGCCTTGCGCGAGCGTCAGCATGCCCACGATGCCGCCAGGTCCCAGATGGAGCAGCTGGACAACTACGCCCGGGAAATGCAGCAGCGCTGGGGGGCCAGCGAAGGGGCGGCCATGAAGCCCGAGGTGATGTTCCACCACGGCCAGTTCATGGACCGGCTGCAGCATGCCATCAACCTGCAAACCAAGGTGATGGCAGACCAGGCGATCCGCCTGGAAGCGGCGCAGAAGGCCTTGATGGCGACGGAGCTGCGCCTGAGCAGCCTGAACAAGGTGGTGGAAACCCGCCGCCGCGATATCGCGCTGGCGCAGATGCGCCGCGAGCAAAAGCAGACCGATGAGCGTGCGGCTCTGCAGTTCATCGGCCGCACGTTCGGCTTGCAGTTTCAAGAGGTCTGAGCATGGATATTCAAGCAGCGAACACGCCGACCAAGGCGAAGGCCGCGGCCAGCGACAAGCAGGACAAGAGCAAGGTGGAAGACGGGCGCGAAGGGGCGCCCGCGTTTGCCCAGCTGTTGCAAGGCCTGCAGCCTCCCGCCACGCTCGAAGCCCGGGCGGCGGCGCAGGATGCGCTGGAGGCACGGCAGTTGCCGGCCACCGAGCTCGTGCAGGTCGACAGCGCCGTGCTGCGCGATGGCTTGTCCACCGGCTTGGACCTGGGCAGCCTGGTGGGCCAGACGGCGCTGCTGGATGACCGTGCCGATGCGGCGCTGCAAAACGGCAGCTTTGTGCTGGCGCAGCAGGCGGCGGGCCGTGCCAGTCCTGCAGGTTGGGGGGCCCAGCCACATGTGGCGGCAGGCCAGGCCGTGGCGACCGTCGCGGCCGGCGTGCAGTCGGCCCTGCCCTGGGTGGCGGAAGGTGGTGCGGCGGCCGCGGTGGTGAAGGTGGCCACGGAAGTCGCCGGTCTGGTCGAGGATGGATTGCAGGCCGTGGCCGATCTGGTGCAGCCGGACACGCCAGCCTCCGAGGGGCGTGTCAATCTGCTGGGGGCCTGGAAACTGGAAGACCCGCAGGCCATCCCCTCGCCAACGCTGCAACGCGTCATTGGTCAGGTGGAGCAGTGGGCGGCCGCAGGCGCAGGCCTGCAACCCAAGGCCACGGAGCGTGCCGAGGGCAGCAAGTCGGCGCAGGATGCGGTGGCGGGCATGTCCGCGGCGCAAGGCAGCGGCACCCGTTTGACCGAGAACGCGGTGCGCGAGACCCAGCAGGCCCAGGATGCGCAGTGGGAGGCCCAGGCCGACGTGCCGGTGGAAGACATGCGCTTTTGGCTGCAGGGCAAGCAACAGCGCGCCGAGGTGGTCCTGGACCAGGATGGGCAGAACGTGCGGGTGCAGGTCTCCGTGCGCGGCAACGAAGCCCATGTGACTTTCCAGGCCGACCAGCAGCACACCCGGGCGGTGCTGGACAACAGCCTGGCGCAGTTGCGCGAGATGCTGGAGCAGCAGGGTGTGGCCCTGGCGGGGGTGTCCGTGCAGGCCCAGACCTCGGACGGGCAGCAGGCCGGCGCAGGCGTGCAGGAGCGCGGCAATGGGTGGGCGCCGCAAGGGGCCGCACGCCATGCCCAGGTGGCAGTGCCTGAGGCCGGGGTCAGCGGCGCGCAGCGCCCGCGCAGCCAGGGCCTGGACGTCTATGCCTGAGGGCGGCGTACGCCCGCTGCGGCGGGTGGCCGATTTGTTTGGCGGCTGTTTGAGCCTTTTATTCTGGCTATGATTTCCGGTTTCTCCGAAATAATTAACCCGTTGCGCGCAGATTGCGCGTGCACCGTTCCCGGGGACTGTCCCCGGCAAGGGTGAGCGAATTCACTATCTCCATCAAGGAACCACAACGTGGCCGCAACCAATCCTGCCGCCGCTCCGGCACCCGCCAAGAGCAAGAAACTGATCATCATCGGCGCCATCGTCGCCTTGCTTGTCGTGGCCGTCGCAGCAGTGGCACTCTTTGTCATGAACCGCTCACAGCACAGCGACCCCTATGGTGAAGAGGCGCCCGCCAAGAGCGCCGCGACCGTGGTGCCCACGTTTCTGCCCCTGGAGAACATGGTGGTGAACCTGGCCGACCCCGGTGGCGACCGTTTTGCCCAGGTCGGCATCACGCTGGAGCTGCAGGACGAGGCCACCGCCACCACGGTCAAGCAGTACATGCCCAGCATCCGCAATGGCATCCTGATGCTGGTGTCCCAGCGGACAGCGGATGAACTGCTGCAACGCGAAGGCAAGGAAAAGCTGGCCTCTGACATTCTGCGCGAGGTCACCCGCCCACTGGGGATGAACGCGGCACGTCCCCAAGCCGCACAGGCCCAGGGCGATGAGGACGAGGCGCGGCCCGCCGCCCGCCGCAGCAGCCCGGTGCGCCGTGTGCTGTTCTCCAGCTTCATCATCCAGTAAGCGCAAGGAAGTTTGGCATGAGTGATTCTTTTCTCTCGCAGGAAGAAGTTGATGCCCTGCTGGAGGGGGTAACGGGCGAGCGCCAGAAATCCGACTCCGAGGAGGTGGATGAAGGTTCGGTCCGCAACTACGACATTTCCAGCCAGGAGCGCATCGTGCGTGGGCGCATGCCCACCATGGAAATCGTCAACGAGCGCTTTGCCCGCAATTTCCGCATCGGCCTGTTCAACTTCATCCGCCGCAGCCCCGAAGTCTCGGTGGGTACGGTCAGTGTGCAGCGCTATAGCGCCTTCCTGCGCCGCCTGGCGGTGCCGACCAATTTCAACATTGTGGCCATCCGGCCGCTGCGCGGCAACGGCCTGATCGTGTGCGAGCCTTCGCTGGTGTTCGGCATCATCGACACGCTGTACGGTGGGGCGGGGCGCCTGCAGACCCGCATCGAGGGCCGCGACTTCTCGGCCACCGAGCAGCGCGTCATCAACCGCCTGGTCGATGTGATCAGCGAAGAGTACAAAAAAGCCTGGCACGGCATCTATCCGCTGGAGCTGGCCTACCAGCGCTCGGAAATGCAGCCGCAGTTTGCCAACATCGCCACCCCCAGCGAAATCGTGGTGTCGACCGCCTTCCAGCTGGAAATCGGCGACGTCTCGGGCTCCATCCATATCTGCATGCCCTATGCAACCATGGAGCCCATCCGCGACATCCTGTATTCGTCCACCCAGGGCGACTCCATGGAAGTGGACCGCCGCTGGGTCAAGGTGCTGACGCGCGAAATCCAGTCGGCGGACGTGACCCTGGTGGCCGAGTTGGCCCGGGCCGATGCCACGGTGGAGCAACTGCTGGCCATGAAGCCGGGTGATTTCATCGAGCTGGATCGCCAGCCGCGTATCCGTGCCTCAATCGGCGGCGTGCCGATCTTTGAGTGCCAGTACGGGACGCACAACAACAAATATGCAATCCGCATTGAGCAATGTTTGCGCAGTGGGGAATCGAACTGGACCGGAGAGAAGAATGGCAACTGACCAGAACAACAACGGCAGCGTCCCGGGGGATGATCCCTTCTCGGATTGGGCCGAGGCCCTGGAAGAGCAAAAGCAGACCGACGATGCCCACGCGGCGCTGGACGCCGAGCAAGGCGGTCCGCTGTCGGGCACGCCGGCCTACAACGGCGGGCACACGGGCACGGAAGTGCCGGTCAACGACATCAACATGGTGCTGGACATCCCCGTCCAGCTGTCCGTGGAGCTGGGCCGCACCAAGGTGCCTATCAAGTACATCCTGCAACTGGCCCAGGGCTCGGTGGTGGAACTGGACGCACTGGCAGGCGAACCCATGGACGTGCTGGTCAACGGCTACCTGATCGCCCAGGGCGAGGTGGTGGTGGTGAACGACAAGTTCGGTATCCGCCTGACCGACGTGGTCACCCCGTCCGAGCGTCTGCGCCGCGTCAGCCGTGGATAACGCCAGCCTGACCTCCTCGCTGCTGGCGCTGCTGTTGATGATCGGCGCCCTGGCGGCCTTGCCCTGGCTGCTCAAGCGCTGGCAACAACGCCAGCAGGGCCGGCACGCCGCCTCGGGCGTCAGCGCGCAGGTGCTGGCTTCGGTGGCGGTGGGCCCCAACCAGCGGGTGGTCACGGTGGAAGTCGGGCAGGGCAGCACGAAGACCTGCCTGGTCCTGGGCGTGACGGCCCATAACATCCATTGCCTGCACGTGCTCGGTCAGCCGGCCGGTGCCCAGCCGGTGGCCGCGCCGCCGGACTTTGCCGTCACCATGGCCCAACTGCGCAAAGACGAGCCAACCCCGCAACCATGAGAGAGCGCATGCGATTCAGCTTTCCCGTTCCCCGGGCGTCCTGGGGTGCTTCGGCCGCCGCTTTGGCGGCTTTTTGCTGGATGCCGGCCACCGTCTGGGCGCAGGCCGCAGCAGCCCCCAGCCTGCCCCTCCTGGTGGGCAGCGGCAGTGGCGGCAACAGCTTTTCCGTGCCGATCCAGACCCTGCTGTTCTTCACGGCACTGTCCTTCCTGCCGGCCATCCTGCTGATGATGACGGGCTTCACCCGCATCGTGATCGTGCTGAGCCTGCTGCGCCAGGCGCTGGGCACGCAATCGGCGCCGCCCAACCAGGTGATCATCGGCCTGTCGCTGTTCCTGACGCTGTTTGTCATGGGGCCGACCCTGGACCGCGTCTACCAGGAGGCCTACCTGCCGTACAGCACCAACAAGATGCAGTTCGAGGAAGCGGTGCAAAAGGCCGAAGTCCCGATGCGCGAGTTCATGGTGCGCCAGACCCGCCAGACCGATTACGCCCTGTTCGCGCGCCTGGCCAAGCTGGAGCCCGGCACCCAGATCGAACAGGCGCCGTTCCGCGTGGTGGTGCCGGCGTTTGTGATCAGCGAACTCAAGACCGCGTTCCAGATCGGCTTCATGATCTTCATCCCGTTCCTGATCATCGACATGGTGGTGTCGTCCATCCTGATGTCGCTGGGCATGATGATGCTGTCGCCGGTGCTGGTGGCGCTGCCGTTCAAAATCATGCTGTTCGTGCTGGCCGACGGCTGGAACCTGCTGATCGGCTCGCTGGCGTCCAGCTTTGCCATCTAGACCTGAAAGGCTTGTGCCATGACCCCCCAAATGGTGCTGACGTTCGGGCGCGAGGCGCTCACGCTGCTGCTGATGATTTCGCTGCCCGTGTTGCTGACCGTGCTGGCTGTGGGCCTGGTGGTCAGCATTTTCCAGGCGGTCACGCAGATCAATGAAAACACCTTGTCCTTCGTGCCCAAGCTGGTGGCTGCGGTGCTGGTGTTTGCGATCGCCGGGCCGTGGATGCTGAGCACGGTGGTGGACTTCATCCGTCGCACCATCGAGAACATCCCCAGTGCGCTGGGCTGAGGGCGTGGTGTGACGAGGGCGCAGCGGTGATCGGCATTTCCGAGCAGCAACTGATGGCGTGGCTGTCGCCCGTCATCTGGCCGTTTCTGCGCACGTTGGCCATGTTCACGGCCGCGCCCGTGTTCTCGCAGAAGGCCATCCCGGTGCGCGTCAAGGTGGGGCTGGCCTTTCTGGTGGCCGTGTGCGCCCAGGCGGTGCTCGATCAGCCCATGGTGGCGATCAACTCGCCCCAGGCGCTGACCTGCGTGATCCAGCAGGTGGGCATTGGCCTGGCCATCGGCCTGGCCGCGCGCCTGGTGATCGCCGCCATGGAGGTGGCCGGCGAGGCCATCGGCCTGCAGATGGGCCTGAGCTTTGCCTCCTTCTTCGACCCGGCCAGCAATGCACAGCTCAGCGCGGTCTCGCGCTTTCTGGTGCAGATCTTCACCCTGTTCTTCATCGTGGTGAACGGCCACCTGTTCGTGCTGGTGGCGGTGATCAAGAGCTTCGACGTGTTCCCCGTCGACGGCTCCTTCCTGCAGGCCGTGGCGCAGATGCGCCTGCATGAGCTGGGCAGCGCCGTGTTCGAAAGCGCGCTGTGGATCGCCCTGCCGATGATGGCGCTGCTGCTGTTCGTCAACCTGACCATGGGCGTGATCGCGCGCATCGCCCCGCAGATGAACGTGTTTGCCATCGGTTTCCCGATCACCCTGACCGTGGGCATGCTGGGCATCACGGCCACCTTGCCGATGATGGAGCAGCCCTTCCTGCAGCTCATCGAGCGCGCCCTGTCGGTGTTCGGGGGCGGTTTTCTTTAGTTAAAAAGAAGAGCGGTTAGCGTTCGAATTTAAAGGGGTTCAAAGTATTTACTATCTGAAGTCCTTTAAATTTGAGCGCTTCAAGCTATATTTTTATACAAGGCTGTTGCGGATGGCATAAACCGTCAGCTCGGCGTTGTTGCTCAGCTGCAGCTTTTCCAGCACCCGGGCGCGGTAGACGCTGACCGTCTTGGGGCTGAGCATCAGTTCCTCGGCAATGTCCGTCAGGCGTTTGCCGCTGGCAATCTTCTGCAGGGTCTGCATCTCGCGCTCGGACAGGGCCTCGTGCGGCACCTCGGGCGTGGGCTGGGCCAGGCTGTCCGCCAGCATCTGCGCCACCTCCGGGGTCAGGTACTTGCGCCCCTGGTGCACGGTGCGCACGGCGCGCACCAGCTCCAGCGGATCGCCGGCCTTGTTGGCATAGCCGTGGGCGCCGGCCTTCAGGCAGCGCAGCGCATACTGGTCCTCCGGGTACATGGACACCATCAGCACCCGGATCTCGGGGTAGCTCTCGCGCACGCTGGCCAGCACTTCCAGCCCGTTGCGCCCCGGCATGTTGATGTCCAGCAGCAACACCTGGCAGGCCGCCTGGCGCAAGGTGTCGCGCAACTCGGTGTAGCCGGCGGCTTCGCCGATGACCCGAATGTCCGTGGCTTCGGCCAGCGTGTCGCGGATGCCGCGGCGCAAGACCGCATGGTCGTCGCAAATCACCACCTGAATCACTGTTGTCCCTCTGCGGTTGTCATGAAAGTGGGCCCATCTTACGGGAGCGGGATGGAGACGATGATGCTGGTGCCGCGGCCGACCTGGCTGCTCACATCCAGCCACCCGCCCACCGTGCGCGCGCGCTCGGCCAGTCCGCGCAGGCCGAAGGCCTTGGGTTTGTCGCGCTGCCCGGCCGCCATCCCGCAGCCGTTGTCGCGCACTTCCAGGGTCAGAAACCCCTCGGCATTCGACAGCTCCAGGTGCACGGCGCTGGCCTGGGCGTATTTGCCGACATTGGTCAGCGCCTCTTGCGCGGTGCGGTAGGCCACGACCTGGATCTCCGGCGTCACCTCGATGGACGCCGGCGCATCCACGCGCGTGGGCACGCCGGTGCGGCGTTCGAAGTTCTCGGCCAGCCATTGCACGGCGGCCACCAGGCCCTGGTCCAGCACTGGGGGACGCAGGTTCATCATGATGCGCTGGCTGGCGCCCAGGGCGTGCTGCAGCATCTCCAGCGCCGCCTGGGCGTGGTTGCGCACCTGGGGCTCTGTCGCATTTCGGTCAATCCAGGCCAGGTCAAATTTGACGGAAGTCAAAGAACCGCCGATGTCGTCATGGATCTCTCGGGCGATGGCCGCGCGCTCCTGCTCGATCGATTGCTGCAGGTGCTCAGTCAGCTCGGCCAGTTGGCGCTCGGAACGTTCCAACTCCCGCATTGCCTGCTCCTTGGCGCGGCGCGCCTCGTGCACCTCCAGGGCGCGCGACAGCACGTGCGGCAGGCGCGCCATGTCGTCCTTGAGCAGGTAGTCGGCAATCCCCTGGCGTATCGCTGCGACAGCGGCGGTTTCGCCAATCGCGCCGGACAGCAGCACAAACGGCGGGCACTGCGGCAGATGGCGTGCGGCGGCCCAGGCATCCATGGCCGTGAAGCCGGGCAGGTAATAGTCGGCGAGCACCAAATCGTAAGTTTGTGCTTGCAACTGGGTCAAGAAATCCACCAATGTGTCGACACACACCATATGGCAGGCCAATCCTGCGCGTTGCAAGGTGATCTGTGCCAACCGCTGATCCGCTGCTGAATCCTCGAGGTGGAGGAAAAGCAGGGGCTTATCCGTTGGATCAGGTTCCCCGATGGGCGCTATCATTGGATACATCTTGGAACAAACTTTCGGGGGGTTGAATCCTTCGTGCCACAGGCAAACGCATGTTGGGCCAGCATGCTAGAGGTTCACCCATCTTGGAGAAACGATGCAACCACCGCAAACACCGTCTGCAGAACCTGCTGTGCAGGTGCCTGTCATGGTTGCTGCCGAATTACAGGATTCGCTGCTGGTCGTCATGCGTGACCTGCATCGCCTGGAAGGGTTGCTCAATCATGCCACGTCCAATTTGCTTGCGCGATTTGGCGAGGCCAACGTCCTGCTGTCGGAAAATGCGGCAGACGACTCCCCCACTGTGGTGGCCGCGCGGGCGGCGCTGCGCAATGCCGTCACCGAGCTGCAGTTTCACGACATGGCCTCCCAGCTGATCGTGCACACCACCCAGGTGCTGCAGGGCTGCGCTTTCCGCCTTGCTGCCGAGACCATGGGGCGCGAGGATGAGGAGTTGGAGGCCCCCGTGGTGGCGATGCAACCTGAGCGGCCCAATCCTGTGACCCAAAGCGAGATGGATGCTGGTTCAATAGAGCTGTTTTGACCCATCCCCCAAGTCTGATCCATTCACATCTTAAAACTCCGTTGGAGCCTTACATGCACTCGATCCTAGCCGTTGATGATTCACCATCCATGCGAAAAATGGTCTCCTTCACATTGACAGGGGCCGGCTACAAGGTGGTGGAGGCGGTGGACGGCATGGACGCCCTGGAGAAGGCGGAAGCGCAGCATGTAGACCTGATCCTGGCGGACCAGAACATGCCGCGCCTGGACGGCATCGGCCTGACCAAGCGCCTGCGCGAGCATCCACGGTTCAAGAACACGCCCATCCTGATCCTGACCACGGAGTCCAGCGACCAGATGAAGCAAGCAGGCAAGGCCGCCGGTGCGACCGGCTGGCTGGTCAAGCCATTCGACCCCAACCGTTTGATCGAAGTGATACAGAAGGTGATTCGCTAAAGACGAGTTCGTGCGGAAGCTGAGAAAAAGATAGGAACCCAAATGGCGGATACACACAACGACGGATCAGAGACGGATTTCGATCTGACCCAGTTCTACCAAATCTTCTTCGAAGAGGCGGGGGAGAACCTCGACCAGATGGAGCAGATGCTGCTGAATCTGGACCTGGATGCAGCCAATGACGAAGAGCTCAACGGTATTTTCCGTTGTGCCCACTCGATCAAGGGGGGATCGGCGACCTTCGGTTTCACCGACGTGGCCGAGCTGACGCACAAGATGGAGTCGCTGCTGGACCGTCTGCGCCGCCATGAAATCACCCCGGTGCCGGAAATGGTGGATGTGCTGCTGGAGTCGGCGGATGCCTCGCGCAGCCTGCTGGCGCGCCACCAGGCGGGTGGCGAGGGCGAGGCCATGTCCACTGCCGATCTGGTGCAGCGCATCACGCGGCTGGCCGCCGGCGATGGCGCCGCGGCCGTGGTGGCGGCGCCTGCCCCGGTGGTCGCACCGGTGGCGCCGGCCCCTGCACCCGCTGCTGCCCCCGTGGCCGCACCTGCCCCGGTGGCGGCTGCTGTGCCCGGCGGCGTGCGCCACCTGCGCATCAAGATCGGGCCGGTCGAGGTGCTGGAGTCCGTCGAATCCATCAAGGAGCTGTTCCGCGACATCCCCGGCCTGGGCAGCATTGAGGACCTGCCTTGCGACGAAGCCCAGACACGGCTGTTCGCGGTGCAGACCCATTCCACCGATGACGACCTGCTGGACCTGATGGCCTTCCATGTGGCCAAGGAACAGGTGCAGATCACCGAACAGGGCGCGGCCGCGCCGTTGGCTGCCCCCGCCGCCGCCGCAGTTGAAACCGCAGACGTGGCAGAGGTCGAGGCGGTGGCGCACCAGCCCGCAGCCTTGCCGGACGCCGAGGCCTACGGCATCTTTGAAGGCGCGCCCGGTGCGCCCGCCCTCAAGCCGGTGGCTGCCGCGGCCAAGACCACTACGCGCCCGAACATGGCGCAGATGGAATCCACCAGCATCCGCGTGGAAGTGAAGAAGGTGGACCAGCTGATCAACCTGGCCGGTGAGCTGGTGATCATCCAGGCGATGCTGGCGCAGAACAGCCGCGCGCTGGATCCGTCGGCCAACCAGCAGTTGCTGGCGGGACTGGCCGATCTGGACCGCAACACCCGGGACCTGCAGGAAGCGGTGATGTCGATCCGCATGATCCCCATGTCCACCGTGTTCAGCCGTTTCCCGCGCATGCTGCGCGATCTGGCCAACAAGCTGGGCAAGAAGATCAACCTGGTCACCCAGGGCGAGGCGACCGAGCTGGACAAGGGCCTGGTGGAAAAGATCACCGACCCCTTGACCCACTTGGTGCGCAACAGTCTGGACCACGGCATCGAAATGCCGGAAGACCGGATTGCCGCCGGCAAGTCCGAAGTGGGGACCCTGACCCTGGCAGCGTCACACCAGGGCGGCTCCATCGTCATCGAGGTGCGTGACGACGGCAAGGGCATGAGCCGCGAGAAGATCCTCAAGAAGGCCCGCGAGCGCGGCATGGACGTCTCGGACAGCATGTCGGACAACGAGGTGTGGATGCTGATCTTCGCGCCCGGCTTCTCCACCGCCGACGTGGTGACCGACGTGTCGGGCCGCGGCGTGGGCATGGACGTGGTGCGCAAGAACATCGCTGCGCTCAACGGCTCGGTGGAAATCGACTCCGTGCAGGGCGTGGGCATGCGGGTGTCCATCCGCTTGCCACTGACCCTGGCCATCATGGACGGCATGTCCGTGGGGGTGGGCGAAGAGGTCTACATCCTGCCGCTGTCCTCGGTGGTCGAGTCGTTCCAGGTGAACGCAGCCGACGTCAGCACCGTGGCCCAGGGCTCGCAGCTGGTGAAGGTGCGCGACGAGTACATGCCGGTGATCGAGCTGGAGCGGGTGTTCGGCGTGCCGCGCACACCGGAGAGCAAGCGCAGCGACATCATGGTGGTGGTCGAGTCCGACGGTTCGCGCGTGGCGCTGCTGGTGGATGAGCTGCTGGGCCAGCACCAGGTGGTGGTGAAGAACCTGGAGAGCAACTACCGCAAGGTGCCGAATGTCTCGGGCGCCACCATCCTTGGCGATGGCACAGTGGCCCTGATTCTGGACACCAGCAGTCTGGTGCGCCGTACCCGTTGAAGTGAAGGCATGGCCGGCGTGCGCATGGAGCCTGCGCCGGTCCGAGCAACCAATTTTTTGCGCAGGGGCGTCATGATGACGCCCACCGCTTGAGGAGAAAGCAATGAACATCATGGGAAAGAACGCGGAAAGCAAGGCATCCGGTGCCCGCGAATACCTGACCTTCCGCCTGGGGGCGGAAGAGTACGGCATCGACATCCTGAAGGTGCAGGAAATCCGTGGCTACGAGCAGCCCACGCGCATTGCGAACGCTCCGGAGTTCATCAAGGGCGTCGTGAACCTGCGCGGCACCATCGTGCCCATCGTGGACATGCGCCTGAAGTTCAATTGCTCCGAGGTCGAGTACAACAGCTTCACCGTGGTCATCATCCTGAACCTGCGCAACCGCGTGGTCGGCATCGTGGTGGACTCGGTCAGTGACGTGATGGAGCTGGCGCCGGAAGCCATCCGCCCCGCACCGGACATCGAAAGCGCCATCGACAACGGCTGCATCCTGGGCCTGGGCTCGGTGGGCGAGCGCATGCTGATCCTGCTGGACATCGAGAAGCTGATGTCCAACGTCGACATGGGGTTGGTGGCGCCTGCGGAGTAAGCCGCGTGCGCAGATTCGCCTGTCCAGCCCGCCACTCTGGTGGGCTGTTCATTTTTGGTGGCACTGTGGCCATGGTGTGAGCCTGGGCTTCTCTCTCTTTTCTCATGCGTCAAGATTCCTCCTCCGCTTCTGTTTCGGGCTCCGGCCCAGCCGCCCAAGGGCGGGAGTTCGCATGGACTTCGGCGGATTTCAGCCGGGTGCAAGCGCTGATCTACAAGCATGCCGGCATCAGCCTGCACGATGGCAAGCACGCCATGGTCTACAGCCGCCTGTCGCGGCGCCTGCGGGAAACCGGCCATGAAAGTTTTGACGACTACCTGTCGTGGCTGGAAAAGCAGGGTGATGCGCGCGAGTGGCAGGAGTTCGTGAATGCGCTGACCACCAATCTGACGGCTTTCTTCCGCGAGCAGCACCACTTCGACATCCTGGCGCAGCACCTCAAGAGCAAGGCGGCCGGCACGCCCTGGCGTGTCTGGTGCAATGCCGCCTCGACCGGCGAGGAGCCGTACTCGATCGTGCTCACGGCCCAGGAAACCCTGGGCGCGAACGCCAACTTCAAGCTCACGGCCAGCGACATCGACTCCAAGGTGCTGGCCACAGCCTCCAACGGCATCTACCGGATGGAGAACGTCAAGAACCTGAGCCAGGAGCGCCTGCAGCGCTTTTTCATGCGCGGCAAGGCCAGCAATGCTGGCATGGTGCGCGTCAAGCCGGAGCTGCGCCGCATGATCGACTTCCTGCAGGTCAACCTGATCCGCGACGACTGGCCCTTCAAGGAGCCGTTCGACATCGTGTTCTGCCGCAATGTCATGATCTACTTCGATGCACCCACCCAGCGCAAGGTGCTGGAGCGCATCCACCGCGTGATGAAGCCCGGTGGCATGCTGTTTGTGGGGCATGCGGAAAACTTCACCGATTCCCGTGACCTGTTCGTGCTGCGTGGCAAGACGGTGTACGAGCGGATCTGAATGCAGGCCTGCCATATGTTTTGCCGTTCCATGATCACGAGGGTGCGCTTATGAACACAACACCGCATGGATGGAACCACGCAGCCCTGGTTGCCACACGCAGTGCGGGGGTACCGGCCCCGGCGCCGCAGGCGGCACTGGAGCGTTTGCGCCAGCGCCCGCGCAAGCCGGGGGAGGCCTCGTTTTTTTATTACGATCACCACTTCCAATACAACGCGGTCAAGGTGTTGCCCGGCGAGTATTTCGTGACCGGCGAGAACATGGTGATCTGCACGGTGCTGGGGTCCTGCATTGCGGCCTGCCTGTGGGACCGCAACCTGAACATCGGCGGCATGAACCATTTCATGCTGCCCGAGGGCGACAGCAACGATGTCAGTGGCCGTTATGGCTCGTACGCGATGGAAGTGCTGATCAATGAAATGATCAAGCTGGGTGCGCGGCGTGAGAGCATGCAGGCCAAGATTTTTGGGGGCGGCCAGGTGATGGCCAACTTCACCACCATGAATGTCGGGGAACGCAACACCGATTTCGTGACCCAATACCTGCATACCGAGCGCATTCCCATCGTGTCGGAAGATGTGCTGGACATTTATCCGCGCAAAGTGGTCTATTTCCCCATGACCGGCAAAGCCATGGTCAAGCGACTGGCCCATGCCCACCCCGAAGCCCTGGTGGAGCAAGAGCGTGCCCGCGGCAGCGCGGCGCAGCTGGCCAAGACCAATGCCGGTGGTAGCGTGGACCTGTTTTGAGAGAGGTTGAAGAAGAATGAACCGGAAGATTCGGGTGATTGTGGTGGACGACTCGGCGCTGGTGCGCAGTCTGCTGGCCGAAATCATCAATCGTCAGCACGACATGGAGTGCATCGGAACGGCCAACGACCCCCTGGTGGCGCGCGAGATGATCCGCGAGAAGAACCCCGATGTGATCACCCTGGACATCGAAATGCCCAAGATGGACGGCATCGACTTCCTGGGCCGCATCATGCGCCTGCGGCCCATGCCGGTGCTGATGATCTCCACGCTGACCGAGCGCGGCGCCGAAGTCACCATGCGTGCGCTGGAGCTGGGTGCAGTCGACTTTGTCTCCAAGCCGCGCGTGGGCGTGGCCAACGGCCTGACCCAGCTGTCCAACGAGATCGTCGAGAAGATCCGCATTGCCGCCACGGCCCACGTGCACCGCATGGTCAAGCCGGCCGCGGCGGCGGCCGCACCGGCCGGCACCGATGCCGCAGGGGCGCCGGCCGCGGCCAAGCCGCCGGTCAGCAGTGCCACCTTGCTGGGCCGGGTGTCCACGGAAAAGCTGATCGCCATCGGGGCGTCCACCGGCGGTACCGAGGCCATCAAGGAAGTGCTGACCCAGATGCCGGCCGATGCGCCGGCCATCGTCATCACGCAGCACATGCCGCCCGGCTTCACCACCAGCTTTGCCGCGCGCCTGAACAGCCTGTGCCAGATCACAGTGAAGGAAGCCACGCACGGCGAGCGCATCCTGCCCGGCCACGCCTACATCGCCCCCGGTGGCAAGCAGTTCGCCATCAGCCGCAGCGGCGCCAACTACGTGGCCGTGGTGGATGAGCAGGCACCGCCGGTCAACCGCCACAAGCCCTCGGTGGAGGTGCTGTTCAAGTCCGTGGCGCAGTTTGCCGGGCGCAATGCCTTTGGCGTCATGCTGACCGGCATGGGCGCCGATGGCGCCGTGGCCATGCGCGAGATGAAGGACGCGGGCAGCTACAACTACGTGCAGGATGAGGCCAGCTGCATCGTCTTCGGCATGCCGCGCGAAGCCATCGCCCACGGGGCGGCCGATGAGGTGCTGCCGCTGACGCAGATCGCCCACTCGCTGCTGGGCAAGCTGCGCGCCTCGCCGGACGTGCGCCACCGCATTTAAGGCCTTCCATAAAAAAAAGGAGCTGCCAGCGCCTTTCCAACAAGGACTTCAGATGGTTTTCTATCTGAAGTCCTTTGTTTTTGTGCGCAGACAGCTCCTTTTTTGAAGGGAGCAATCAGCTGGACAGCAATTCCCAGCGTTCCAGCGCCTGCATCAGCGCTTCCTCGATCTCGCCATCGCGGGCATGCAGCTGCATGGCGCGGGCGTTGTCGTTGGCGTAGATGCTGGGGTCGTCCAGTTCCGTGCGGATGCGGGCCTGCTCGTCTTCCAGCGATGCGATCAGGTCGGGCAGTTGCTCCAGTTCGCGCTGCTCCTTGTAGCTCAGCTTGCGCTTGGCGCCCGACAGTACCGCCTTGTCCTTGGCCGCGTCCTCCTTGGCGGGGGCCGGCGCCTTGGCGGCGCTCTGCTTGGCCGCTTGCTCGGCCAGCTCGCGGCTGCGCTTGGATTGCAGCAGCCAGTCCTGCACGCCCCCTTCGTACTCGCGCCACAGACCGTCGCCTTCGGCGGCGATGGTGCTGGTGACCACGTTGTCCAGGAAGGTCCGGTCATGGCTGACCAGGAACACCGTGCCGTCGTACTGCTGCAAAAGATCTTCCAGCAATTCCAGGGTGTCGATGTCCAGGTCGTTGGTCGGCTCGTCCAGCACCAGCACATTCGCGGGCCGCGCAAACAGGCGCGCCAACAGCAAGCGGTTGCGCTCGCCACCGGACAGCGATCGCACCGGGGAGTGCGCCCGCGCGGGCGAGAACAGGAAATCCTGCAAATAACTTTTCACATGCTTCTTGTTGCCGCCGATCTCGATCCACTCACTGCCGGGGCTGATGAAGTCCTCCAGCGTGGCATCCAGATCGATCTGGTGGCGCATCTGGTCGAAGTAGGCGACCTGCAGGTTGGCCCCGCGGCGGATGGTGCCGCTGTCGGCCTCCAGATCACCCAGGATCATCTTCAGCAAGGTGGTCTTGCCGGCGCCGTTCGGGCCGATCAGCCCCACCTTGTCGCCACGCAGCACCGTGCCGGTGAAGTTCTTGACAATCGTCCTGGCGCCAAAGGCCTTGGACACGCCCTCCAGCTCGGCCACGATCTTGCCCTGGTAGCTGCTGTCCTTGCCGCTGGCAATGTCCATCTTCACGCTGCCCAGCGCCTCGCGCCGGGCCTCGCGGTTGGCACGCAGCCCCTTCAGGCGTTCGATGCGGCTCTGGCTGCGGGTGCGCCGGGCTTCCACCCCCTTGCGGATCCACACCTCTTCCTGGGCCAGCAACTTGTCGGCCTTGGCGTTGATCACCGCTTCCTGCTGTAGCTGTTCTTCCTTTTGCAGCAAGTACTGGGCAAAGTTGCCGGGGTAAGACTGCAGGTGACCGCGGTCCAATTCCACAATGCGGGTGGCAATCCGGTCCAGGAACGCCCGGTCGTGGGTGATGGTGACCACGCTGCCCTTGAAGTCGATCAGCAAATCCTCCAGCCACTCGATCGAATCCAGATCCAGGTGGTTGGTCGGCTCGTCCAGCAGCAGCACGTCCGGCTTCAGCACCAGGGCCTGTGCCAGTGCCACGCGCTTGCGGGTGCCGCCCGACAGGCTGCCGACCAGCGCCTGGCCATCCAGGTGCAGGCGCTGTAAGGTCTCCTCCACGCGTTGTTCCCAGTTCCAGGCATCCTGCGCCTCGATCTGGGACTGCAGCGCATCCAGGTCCATACCGTCGGCCCCCGACAGATACTGGTCACGCAACTGCGCAATCGTCGCCAGCCCTTCGGCGGCGGACTGGAACACCGTGTGCTCGGGATTCAAGTCGGGCTCTTGCGGAACATACGCAATGCGCACGCCGTTCTGCACCTGCAGCGTGCCATCGTCGGCATGCGCCAAGCCGCCCAAGATTTTCAACAGAGAAGACTTGCCCGCACCGTTGCGGCCAATCAGCCCGATGCGCTCGTTCGTTTCCAGCGCCAGGCTGGCGTGATCCAGCAAGGCCACGTGCCCAAACGCAAGCTGGGCGTCCAATAAGGTAATCAATGCCATGGTGTGCGCATTATCCAAGGCGGCAGCGCCCAGCGCTGCCGCAACCCTGACCATCTGGATGGTCAGGGTTGAAAAGATCTTTTCCAAAACTAGGGCCAAGCAGTGCTATAGTTCGCCTCCTTGCTTCAGGAGTGGTGGTTTTGCCTTCAAGTCCTGAAAATTTTTTTGCAGCGATTTGCGCAGACAGCTCAAATCGATGTACAATGCAAGGCTTCGCCAGCAAGTGCTGCTGAAGGAATTTCTGAAAAAATTTCAGAAATGCATGACAAAAGTTGTGCTACAATACAAAGCTTCGCTGATCACGGCGAAGCAAGAAATCTGAAGTGATTCAGGTTTGCATCTTTAAAAAGATACAGCCGATAAGCGTGGGCGTTTGAAGGCGAATTGC
>NZ_VSWF01000015.1:0-76793 GCF_009668305.1 Comamonas sp. CAH-2
GCCGCCAGGGGCGGGGTGCTGCTGGAGGGAGGAAGGGCTTGGGTCACGCGCCGACTGTAGTGCAAAACCCGGCATGCCCGTGCACGGCCGGGGGGCGCGTGCGCCGGTGGCTCAGAGCTGGATGTTGGCCTGCCGGATGATGGCGGCGTTGTTGCGGCTTTCCTGCTGCAGCAGGGCGGCAAATTCCTGCGGGCTGTGGTGCAGGGCCACGTTGTCGGTGCTGCGCAGCGTGTGCTGCACGTCGGCGGCGGCCAGGGCGCGCTGCACCTCCTGGTTCAGCCGGGCCACGATCTCGGAGGGCGTACCGGCGGGCGCCATGAAGCCAAACAGCGAGGTCAGGTTGGCCGCGGGCACGCCCAGTTCGTCCAGCGTCGGCACCTGGGGCTGGTTGGGCGCGCGCTGCGGGCCGGTGGTGGCCAGCACGCGCAGGCGGCCTTGTTCGATCAGGCTGTTGATCGTGCCAAAGGGGTTGCCCAGCATGACCTCGAAGTGGCCGCCGGCCGCATCGTTCACGGTCTGGCCCACGCCCTTGTAGGGGATGTGGGTGAAGCGGGCGCCGGTCTGGGCCTGGATCTGCTCCAGCATGATGTGCCCGACCGAGCCCATGCCCGAGGTGGCCATGCGGATGCTGCCAGGCTGGGCCTTGGCGCGCGCCAGCAGCTCCGGCCAGTTGGTGGCCGACAGTGCGCTGGTGCCTAGCACATAGACCGGCGAATACATCATCGGGGCCACGGCCACGATGTCCTTGAACGGGTCGTAGGGCAGCTTGCCCAGGTGGGGCGACAGGGTCAGCGGGCTGATGGCGCTCAGGGCCAGGGTGTAGCCGTCGGCCGGGGCGCGGGCCACGTCGGCCATGCCCAGGGTGCCGCCGGCGCCGCCCTTGTTCTCCACCACCAGGGCCTGGCCCAGTTGCTGGCCCAGGTGTTCGGCCAGCTTGCGGCCCACGCTGTCGGTGACGCCGCCGGCGGCGTAGGGAATCACCACGCGCACCGGGCGGGTGGGCCAGGCGGTTTGCGCCAGCACGCTGCTGGGCAGACCCAGGGCGGCGGCACTGACGGAGAGGAACTGGCGGCGATCGATCATGCGGGGGACTCCTTGGTGTGGGGCGGGGCAGACAGGCATGCTGGCGCACCGCGGTCACCCCCTCAAGAGGGTGGACCCGAGGCCGTCAGCCGGTGCCCCCCACAAGCAAGGACAGTGCCGCGCCGTGCGGTCAGGGCGAGCCCCCCCAGGGCGCGTGCTGGCGCAGCCCCTGCACGAAGTGCTGCGCCGCCAGGCCCAGCGGCCGCTGCTGGGACCACACCCAGTCGACGAACAGGCGCGTGCCGTTGCTCAGGTTCTGCATGGGGATCTCCAGCAGCGTCTGGGCCGCGATGTGCGATTCCACCAGGCCCTTGGGCAGCCAGCCCCAGCCCAGGCCGGCGCTGATGAGCTGCAGCGCCGCCTGGTGGCTGTCGGTGCGGCACAGCTGGCGCGAGAAGACAAAGCGCGGGTCGGTCTGCTGCAGGTCGCGGCTGGCGACGAGTACCTGGCGCTGGCCCAGCAGGTGGTCCACGCTCAGGCGCGCGCTGGTGCCGTGCAGGGCCTGCTGCGCCTGCCACGGGGCGAAGTGCGGGGCCATCACGGCCACCAGCACCTCGTGGCCCATCTCCTGGAAGTCCTCGCGGCCGTCCAGGCTGCTGCGCTCGAACACCAGGGCCAGCTGGGCCCGGCCGGCGTGCAGCAGCTCCAGCGCATCGGCCTGCGGGGCGACCAGCACTTCCAGCGCCAGGGCCGGGTAGCGCTCGGTCACCGGGCGCAGCGCGTCGGCCCAGGGGGTGGTCAGCAGCTCCGGGGCAATCGCCAGCGTCAGCCGCTCTTCCAGACCCTGGTGCAGGGCCAGGGCCTGCTGGTTCAACTGCTGCAGCTGCTGGGCCAGCAGCCGGGCCTGGGGTTCCAGGGCGCGCGCGGCGGCCGTGGGCGTGGGCTCGCGGCCCCGGCGGTCGAACAGCTGCAGGCCCAGCTCGGCCTCCAGCTGGCCCACGGCCATGCTGACGGCGGAGGGCACGCGCCCCAGCTGGCGCGCGGCGGCCGAGAACGAGCCGGTGTCGAGCACGGCCAGGAACAGCGGCACTTGTTCGGGGGGGAAGGGCATGGCTGACCTATCAATAAAACTGAAATAACCTAACTTTTGCTGTCAATTTTATGAACATACACTGCGCCGCATGTCTGTTTCTTCCGTGTCTTCTACCGTGTCAGTTGCTTCCCAGGCCGTGGGCCTGCAAGGCGCCAAGCGCCGCATCGTGTTTGTCGGTCTGTACGAGCTCATCGCCATCGTGGCCTCCAGCCTGCTGTTCATGGCCATCGGCCAGGGCGCGGGCAGCTCCGGCGCGATGGCCGTGGTGGCCTCGACCCTGGCCATCCTGTGGAACCTCAGCTTCAACTGGCTGTTCGAGCGCTGGGAGGCCCGCCAGGCCACCAGGGGCCGTTCGGTGCTGCGCCGCGTGGTGCATGCCGTGGGTTTCGAGGGCGGCCTGGCGCTGATCCTGATCCCGCTGATGGCCTGGTGGTTCGGCATCTCGCTGTGGGAAGCCACGGTGCTGGAGGCCGGCCTGCTGGTGTTCTTCCTGATCTACACCTACGTCTTCAACTGGTGTTTCGACCGTGTCTTCGGCCTGCCGGCCTCGGCCCAGGTGCTGGCGCCCCAGGCCTGATCTCCGTTTTTGATAGCTGCCGGCGCTGACTGCATAAGCGCTGGTGGCCAAAAACACCTTCCATCGCCCGCCAGCGCCCCCGCCGTCACCGGGCATAGCGCATGCAGGCTGCCGCAATCCGCCGCAGCCCTCTAAAATCATGGGCTTCGCCCCAAGGAGCGCTGCAGCAGCGCGCGAGCCAGTGATTGGCTGCGCTGTCAGGCTTGGGGCCTGCGGCTGTTGTGCAGCAGCCGCCACTGCAACGGCGTTCACCTGTTCCCACGATTGACTGAGTTTTTTCACACAGGTGAGTGCGATGACCGTTGCTGCCCCCGTTTCTATTCCTCCCATGCGCCTGTCGGGCCTGGAGCCCGTGTTCATCGGCGAGGACACGCTGTTCGTCAACGTGGGCGAGCGCACCAACGTCACCGGCTCCAAGGCCTTTGCGCGCCTGATCCTGAACGAGCAGTACGAGGAAGCCCTGGCCGTGGCGCGCCAGCAGGTGGAAAACGGCGCCCAGATCATCGACGTGAACATGGACGAGGCCATGCTGGACAGCAAGGCCGCCATGGTGCGCTTTCTGAACCTGATCGCCTCCGAGCCCGACATCGCCAAGGTGCCGGTGATGGTGGACAGCTCCAAGTGGGAGGTGATCGAGGCCGGCCTGCGCTGCCTGCAGGGCAAGGGCATCGTCAACTCCATCTCCATGAAGGAAGGCGTCGACGAGTTCAAGAAGCACGCCAAGCTGGTCAAGCGCTACGGCGCGGCCGCCGTGGTGATGGCGTTTGACGAAAAGGGCCAGGCCGACACCTTTGCCCGCAAGATCGAGATCTGCGAGCGCGCCTACCGCATCCTGGTCGATGAAGTCGGCTTTGCGCCCGAGGACATCATCTTCGACCCCAACATCTTCGCCGTCGCCACCGGCATCGAAGAGCACAACAACTACGGCGTCGATTTCATCGAGGCCGTGCGCTGGATCAAGCAGCACCTGCCCGGTGCCAAGGTGTCCGGCGGCGTGTCCAACGTCTCGTTCTCTTTCCGCGGCAACGACCCCGTGCGCGAGGCCATCCACACCGTGTTCCTGTACCACGCGATTGCCGCCGGCATGGACATGGGCATCGTCAACGCCGGCATGATCGGCGTCTACGACGACCTGGAGCCCACGCTGCGCGAGCGCGTCGAGGACGTGGTGCTGAACCGCCGCCCTGATGCCGCCGAGCGCCTGCTGGAGATCGCCGACAGCGCCAAGGGCGCCGCCAAGGACGACAGCAAGAAGCTGGAATGGCGCGGCACGCCCGAGGCCCCCAAGACCGTGGGCGAGCGCCTGGCGCACGCGCTGGTGCACGGCATCACCGACTTCATCACCGAGGACACGGAAGAGGCCTACCAGCAGGTGCTGGCCAAGGGCGGCCGTCCGTTGCACGTGATCGAAGGCCCGCTGATGGACGGCATGAACATCGTCGGCGACCTGTTCGGCGCCGGCAAGATGTTCCTGCCCCAGGTGGTCAAGTCCGCGCGCGTGATGAAGCAGGCCGTGGCCCACCTGGTGCCCTACATCGAGGAAGAAAAGCGCCAGCAGGAAGCCGCCGGCCTGGACGTGACCAGCAAGGGCAAGATCGTCATCGCCACCGTCAAGGGCGACGTGCACGACATCGGCAAGAACATCGTCACCGTGGTCCTGCAGTGCAACAACTTCGAGGTCATCAACATGGGTGTGATGGTGCCCTGCCACGAGATCCTGGCGCGCGCCAAGGCTGAGGGGGCGGACATCATCGGCCTGTCCGGCCTGATCACCCCCAGCCTGGAAGAGATGCAGTACGTGGCCGGCGAGATGCACAAGGACGACTACTTCCGCATCAAGAAGATCCCGCTGCTGATCGGCGGCGCCACCTGCTCGCGCGTGCACACCGCCGTGAAGATTGCGCCCAACTACGAAGGGCCGGTGGTCTATGTGCCCGATGCCTCGCGCTCGGTCAGCGTGGCGCAAAGCCTGCTGGGCGAGGGCAAGCAGGCCTATCTGGACGAGCTGGGCGCCGACTACGACAAGGTGCGCAGCCAGCACGCCAACAAGAAGAAGACCCCGCTGTGGCCCCTGGACCAGGCGCGCGCCAATGCCGCCGTGGTGGCCCACACCCCCGTGGTGCCACGCGTGCTGGGCCGCCGCGTGTTCAAGAACTTCGACCTGGCCGAGATCGCCAGGTACATCGACTGGGGCCCGTTCTTCCAGACCTGGGACCTGGCCGGCCCTTACCCCGCCATCCTGCAGGACGAGATCGTCGGCGAGCAGGCGCGCAAGGTGCTGGCCGATGCCCAGGCCATGCTCAAGAAGATCATCGAAGGCCGCTGGCTGCAGGCCAACGGCGTGATGGGCCTGTTCCCCGCCAACCGCGTGGGCGACGACATCGTGTTCTACACCGACGAGTCACGCAGCCAGGTGCTGACCACCTGGTATGGCCTGCGCCAGCAGACCGAAAAACAGGCCGTGGACGGCGTGCTGCGCCCCAGCCGCTGCCTGAGCGACTTCGTGGCCACCAAGGATTCGGGTATTGCCGATTACGCCGGCCTGTTCGCTGTCACGGCCGGCATTGGCGCCGAGAAGAAGGACAAGGAATTTGAAGCCGCGCTGGACGACTACAGCGGCATCATGTTCAAGGCCCTGGCCGACCGCCTGGCCGAGGCCTTTGCCGAATGCCTGCACGAGCGCGTGCGCAAGGACCTGTGGGGCTATGCCGCCGACGAGCAGCTGAGCAACGAGCAGCTGATCAAGGAGCAGTACCAGGGCATCCGCCCCGCGCCCGGCTACCCTGCCTGCCCGGACCACACAGCCAAGATCGACCTGTTCAAGGTGCTGCAGGCCGAAGAGATCGGCATGACGCTGACCGAAAGCCTGGCGATGAACCCCGCCTCCAGCGTCAGCGGCTTCTACATCGGCAACCCCGAGGCCAGCTATTTCAACGTGGGCCAGATCGGTGAAGACCAGCTGGCCGACATGGCCGAGCGCCGTGGCATGGACATCGACGCATTGCGCCGTTTCCTGGCGCCGAATTTGGGGTGACATCGCCCAGAGGTAAAAAAGGCCGCGTCAGCGGCCTTTTTTTGTTGTTATGTGCCTTGCTCTGCAGCAACCGTTGGTTGCCCCTCTTTTTCTGCACTACGGTCAAACACCAAACTCTTGCCGAAAATGAGTTGAATCCAAGTGGGATAGGTGTATGCAGTGCCTTTGTTGTGATCGATGATGGCGCCAATCCCGCCACCCAGGATGATGTTGCCGAACATGCCCCCGTTGGCTCTGGAGATGGCGCGGCCTGTGGCGTCGTTCTGTTCAGCTGTTTTGCAAACAATATCAAGATCCTTGCTGGATCTTCGAATCTGCACGGTTTCTCCTGATTTGGTGCTAAAGCTACCGTAGTCGTTCGTCAGCTTGCAGTCGGCGCCAGTGACCAGTTTGCCGTCCACTGTTTTGGTTTCAATTCTTACGGGGTGCGTCGAGTCGTTGACAACCGATGCGCAGCCCGTCAGCCACAGGGCGGCTGTGAGTGCTAAATATTTCAAGATGTATCTCCTCCGGCGCGCAATATAGCCGAGTTGCCTTGCCGCTTTGGCACCGGACAACAAGCCGCACTCCATACCGTTTGTGGTGGCTACAGCATCACGTCAACCCGGGTGTATGGCACTCGGTTTGCAAGACGTTAGGTTTGTGCCTGTCTGCCGCCAAGCGTTTTTGTCTCGTGGAGATGTTGATCTTGCTGTGCAGAAAATTCCAAATACCTCAACGACATGCGTCGCACTGTGCGTTGTGCGCGCCAGGCGAGCAACGACTTACCGCATGGGCGGTGTCGCGGTGGTGCAGGTCGCAGGCGCTGCGGTGGACTGAAAAAGAGAGCTGCTTGCGCTTGCTGTGCAAGCGCTACAGGCCAAAAAGGCTTGCAACTTGCAGGCGCCCACCCGCAGGCCGGCTCAGTACGGTGCCAGCTGGATGTTGGCGTGTTCGTCGTGCCGGCCGGTGGTGCTGAGCAGGCGGCGGCCCTGGGCGTCCTGGACGATGAAGCGCACGGGGTCCTGCGGGTCGCGGATGGCGGTCAGGGCGACTTCGCGCACTTGCTGGCCCGACAGGATGACGCCGGTGGCGCGCGGTTCGTGCGGGGGGAAGATCAGGCAGGAGTTGCCGGTCAGCTGGCCCTGGGCGCACTGTGAGGTGCCGTAGAGCTTGGCGGGCTTGCCGAGGTATTCGATATCGATCCCGGGTGGAAACATCAGGGTCTCAGGCAGGGCGTGCTCGTCAAAGCACCCGGACAGAACGAACGCAGCGGCCAGTGCCGCCCAATGTGGCAAACGCATGAACAATTTCTCTTGGCAGCACGACTGAAACCGTTTTCAGCCCGATGGCAGCTGCGCGGGGCAGGCCTCGAAGTGCCAAAGTTTAACAATTGTTACTGCATGCAAGTGAATGTGTGGTGCCGACACGCCGGCCTGCGTGTCCCCCGCGTGTCCGGCGGGGGCGACACCATGGGCCGATGCGGTGCCGCCAGGGCGGTCCCAGGGGGCGGGGCGGCGTGCCTTACTGCGACAGGCTGGTCTTGCGCAGGCGGTAGGCGGGGGTGCTGGTCAGGGCGGCGCCGGTGTGGCGGTCGCGCAGTTCGATCCAGCCTTCGGCCACAAAGAAGCGGTAGGCCGGGGGCTCGGCCTCCTGGCCCAGCGTGACCATGCTGCCGGCGGGCGGGTCGAAGCGGAAGGGGCCCTGGTAGGTCTGGGCCGGTGTGGGCTCGGCATCGCCGCCCAGGCGGCGTTCGCGCACCACGGCGGTCTGGTCGGCGCGCAGCTGCACGCTCATGGCAATGCCGGGGCAGCCGTTGCAGGGCAGGATGGCCTGGTAGGTGCCGGCCCAGTCCAGCATGGTCTGCGGCACGTCCCCCAGCGGGCCGCGGCCCAGCAGGTCGATGCGCGGCGGCGGCACGTTTTCGGTGGGGGGCGGGCTCTGGCAGCCGGCCAGCAGGGCCGCCGTGGCCAGCGACAGCAGAAGGGCCCGGCGGGCGGTGGGGTGGTGCGTCATGGGCAGGAACGATAGCGTTTTTTAATGGTGGTTGTGGCCATGCTAGGGACAATGGCCGTGCTGCCTATCGCCCCGGCCAGTGAAAGCATGTAGGCCATTTCTTACCCCTGCACAGGAGCATTCCATGAGCCAACCCACCCGCGGCTATGCCGCACAGTCGCCCACCAGCCCGCTGGGGCTGTTTCACTTTGTGCGGCGCGACCCGCGTCCCGAGGACGTGGTGATCGACATCCTCTACAGCGGCGTGTGCCACTCGGACCTGCACACGGCGCGCAACGACTGGGGGGGCACGGTCTATCCCACGGTGCCGGGGCACGAGATCATCGGCCGCGTGCGCGCCGTGGGCAGTGCGGTACAGCGTGTCCAGCCCGGTGACATGGTCGGTGTGGGCTGCATGGTGGACAGCTGCCAGGCGTGCCGCGCCTGCGCCAAGGGCTGGGAGCAGTACTGCGAGCGCGGTGCCACCTACACCTACAACAGCGTCGACCGCGTGGATGGCAGCCCCACCCAGGGCGGCTATGCGGAACAGATCGTGGTGCGCCAGGAATTCGTGCTGAAGGTGCCCGGCGGGCTGGACCTGGCCGGTGCGGCGCCGCTGCTGTGTGCCGGCATCACCACCTGGTCGCCCCTGCGCCACTGGAAAGTGGGTCCGGGCAGCCAGGTGGCTGTGGTCGGCCTGGGCGGGTTGGGGCACATGGCCCTGAAGCTGGCCAAGGCCCTGGGGGCCGAGGTCACGCTGTTCAGCCGTTCCCCCGGCAAGGAGGCCGACGCCCGGCGCCTGGGCGCGGACCGGGTGGTCATCAGCACCGACAAGGCGCAGATGAAGGCGGTGCGCGGCCAGTTCGAGCTGATCCTCGACACCGTGCCGTATGCCCACGACCTCAATCCCTACACGCCCACCCTGGCCACGGGCGGCACGCTGGTGCTGGTGGGCTTTCTGGGCAGCCAGGAGCCGCCGCTGAACACCAGCGCCCTGGTGGTCGGGCGCAAGGCGCTGGCGGGCTCGCTGATCGGCGGGATCGCGGAGACGCAGGAGATGCTGGATTTCTGTGGCCAGCACGGCATCACCGCCGATACCGAGGTGATCGCGCTGGAGGACATCAACGTCGCCTACGAGCGCATGCTGCGCAGCGATGTGAAGTACCGGTTCGTGATCGACATGGCGCGCTTCGCGGGCCAGGGTTGAAAAGGCTTTTGCAGTCCGCGCGTGCCTGAGGGGTGAAAACCATCTTTCAGGCACGTCCCGTCTACGCAGTCAGCAATGAAAGCTGAAAAGCTCTGTGCAGGCGCTCAGCGCGGGTCCACACCGCTTTGCTGGGCGATCACGTCCAGCACCGGCAGCGGCCATTGCTGGGCCCAGCCGGCGGCGGCCACGCCCAGCCAGGCGTACAGATCCCATTGGGCCTGCTGGGGCGGGAGGGGCAGCCGGGTTTCGGTGGCGCCGTCGGCGCAGACCACCTGGCCGTCGCGGAGGAAGGCCACGCTGCCCTGCTGGCGGCGGTGCGACTGCAGCACCGGGTGCTGTTCATCCGGGTGCACCCAGACCACACGGCCGGGGCAGGTCGGCGCCAGGTCTTCCAGCGTGGCGTCGCCCGGGGTCAGCACGGCCGTGCCGCCGGGGCGCACGCTGCGCAGCTGGGCCGCCAGCACGCGGCGCTGCACGGCGGCGTCGGTGCCGGATTCGGGCTGGATGATGGCCAGGTCGCACTGCGCGTAGGCCCAGCCGTCCTGCACGGCGGTGTCCAGGTCCTGGGCAATCACCGCGGCCGTGACGGCGCAGTGCATCAGCACGCGCTGGCCGGCCGAGGGGGCTGGGCTGGCGGGCGGCAGCATGCGCTGGGCCTGCAGGTACATGGCATCGCCGCTGGCCACGCCCGTGGTGTGGCCCTGGGCCTGCTGCCAGACGGCCAGGGTCTGCGCGATGCGCAGGCCGGTGTCGGCTTCGGCCAGGATGCCGGTCACGGGAATGCGGCCGTCGGCCGGGTGCGGGAACAGGTGGGTGCAGATGGCCTCGCCCACGGCGCGCGGCTGGCCGTGCACGGGGTACAGGTGCATCAGCAGGCTGGGGCCGGCGTTGACTTCGACGATGGCGCCGCCTTGCTCCAGCATGGGCTGGCGGATGTCCTGCAGCACCATGTCGATGCCGGCAATGTCCAGGCCGATGGTGCGCGCCGCCATGATGGCGTGGTGGGCCACGTCGGGGTGGACTTCGTCGGTGCAGTCCACGGTCAGGTTGCCGGTGCGCAGCAGCAGCACTTCCTGGCCGGCGGCGGGCACGGATTCCGGCTGCAGCTGCTGGCGCTGCAGCTCGACCAGGATCTTGGCGTTCTGCGACAGCTCGATGCGCTCCAGCGTCATGTCCACCAGGCAGCGTGGGTGCTGGTTGATCTGGGCTTCCACCAGCTCGGCCACGGTGGACTGGCCGTCGCCGACCACGCCCAGGGTCTCGCCGCGCGTGGCCGCCACCACCTGGTGGCCGACCACCAGCACGCGGTGCTCATGGCCACGGATGCAGCGCTCCACCAGCACCTGGGTGCCTTCGCGCTTGGCCAGCTGCCAGGCGGCTTCGATCGAGGCCTGGTCCACCAGGTCCAGGCTGACGCCGCGCGCGCGGTTGCCGTCCAGCGGCTTGACCACCACCGGCACGCCCAGGCGCTGGGCGATCTGCCAGGCCTGGGCCGGCGATGCGGCCAGGTCGCCCTGGGGCGTGGGAATGCCGGCATTCGCCAGCAGGCGCTTGGTCAGGGCCTTGTCCGAGGCGATGTCCTGGGCGATGGCCCCGGTCTGGTCGCTCTCGGCCGTCCAGATGCGCTGTTGTGCCGCCCCCATGCCCAGCTGCACCAGGTTGCCCTTGGGGAACAGGCGGTAGGCGGGCAGGTAGCGCTGCAGGGCGGCGTTGGCGATGCAGGCGGTGCTGGGGCCCAGGCATTCCTCGTCGATCACGAAGCGGATGCGGGCCAGGGCGGCAGCCCATTCGACCGCGCGCTGCGTGGCGGACAGGGCCAGCAGTTCCAGGGCCTGCTGCAGCACGCAGCGGCCCAGGGCGGCCTCGCTGGCCTCCAGCACGATGGTGCCGCGGCCATTGGACTGGGGATGGCCTTCGCACACGCGGTCCGGCAGGGCCACGGCCTGCAGCAGGGCGTGCAGCAGCTCTTCGAGCTGGGGCCACAGGGGCGGCTCCATGTCGAGCAGCTGGGCCTCCAGCACCGGGTGCGGGCTCCACAGGTTGTTGCCCGTCCAGTGGCGGGTGCGCAGGACATACGCCTGCTGGCAGTTGTGCACTTTCTCGATGTGCGGGACAGAGGGGTTGAGGACGCGCATAAGCAAGCCTTCAGGGTCTGAAACGGGGGGTGTCTGCTGGCCGTGGACCGCGCTGCCAGGACCAGCAGGCGCGGTGCAGGGTACCACCGGCGGTGGTGTGCCAGCACACGGGGAAAAGGGGTGCGTTGGACGCAGGCATAGACGCAGGCAGTGGCGGGGCCAGGGGGTCAGCGGCGCTGCACCAGGGCAGGCCCATCCACGCGCAGCGGCATGTGAATGTCAGTCATACGGGACTTTCCAAGCCCAGCCCACGTGCGCGGACTGCTGGCTTGCGGTGTGGGGCCTGTTCAAAAGAGCGGAGCGATGCCGCCGGGCAACCATTGTCTGCCATCGCTCCATCGGCAGAAAACAACGGGCGCCAGCTTAACAGGATGGCGGGCCATCTGGGCAACAGTCCGCCAAGGGGCGGGGTTTGCCACGCCGGGGGCAGGGGCGATGGCCGCCCGGGCCGCCGGCACAGCCGGGCTGCACCGTACACTCGCCGTGAGGCCCGGCGCGGTGCGCCCGGGCGGATTGCCGAGCGACCTTTCCATGACCACACCCCACACCCGCAACTGGCTGCAGACCCTGGTGGCCTTCGACACCACCAGCCGCAACTCCAACCTGCACCTGATCGAGCATGTGCGCGATGCGCTGGCCGCGCACGGCGTGCCAGTGCAGCTGTTCAAGTCGCCCGACGGCGCCAAGTCCAACCTGTTCGCCACGCTGCCGGCCCAGGATGGCGGCACCCAGGGCGGCATCGTGCTGTCGGGCCACACCGACGTGGTGCCGGTCGACGGCCAGCAGTGGGACACCGACCCGTTCGCGCTGACCGAGCGCGGCGGCCGCCTGTATGGGCGCGGCACCTGCGACATGAAGGGCTTCATCGCCGCCGGGCTGGCCCTGGTGCCCGAGTTCCTGGCCATGCCGCGGCGCAAGCCGCTGCACTTTGCCCTGTCGTACGACGAGGAAGTGGGCTGCATCGGCGCGCCCGTGATGCTGGAGCAGCTGAAGCTGCAGGGCCAGCGCTTTGACGGCTGCATCGTGGGTGAGCCCACCAGCATGCAGCCCGTGGTGGCGCACAAGGGCATCAACGTGTGGCGCTGCAAGGTGCATGGCAAGGCGGCGCATTCCTCGCTGACGCCCAGCGGCAGCAACGCCATCGAATACGCGGCGCGCCTGATCTGCCGCATCCGCGACCTGGCCGAGGCCTTCAAGGCCCAGGGGCCGTACGACCCGTTCTTCGACGTGCCCTACACCACCATGACCACCAACCGCATCAGCGGCGGGATTGCGGTCAACACCATCCCCGAGCACTGCGAGTTCGCCTATGAGTTCCGCAACCTGCCCGGCATGGCGCCCGACGACATCCAGGCCCAGGTGGAGGCCTATGTGCAGCAGGATCTGCTGCCACGCATGCGCCGCGAGTTTGCCGAGGCGCGCATCGAGTTCGAATCGCTGGCCGGCGCACCGTCCTTCGACAGTGCCGACACCGAGGCCATCAACGTCCTGGTGCAGGCGCTGACCGGCGACCGCGAGAAGCGCAAGGTGGCCTACGCCACCGAGGCCGGCCTGTTCCAGCAGGCTGGCATCCCCAGCGTGGTCTGCGGCCCCGGTGCCATCACCGAGGCGCACAAGGCCAACGAATACGTGGAGCTGGCGCAGCTGGCGCGCTGCGAGCAGTTCCTGCGCAAGCTGGCACAGTCGCTTTAAGAACGTGTTTACGATCCTTCTATGACTCGACAATAGCCGAGTGAAGAGAAAGCCCTACGCCAGCGACGTCAGCAGAGAGAAGTTTGCGCAGATCGAGCCGCTGCTGCGCAGCGTGCGGCGCACCACGAAGCCGGTGACGGTGGACTTGTATGAAGTATTTTGCGCAGTGCTTTACCTGCTGCGCACAGGCTGTCAGTGGCGCTTCCTGCCACCGGAGTTTCCCAAGTGGCAAAGCGTGTACGCCTACTGGCGCAAGTGGAGTGAGCCTGACCAGCACGGTGTGAGCGTGCTGGAGCAGGCTTTAAAAAAAAACAGGTTGGCGCGGCCCGCGAGAAACTGGTGCGCAACGCATGCAGCGCGTTCTTGATCGTGGACGCGCAGAGCGTGAAGAACACGGACACGGCGGCCCTGAAGGGCTATGACGCAGGCAAGAAGGTCTCGGGCATCAAGCGCCACATCGCGGTGGATGCCCAGGGCTTGCCGCATGCCATAGCGGTGACCACGGCTGAGGTGACGGATCGCAAAGGGGCACTGCAGGCGCTCAAGCGCTGCAAGCCCAACCTGGGCCGAGTGCAAAGTGTGCTGTGCGACAGCGGCTACACCGGCAAGCCTTTTGAGCAGGGTGTGCAGGACATTGTGGGCGAGCACGTGACGGTGCAGATCGCCAAGAGGAGTGAGCTGCACACCTTCAAGGTCATGCCCAAGCGCTGGATCGTCGAGCGCAGCTTTGCGTGGCTGGACAAGAACAGGAGGCTATGGAAGAACTGCGAGCGGCTCTTGAACACCAGCCTGCAATTCGTCCACTTGGCTTTCCTGGCCCTACTGCTCAGGAGATCGTAAACACGTTCTAAGCATTAAGGTCCAAACAGGCTGCAGCGCTTGCCCTGCTTGCGCAGGCAGCTATGTTTTTGCTGTGCCGATGGCGTGGGCCTCCGCGGGCGGATAGACCTCGCGCACGCAGTCCAGCCAGGCCCGGGCGGCGCGCGACAGGTAGCCCGGCCGCCACATCAGGGCCACGTCCCAGGTGATCGCCGGGCCGACCAGCGGGCGGCTGGCCACGCGCTGCGGGTCGTACTGGGCGATGACGTGCTCGAACATCACGGCCACGCCCACGTCGGCGGCCACCAGGTGGCCGATGAAGTCCCAGTAGCGGGTCTGCAGCGTGACCCGGGGCGTGAAGCCCGCCGCCGCGCACTGCTGCAGCACATGCTCGTGCAGCGCGAAGTCCGAGGTGTAGAGCACCAGCGGCAGCTCGCGCAGGTCCTGCCAGCGCATCGGCAGGTTGGGGTCGGTCACACGGTGCGCGGGCAGCACCACGCGCGTGGTCTGGCGCGCCACGGTGTAGCGTTCCACTGCCGGGTCGGGCGCGTCGAACAGGCCCAGCGCCAGGTCCAGCTGGCCCTCCTGGATCATCTGGTAGTGGGCGCGCGCGCCCTGTTCGTTGACCTGCAAGTTCACGCCCGGAAAGCGCTGCTGGAACCGGGCGATCACCGGCGCCATGTAGTGGCCGGCGGTGGGCATGATGCCCACCGACAGCTCGCCGCGCGTGATGTCGTCCACCTCGGCCACCTGCTGGCGCAGCAGCCGGGCCTGCTCCAGCATCTCCAGCCCGCGGTCATGGACCACCTGCCCGGCGTCGGTCAGTTGCACCCCCCGGCCCTCGCGCAGCAGCAGCGGGCCGCCCAGCTCGTCCTCCAGCGCCTTGACCATCTTGCTGATGGTCGGCTGGGTCACATGCAGCGTCTCGGCCGCGCGGGTGAAGCCGTTCTGGCGCACGACCTCGATGAAGTAACGCAGGGCACGCAGGTCCATAGGGATTCCTTTATGGCATCGATTTGATGGAAATTATTCATTTTACGAATATGTGGGTAAACCCTAGACTTTGCGTTATGTCAAAGTTGTCGTTCCTGTCCGCCCAACCCTTCACCGCCCGTGCCGCCCAGCGTGCCTGGCCGCTGGCCAAGGGGGTGCTGCAGGTGGGCCTGCTCAGCGCCATCTGGGTGAGCATGGACGTGCTGCGCCAGCACTTTGGCTGGGGCATGCCGGCCGGCCTGATCGGCTTCGGCCTGCTGGCCGTGGGCCTGTTCACCGGCCTGGTCCAGGCCCGCTGGCTGCAAAGCGGCACCAACTGGCTGCTGGCCGAGATGCTGCTGTTCTTTGTGCCTGCGATGCTGGTGGTCACCGAATACCCCGACCTGATCCGCCACCAGGGCCTGCGCATCCTGGCGGTCATCGTCACCAGCACCGCCTGCGTGATGGCCGCGACCGCCCTGGCTGTGGACCGGGTCTACCGGTTCGAGCTGTGGCTGGCGCGGCGCCGGTCCTCGCGCGAGGCCAGCGCGCCAGGGAGGGGCTGAGCCATGCTGTCGAACGAAGTCATCGGCGTGCTGTCCTTGCTGGCCACCGTGGTCTGCTACGCGTTCAACAAACGCCTGTACCGCCAGCACCCGCACCCGCTGCTGATGCCCATCGTCGCCACGCCCATGGTGCTGATCGGCCTGGCCCTGCTGACCCGGGTCAGCTACCCGCAGTACATCGCCCAGACGCACTGGCTGGTGTGGCTGCTGGGGCCGACCACGGTGGCGTTTGCGCTGCCGCTGCACGAACACCGCCAGCTGCTGCGCAAGCACTGGATGTCGATCGCCACCGGCGTGCTGGTGGCCAGCACGGTGTCCATCGCCACCACCATCGCGTTTGCCGATCTGTTCGGCCTGTCTGAAGCGCTGCAAAAGGGGCTGGCCGTGCGCTCCGTCACCACGCCCTTCGCCATCGAGGCCGAGAAGGTGCTGGGCGGCCCCACCGATCTGGCGGCGCTGTTCGTGCTGCTGACCGGCGTCAGCGGCATGCTGATGGGCGAGACCGTGCTGCGCCTGCTGCCGCGCGTGCGCAGCAAGCTGGCGGCCGGGGCCATCTTCGGCGGTGCGGCCCACGGCAGCGGCGTGGCCAAGGCGCGCCAGTTCGGCGAGGTGCAGGCCGTGGTGGCCTCGCTGGTGATGATGATTGCCGGCGCCGTGAATGTGCTGGCGGCGCCCTGGGTGCGGAATATATTCTTCTAAAAATATAGCTTCTAGCGCTGATGGGGCAAGCGCTAGAAGCCAATGAGGTGCTGAATTGCGTGGCGTTGCCACTCAGGCGGCGCGCAGGATCGGGGCGGGCGCGTGCATGCTGCCGGTCTTCAGGTAGCGCTGGTGCCAGGCGTAGGCCTCGTCCAGCAGGTGCGGCGTGTGCTTGCCCGGCGCCTCGCGCAGCGCGCGCTCCAGGTAGTCGGTCATCGCGGCCTGGTAGTCGGGGTGCACGCATTTCTCGATGATCAGGCGTGCGCGCTGCACCGGCGCCAGGCCGCGCAGATCGGCCAGGCCCTGCTCGGTGACGATGACCTGTACATCGTGCTCGGTGTGGTCCACGTGGGACACCATGGGCACGATGCAGCTGATCTTGCCGCCCTTGGCCATGGACGGCGTCATGAAGATGGACAGGTAGGCGTTGCGCGCAAAGTCGCCGCTGCCGCCGATGCCGTTCATGATGGACGAGCCCATGACGTGCGTGCTGTTGACGTTGCCGTACATGTCGGCCTCGATCAGCGCATTCATGGAAATCAGACCCATGCGGCGGATCAGTTCGGGGTGGTTCGAGATTTCCTGCGGGCGCAGGATGATGCGCTGGCGGTAGTACTCGATGTTGGCCAGAAAGCGCTCCATGGCGGCGGGGCTGAGCGCCAGTGAGGTGGTGGAGGCCGTATCCAGCTTGCCGGATTCCAGCATGTCCAGCATGCCGTCCTGCAGCACTTCGGTGTAGGCGTTCAGGTGGTCGAAGGGGCCGTGGTTCAGGCCGGCCAGCACGGCGTTGGCGATGTTGCCCACACCGGACTGCAGGGGCAGCAACTCGGGCGGCAGGCGGCCCCCTTGCACCTCGTGCTGCAGGAAGTCAATGATGTGCTGGGCAATGCGCTGCGAGTCGGCATCGGGCGGCGTGAAGCCGGCCAGCTTGTCGCGCTGCTGTGTGGGCACCACGGCAATCACCTTGCTCAGGTCGCAGTGCAGGTAGGGGTCGCCAATCCGGTCGAACGGGTGCTCCATGGGAATCGGCTTGCGCTTGGGCGGTACGGCGGCGCCGTAGTAGATGTCGTGCATGCCCTCCAGCTCGGCCGGCTGGGCGCTGTTGACTTCCAGGATGATCTTGTCGGCCTGCTCCAGCCAGGTCTTGTTGTTGCCCACCGAGGTCGAGGGGATCAGGCGCCCGTCGGGCAGGATGCCCGCCACCTCGATCACCGCCACGTCCAGGTGGCCCAGAAAACCGAACCACACGTACTGCGCCACGTGCGAGAGGTGGATGTCGACGTACTGCATGCGGCCGTCGTTGATCTCCTTGCGCACCGTCGGGTCGGACTGGTAGGGCAGGCGGCGTTCGATGCCGTGCACCTTGGCCAGGGCGCCATCCAGCTCGGCCGAGGTGGAGGCCCCCGTCCACAGGCTGATGCGGAAGTTGCCGCCCTGCGCGTTCTGTTCTTCAATGCGGCGCGCCAGCGCCTGGGGCACGGCCTTGGGGGCGCCGGCTGGCGTGAAGCCGCTCATGCCCAGCGTCATGCCGGACTGGATCAGGCTGGCTGCCTGGTCGGCCGTCATGATGCGTTCGCGCAGGGCGGGGCACAGCACGCGGTCCGCGGGGGAAGCGTGGGTGAAAGTCGTGTGCATAGGGGCGGTCTCCACGGCGGCACTGTCGTTGCATGTGCGCCTTGTTGTCTTTTTTCGGGTTGCACCTTAGGTGGCAACCCGCAGTGAAACACAAGCCCCAGCCCAATGCCAGCGTAGTTGATCAGGGAAAACGCGGGTGGCGCAGAGGGTGCCAGCCGTGCTTTGGTCCACGCCGGGCGCCCCCAAAAACCGGCGCAGGCCAACCCCGTGGGCGCGGCGACGGCATGGGCTGACACGGGGCCGACCACGGTGGCGGTCACAATCGCCGGCATGGCCCTTGCACTTTCTCGCTGGACAGCTGGCGCGGCACGACTGGCGCGCCCCTTCACCCCGTTGATCGACGCCGTGCGGCTGTGGCTGGAGGCCGACGGCCTGCGCATGAGCGCGGCCATGACCTTCTATGGCCTGCTCAGCCTGTCGCCGCTGGTCTTGCTGGTGGTCGGCCTGCTGGGCTGGTGGATGGACCGCAGCGTGGTCGAAAGCACCTTGCTGGAGCAGGTGCACGGCGTGATGGGCGAACGCGGCGCCAGCGTGGTGCAGGCGGCCATGGCCAGCGCGCAGCGGCCTGCTGAAGGGCGGCTGGCATCGCTGGTGGCCTTTGTGCTGCTGCTGTCGGGCGCCACCGGGGTGTTTGTGGAACTGCAGAACGCCCTGGACAAGCTGTGGCGCCATGGGCGCAGCGATGCCCCGCCACCGCGCAAAGTCTGGTGGAAGCTGGCCACGCTGCGCCTGCGCGGGCTGGCCTATGTGCTGGTGCTGGGCTTCTTGCTGCTGGTGACCATGCTGCTGTCCACCGCGCTGAAGCTGTTCACCCAGCTGGCCGGCGCCTGGCTGGACATGGCACCGCCGGGGCTGCTCATCAGCGTGCTGAACGAAGCCGTGTCCTTTGCCGTGGTCACGGTGCTGTTTGTGGGGCTGATGCGCCTGGGCACCGGGATCCGGCCGGCCTTGCGCCACCTGGTCTGCGGTGCCGTGGTCGGGGCCGCGCTGTTCACGCTGAGCAAGCAGGCCCTGGCCTGGTACCTGTCCACGGCGGCCGTGGTTTCGGCCTATGGCGCGGCGGGGTCGCTGGTGGTGGTGCTGATGTGGATTTACGTGACGTCCGCCATCCTGCTGCTGGCCGCCAGCGTGGCCAAGGCGCTGGACCTCAGGGCTGCAGCGCCGCCCTGAGGCCGGGTGCGCTTGGCGGTGCAGGGGCCTGGTCGGCACCGTGCTGCGGCGCTGTTCTTCTAAAATCAGAGCGCCTGGCGCTTGTGGCACCTGGGCTGCAGCCTGTTTTGGTTCGCATGCCCGCTGCCCGGGCGTAAAAAAACCGGGCCGAAGGCCCGGTATCAAGAGAAGAAAGTGGAACCCGGTTTACGCCAGCGTATAGGCCGTCTTGACCGTGGTGTAGAACTCCTGGGCATAGCGGCCCTGCTCGCGGGGCCCGTAGCTGCTGCCCTTGCGACCGCCAAACGGCACGTGGTAGTCCACCCCCGCCGTGGGCAGGTTGACCATCACCATGCCCGCCTGGCTGTGGCGCTTGAAGTGCGTGGCGTACTTCAGGCTGGTGGTGGCAATGCCGGCCGACAGACCAAACGGCGTGTCGTTGGCCATGGCCAGCGCCTGCTCGTAGTCCTTCACGCGGATCACGCTGACCACGGGGCCAAACACCTCTTCGCGGTTGATGCGCATGCCGGCTTCGGTGTCCACGAACAGCGTGGGCGCCAGGTAAAAGCCTTCCTTGCCGCTGCCGGTGTGGCAGGCCACGCGGGCGCCACCGGCGGCGAGTACCGCACCTTCGGCCTTGGCGATCTCCACATAGCTCAGGTCCTGCTCCAGCTGGGCCTGGCTGACCACCGGGCCCATGTCGGTGCCGGCGGCACGCGCATCACCCACTTTGATCTTGGCCATGCGGGCCTGCAGGGCCTCGATGAAGGCCGGATAGATCTGGTCGGTCACGATGAGGCGGCTGGAGGCCGTGCAACGCTGGCCGGTGGAGTAGAAGCCGCTTTGGGCCGACAGTTCCACGGCCTGGTTCAGGTCGGCATCGTCCAGCACGATCTGGGGGTTCTTGCCGCCCATTTCCAGCTGCACTTTCTTGCCGCTCTTCACGCAGGCTTCGGCAATGCCGCGGCCCACGCCTACCGACCCCGTGAAGCTGATGGCGGCCACATCGGCGTGGTTGACCAGGGCTTCACCGATCACACGGCCGCGGCCCATGACCAGGTTGAACACCCCGGCAGGAATGCCCGAGCGGTGGATGATGTCGGCCAGGGCCCAGGCACTGCCGGGCACCAGATCCGCGGGTTTGAGCACCACGCAGTTGCCGAAGGCCAGGGCCGGGGCGATCTTCCAGGCCGGGATGGCGATGGGGAAGTTCCAGGGCGTGATCAGGCCGACCACGCCAATCGGCTCGCGCGTGATCTCCACGCCGATGCCGGGGCGCACCGACGGCACGGTCTCGCCCGACAGGCGCAGGCATTCACCGGCAAAGAACTTGAAGATCTGGCCGGCACGGCCGACTTCGCCAATCGCTTCGGGCAGGGTCTTGCCTTCCTCGCGGGCCAGCAGCTCACCCAGCTCGGCCTTGCGGGCCAGGATCTCGGTGCCAATCTTGTCCAGGGCGTCGGAGCGCGCCTGGATGCCCGAGGTGGACCAGGCGGGAAACGCGGCAGCGGCGGCGGCCACGGCGGTGTTCACGTCGGAGGCACCGCCCTGGGCGTACTCGCCGATCACATCGGACAGGTCACTGGGGTTGGTGTTGGGGGCGTAGGACTGGCCGGGGGTCCATTGGCCGTTGATGAGGTTGTGGTGTGGGGTCATGGGTGTACTGGGGGATGAAAGAGGGGCTGTGTGTCACACGGCGCCATGTGTTTCCACATAGAGCGCGTAGAGGGAGTGGCTGCTGGCCATGTAGAGCCGGTTGCGCTTGGGGCCGCCGAAGGCCAGGTTGGCGCAGCGTTCGGGCAGGCGGATGAAGCCGATGGGCTTGCCCTGCGCGTTGAACACCTTGACACCGTCCATCTCCTCGGATTTGCCCAGGGGCAGGTGGGCCTGCATGCCGCCGCCGATGTCGGAGGCCTCGGGCGCGAAGGCCCCCGAGAAGCCCCAGCCGCACCACAGGTTGCCGTCGCGGTCCACGCGAAAGCCATCCAGGGCGCCGGGGCCGGCCGCGTCGATCAGCTTGGTCTTGTTGGACAGGGTGTGGCCGTCGGCCGCGACATCGAAGCTCCAGACACTGCGGTGGGGCGTGCCCTTCCATTCGACGACGTAGAGCTTTTTCTCGTCGGGCGAGAACGCCAGGCCGTTGGGGTTGACGAGGTCGGTGATGACTGCGGTGATCTGGCCGTCGCGGCCGATGCGGTAGACATTGGTGGTGGCCTGCTCGGGCGTGGCGCGCGATCCTTCCCACTCGCCATTGATGCCGAACAGCGGGTCGGTGAACCAGATGCTGTCGTCCGACTTCACGACCACGTCGTTGGGTGCATTCAGGCGCTTGCCCTCGAAGCGGTCGGCCAGCACCGTGATCTGGCCGTTCTTCTCGGTGCGCACCACGCGGCGCGTGACCGAGTGCTCGCAGCTGATCAGCCGGCCCTGGCGGTCGCAGGCGTTGCCATTGGCATAGTTCACGCCCTCCTTGTGCACCGAGAAGCGGCCGGTCTTTTCCTCGTACTTCATCAGGCGGTTGTTGGGGATGTCCGACAGGATCAGCGTGCCCGTGTCCGGGAAGTAGGCTGGCCCTTCGGCCCAGCGCATCCCGCTGCCCAGCTGCTCCACGGTGCTGCTGTAGATGCGGTACTTGGCAAAGCTGGGGTCCAGGATGTAGACGGCCGGGTCCGGGTAGCGCTGGTTCGGTACAAAGCCGAAGGACTGCGCACCGACGCTGGCGCCGATGGCACCCAGTGCCGAGGCTCCCACGCCCTGCAGCAGGCGTCGGCGGTTGAGGGTGGATGGCATGGCGTGTCTCCTGTGTGTGTCGAAGGGGGAACCGGGCGCGGCGGGGTTCAGCGCACCATGCAGGGGCGCTTGTTGTCGAACTTCCAGCCGGGGATCAGGTGCTGCATGGCGATGGCGTCGTCGCGCGCGCCCAGGCCGTGTTCCAGGTACAGGGCGTTGGCGCGCTGCAGGGCAGCGCGGTCCACGGTCACACCCAGGCCGGGGGTCTTGGGCACTTCCACAAAGCCGCCTTTGATCTGCAGCGGGTTCTGCGTCAGGTACTGGCCGTCCTGCCAGATCCAGTGCGTGTCGATGGCCGTGACCTTGCCGGGCACGGCGGCGGCCACGTGGGTGAACATGGCCAGCGAGATGTCGAAGTGGTTGTTGGAGTGCGAGCCCCAGGTCAGGCCCCAGTCGCGGCAGGTCTGGCCCACGCGCACGGAGCCGGCCATGGTCCAGAAATGCGGGTCGGCCAGCGGGATGTCCACGGACTGCAGCGACAGGGCGTGCACCATCTGGCGCCAGTCGGTGGCGACCATGTTGGTGGCCGTGGGCAGGCCGGTGGCGCGGCGGAATTCGGCCATGACTTCGCGGCCCGAGAAGCCGCCTTCGGCGCCACAGGGGTCTTCGGCATAGGCCAGCACGCCGCGCATGTCGCGCATCAGGCGGATGGCGTCCTTGAGCAGCCAGCCGCCGTTGGGGTCCAGGGTGACGCGGGCGTCGGGGAAGCGCTGGGCCAGCGCGGTCACGGCGTCGACCTCCTGCTCGCCGGTCAGCACACCGCCTTTGAGCTTGAAGTCGTTGAAGCCGTAGCGCGCATAGGCGGCTTCGGCCTGGCGCACGATGGCCTCGGGCGTCATGGCCGTCATGTGGCGCACCTGGTGCCAGTCGTCCGTGCCCAGCGTGTCTTCGCCGGGCTTGACGTAGTCCATGCCGGTCTGGTCGCTGGGGCCCACGAAGAACAGGTAGCCCAGCATTTCCACGCGGTCGCGCTGCTGGCCTTCGCCCAGCAGGGCGGCCACGGGCACCCCCAGGTGCTGGCCCATCAGGTCCAGCAGGGCGGATTCGATGGCGGTCACGGCGTGCACGCCGATGCGCAGGTCAAAGGTCTGCAGGCCACGGCCGCCGGTGTCACGGCCTTCCAGGGATTTCTGCACCGCCTGCAGCAGCTGCAGGTGCTGGCCGATGGAACGGCCGATCAGCACCTGCTTGCTGTCCTCCAGCGCCTGGCGGATGCCTTCGCCGCCCGGTACCTCGCCCACCCCCGTATGGCCCGCGCTGTCGTGCACCAGCACGATGTTGCGGGTGAAGTAGGGCGCATGCGCGCCGCTGAGGTTCATGAGCATGCCGTCGCGGCCGGCGACGGGGATGACTTCGATTTCGGTAATGGTCGGGGTGCTGGACATGGCGGTCTTTGGGGGCTGTGTCAGAAAAGGAAAGGTCTATGCGGCGGTGGCCGTCTGCTGCGCGGCCGACCAGGGCACTTCGGCCTCGGGCTCGCCCGTGGCGATGAATTGCGCCAGGTTGCGCAGCACCAGGTCGGCCATGGCGCGGCGGGTTTCGTGCGTGCCGCTGGCGATGTGCGGGGCCAGCACCACGTTGTCCAGGGCCAGCAGGGCGGGCAGGGGGCGGGGTTCGTCCTCGAACACATCCAGGCCGGCACCGGCGATGCGCTGGTGCTGCAGGGCCTCGGCCAGGGCGGCTTCGTCGACCACGCTGCCGCGGGCCACGTTGACCAGGAAGCCCTGCGGGCCCAGGGCGGCCAGCACCTCGGCATTCACCAGGTGGCGCGTGCCGTCACCACCGGCGGCGGTGATGACCAGGATGTCGGCCCAGCGCGCCAGCTCCAGCAGCGAGGGCAGGTACTGGTGGGGCGAACCTTCGACGGGGCGGCGGTTGTGGTAGGCCACGTCCATGTCGAAGCCCGAGGCGCGGCGCGCCACGGTGCTGCCGATGCGGCCCATGCCGAAGATGCCCAGGCGCTTGCCGCTGGCGCGGGTGTGGATGCCGAAACGGCCCTGGCTCCAGCCGCCGCGGCGCACGAAACGGTCGGACGCGCTCAGGCCGCGCGTGGCGTCCAGCAGCAGGGCAAAGGCCAGGTCGGCCACGCAGTCGTCGAGCACGCCGGGCGTGTAGCCCACACGGGCGCCGCGGCGCAACAGGGCGTCCTGGTCCAGGGCGTCAAAGCCCACGCCAAAGCTGCTCACGAACTTGAGCTGGGGCAGGGCGTCGACCACGCGGGCTGGCAGGCCCAGGGCGGCCGTGGTGACCAGGTATTCGAACTGCGCACCGTGCTCGGCCAGGAAGCGGTCGGGGTCCGGCTGCTCGGACAGCAGCGTCACCGCATAGGCCTGGGCCAGCTCGGCATCGAGCTGGGGCAGTGGCATCTTGCCGTATTGCAGAACGCGTGGTCGGGTGGTCGCCATGCTGGGAAATCCTTGGAATTTGCGGGGGCCTGAAGCCCCGGTGGAAAGGGCCTGCCGGGAGGCAGGCCTGCGGAGATGGCCCGGGGGCCAACCCACATTTCTATCTCAGTGGCCCGTCGTGCGCGGGGTCCCCAAGGCCGTTGGAAACGGGCGCGGCCAGAGGTGGTGGGCACCGCGCACGGGCCGCCCCGCCCAGCTCTGGCACAGCCAGGAAGGGCGAAGGGGCAAAGCGACGCAGGCGGTGCGGCATGTCAATCCGCCGTGATTTTTCGGGTCTGGATCAATTGCTTCCAGCGATCGTTTTCCTGGGCCTGGAAGCGCGTGAATTCCTCGGGGGTGTTGCCCACGATCTCCAGTCCCTGCTCCAGAAAACGTTTGCGGATGTCGGGCTGCTGCACGGCGGCAATCGCGGCCTTGGCCAGCTTGGCCTTCACATCGGCGGGCAGGCCCTTGGGGGCGGCCATGCCTTGCCAGGAGTAGACCTCGGCGCCCTTGACTCCGGCCTCGGCCAGCGTGGGCACATCGGGCAGCACGGGCGAGCGCTGGGTGCCGGTCACGGCAATCGCGTGCAGCTTGCCGCTGCGCAGGTGGGGCAGGACGGCATTGACGTTCTGGAACGAGAAGTCCACCTGGCCGCCCAGCAGGTCGGTGATGGCCGGGGCGCCGCCCTTGTAGGGCACATGCATCGCCTCGGTGCCGGTCTGCTGCCAGAACAGCTCGGCCGACAGGTGGTCGGAGGAGCCATTGCCCGAGCTGGCAAAGCTGATCTTGCCCGGGTTGGCCTTGAGGGTGGCGATCACCTCGGCCACGGTGCGTGCCTTTTGCGAGGTGCTGGCGACGAGCACATTGGGCGCCTGCACGGGGATGGTGATGTAGTCGAAATCCTTGCTGGCGTCGTAGGGGACGTTCTTGATCAGGTGCGGCGTGATGACGTAAGGGCCCAGCGAGGCGACGAGCAGGGTGTAGCCATCGGCTGGGGCGCGCTTGACGGCGCCGGCGCCGATGGTGCCGGTGGCCCCAGGACGGTTTTCCACCACGAAAGGCTTGCCCAGCTGCTCGCCCATGCTCAGGGCCACGGCACGGGCCACCATGTCGGTGGAGCCGCCGGCCGGGAAGGGCACGATGACGTTGACAGCCTTGTCCGGAAAGCTGCCGGAGGCCTGGGCCGAGAGTGCGAGCAGGGCGCCCACTGCGATCAGTATTTTTTTCATGCGCGTGTCTCCTGGGGCCGGCAGGTGCGGGCACCTGCCGGGGACCGGTTTATTGGGGGCCGAGTTTGTCGATCAGGGCCTTCAGCTCTTCCACCTCGTGGGGCTTGAGGTCCGACAGCGGGGCGCGCACCGGGCCGGCATCGTGGCCGACGATCTTGGCGCCGGCCTTGATGATGCTGACGCCATAGCCTTCCACGCGGTTGCGGATCTGCAGGTAGGGCATGAAGAATTCCTTGAGCAGCTTGTGCTGCGTGGCCTGGTCGTCGGTGCGCACGGCTTCGTAGAACTGCATCGCCGTCTTGGGGATGAAGTTGAAGACGGCGGACGAGTACACGGGCGTGCCCAGGGCCTTGTAGGCGGCGGCATAGACCTCGGCCGTGGGCAGGCCACCCAGGTAGGAGAAGCGGTCGCCCATCTTCATGAAGATCGAGGACATAGTCTCGATGTTGCCCATGCCGTCCTTGAAGCCCACCAGGTTGGGGCAGCGGTCGGCCAGGATGGCCAGCGACTCGGGGGTGAAGCGGCTGCGGTCGCGGTTGTAGACGATGACGCCGAACTTCACGCTCTTGCAGACCTGCTCCACGTGGGCGATCAGGCCTTCCTGGCCGGCTTCGGTCAGGTAGTGGGGCAGCAGCAGGATGCCGTGGGCGCCCAGGCGCTCGGCCTCCTGGGCGTGGGCGATGGCGGTGCGGGTGGGGCCGCCGGCGCCGGCGATGATGGGCACCTTGCCGCGGCAGGTGTCCACCGCGGTCTTGATGATCTGGCCGTATTCCTCACCGTACAGCGAGAAGTACTCGCCCGTGCCGCCGGCGGCGAACAGCGCGCTGGCGCCATAGGGGGCCAGCCATTCCAGGCGTGCGGCATAGCCCTTGGCATTGAAGTTGCCCTGGGCATCAAAGTCCGTCACGGGGAAAGACAGCAGGCCGGAGCTCATCACTTGTTTCAGGTCTTGGGGGGTCATGGTGTTCACGGAAGAAAAGGGTGGACGGGAGAGCGGAAAAACGGGGGTCAGTCGAGCTTGAGGCCGACTTCTTGCACCACCTTCTGCCAGCGCCGGCGTTCGGTGCTGATGAAGCGGGCGGTCTCGGCGGGGTTCATGGTCACGACCTCGGCGCCCTGGCCGGTCAGGCGTGCGCGCACTTCCGGGTTGCGGATGGCGGTCACCAGGGCTTCGTGCAGGCGTTGCACCACGGCTTCGGGGGTCTTGGCCGGTACGACCACGCCCTGCCAGGTGCCGGTCTCGAAACCGGGCACGCCCTGTTCGGCGATGGTGGGCACGTCGGCGGCCAGGGGCATGCGGGCGCCCTTGGACAGGCCCAGCAGCTTCAGTTTGCCGCTTTGCACATGGGGGAAGGTGGCCAGCATGCCGTTCATCAGCACCTGGGTCTGGCCGGCGACGGTGTCCTGGATGGACTGCACGCCGCCCTTGTAGGGCACGTATTCCCACTTGGCGCCGGTGGCGCGGGCCAGCTCCACGCCGGCCAGGTGGGGGGCGCTGCCGGTGGCGGTCACGGCGAAGTTCAGGTCCTGCTTCTTGGACAGGGCCACCAGCTCCTGCAGGTTGTTGGCCGGCACCGAGGGGTGGACCACCAGCAGGTGGGGCGAGTAGGCCAGCATGGCCGTGCCGCGCAGGTCCTTGCCCAGGTCGAAGGGCAGCTTGGTGTACAGCGAAGGCGAGATGGCCAGCGCGCCCAGGTCGCACAGCAGGAGGGTGTGGCCGTCGGGCTGGGCCTTGGCCACGAAATCAGCACCCAGGTTGCCGTTGGCGCCGGGCTTGTTCTCGATGATCACGGGCTGCTTGAGCTGCTGCGTCAGCAAGGGACCGATGGTGCGCGCAATGATGTCGGAGCTGCCGCCTGGAGGGTAGGGCACGACCAGGCGGATGGGTTTGCTGGGCCAGGCATCGGCCGCCAGCAGCGGGCCGGTCAGCAGGCTGGTGGCCGCCAGGGCCAGTAGTGAGCGCAGGACGCGAGAGCGACGGACCATGGTGCTTGTCTCCTTGTTGTGATCAGTCATCATACAACTAGGGGTTTGCAATTCCAAGCCGTCAAATACTAGGGGAAACGCGGGGATGGGTGGTCCTGGTGCTGGCAGGCGGTGGGCACTTTGAGGGTCAAAATGCCCGCTGGCGCAGGTGCATCAAGCGCCAATAGCTATGGTTTTTGTTTTGCCGCGTTGGCTGCCCGTGCCCTGGTGCGCGGCGGGCGTGGCCCGACCGGTGCTCAGGCGTCGACGCTGGGCTGGGCGGACTGGCTCAGGCGCTGGGCCAGGCGCAGGCGTTCGCGCGAGTTGGTCAGGTGGATGCGCATGGCCGCGCGGGCCGATTCCGCATCCTGGCGCTCGATGGCGGAATAGATTTCCTCGTGCTCCCGGTTCACGCGGCGCAGGTAGTCGGGGTCGCGGGGCGAGGTGTGGATGGAGGTGATGCGGTTGCGCGGGATCAGCAGGTTGCCAAAGTGCTCCAGGATGTCCTGGAAATAGCGGTTGCCCGTGGCCTGCGTGATGCTCAGGTGGAAGGCCAGGTCGTAGGCCACCGTGTCGTTGCCCTGGGCGAAGTGGTATTCGAAGGCCTCCAGCGCGGTGCGCATGGCCTCCAGGTCCTGGGGCTGGCGGCGCTGGGCCGCCAGGCCGGCGGCCTCGGTCTCCAGGCTGATGCGCAGCTCCAGCACGGCCAGCACATCCACCGATTCGCTGAGTTCATGGGCGCTGAGCACCGGTCCCGGGTTGTGCCGCGTCGGCAGCACGAAGGTGCCGATGCCGTGGCGGGTTTCGACCAGGCCGGCGGCCTGCAGCTTGGACAACGCCTCGCGCACCACGGTGCGGCTGACGTCGTAATTGCGCACCAGCTCGGACTCGGTGGGCAGCTTGTCCCCCTCGCGCAGCAGGCCCTGGCGGATCTTGTGGCCGAACTCCTCCGACAACAGGCTGGCCAGGTTGCGGCTGCCACGCCCGGCTTTGCTGCGCAGGGCAGCACCCTCCTGGGGCACGGAAGTGGCGGGGGCTTGGGGTAATTCCGATGTCAGGCTGCGCATGGGCATGATGATAATCGCTTTATGTTGTATGACAACGTACCTCAAGACCTGTGTGACCCAGCCCGGGTCACCCCCTGTCGCTGCCCTGGCCGCTCGCTCGCGGGTGCCGGGCGGCAGGCGGCGCCCGCGTTCCCGGAACGCTGGATACACAGGCCTGCGCCCGATATCCATCCCTGATCCTGCACGATGAGTACTTCCCACGCGATCCGCCACATCCGCATCACGCCCATTGCCTTCCGCGATCCCCCGCTGCTCAACGCGGCCGGCATCCACGAGCCCTGGGCCCTGCGCTCCATCATCGAGATCGAAACCGCCTCGGGCCTGGTCGGCATCAACGAAAGCTATGGAGACCAGTCCATGCTGGAGGCGCTGGCCAAGGCAGCGCCGGCCCTGGTCGGCCTGTCGCCCTGGGCGTTGAACGACATGGAGGCCCGCGTGGCGGCCCTGGTCACGCCGCCCCAGCTCACGGCCTCGGAATTCCTCGGCCAGCAGGTCTCGCTGGCCCCGGGCACCCATGTGTCCAAGACCGTGGCCAAGGTGGTCAGTGCCTTCGAAGTCGCCATGCTGGACCTGCAGGGCCAGATGGCCCAGGCCCCCATCGTCGACCTGCTGGGTGGCCCTGCGCGCGACCGCGTGCCCTACTCAGCCTATCTGTTCTACAAATACGCCGAGCACGTGGGCCAGCCCTACGCCCCTGACGCCTGGGGCGAGGCCCTGACGCCAGCGCAGCTCGTGGCCCAGGCCCGGCGCATGATCGACCAGTACGGCTTCCAGAGCATCAAGCTCAAAGCCGGCACCCTGCCACCCGAGCAGGAGGCCGCCGGCATCCTGGCCCTTGCCGAGGCCTTCCCCGGCACGCCGCTGCGCATCGACCCGAATGGCAACTGGACCGTGGAAACCAGCCTGCAGATCGTGCAGCAGCTGCGCGGCGTGCTGGAGTACTACGAAGACCCGGCCCCGGGCCTGGACGGCATGGCCGCCGTGGCGCGCGAATGCGAGGTGCCCCTGGCCACCAACATGGTGGTGACCGACTTTGCCGAATTCCGCCGCAATGCCGACATGGGCTGCCCGGTGAAGATCGTCCTCAGCGACCACCACTACTGGGGCGGCCTGCGCGCCACGCAGCGCCTGTCCACGCTGTGCCAGACCTTCGATCTGGGCCTGTCCATGCACAGCAATTCCCACCTGGGCGTGAGTCTGGTGGCCATGACGCACCTGTGTGCCAGCGTGCCGCAACTGACCTATGCCTGCGACACCCACTACCCCTGGCAGGACGAGGAAGTCGTCGAAGGCGGCCGCCTGCAGTTCGAGCAGGGCAGCCTGCGCGTGCCCACCACCCCCGGCCTGGGCGTGACGCTGGACCGCACGGCCCTGGCGCGCCTGCACGACAACTACCTGCACTGCGGCATCCGCAACCGCGACGACCTGGGCCAGATGCGCAAGTACGACCCGTCCTTCACCGGCCACCAACCCCGTTTTTGATTCACCCATCCACAGCGCAAGAAGACGCTTTTTGTTCCACAGGAGACAATCGCCATGCAACGTCGCACTCTGATCCAGCACACCCTCGCCGCCAGCTCCTTGCTGCTGGGCGCATCCATGCTCGCCGCGCCCGCCCTGGCCCAGGGCAACTGGCCCACCAGCAAGCCCATCACCTACCTGGTGCCCTTTCCACCCGGGGGCAATACCGACACCCTGGCGCGCGTGATTTCCCAGCCGCTGAACAAGGCGCTGGGCACGTCGGTGATCATCGAGAACAAGGGCGGCGCCGGTGGCAGCGTGGGCTCGGCCCTGGCGGCCCGCGCGCCTGCGGATGGCTTCACCATCCTGGGTGGCACCATCAGCTCGCACGCCATCAACGTCAGCCTGTACTCCAAGCTGGACTACGACCCCGTCAAGTCCTTCACCCCCATCGCCATGCTGGGTTCCGGACCGCTGGTGCTGGTGGTGCCGGCGTCCAGCCCCTACAAGACCCTGGCTGAAGTGCTGGCCGGCAGCAAGTCCAAGGCTTCGGCCGGCGGCCTGACCTCGGCCTCGCCGGGCAACGGCACCTCCAACCACATGGCGATGGAGCTGCTGGCCTACCAGACCGGCGTGAAGTTCACCCACGTGCCCTACAAGGGCAGCGGCCCCGCCGTGCAGGACGTCATGGGCGGGCAGGTGGACATGATGTTCGACACCGCCCTGGTCGTGGGTCCGCACATCCAGGCCGGCAAGCTGCGTCCGATTGCCGTCACCAGCTCCAAGCGCCTGGAGTCGCTGCCCGATGTGCCCACGATTGCCGAATCCGGCGAAAAAGGCTTCGACATGGGCTCCTGGCAGGCTGTGTTTGCGCCGGCTGGCACCCCCAAGGCCATCGTGGACCGCCTGCACGATGAGATCATGAAGATCGTGGCCACGCCCGAGGTGCAGGCCCGCCTCAAGAGTTTTGGCATGCAGCCTTCGCGCATGACGCCCGCCGAGCTGGCCGAGTTCCAGAAGGCCGAAGTGACCAAGTGGGCGGCCGTGATCAAGGCGGCTGGCATCAAGGCCGACTGAGTCCACCCCTGTGCGCGCCGTGCCGCTGCCTCCGGGTGGCGGTCGCGGTGCGTGGGGTCCCGCGTGCGGGGCCCCGGATAACCGAGACGAGATTGTCATGAGCACCCCCCTTCCCCTTGCCATCACCATGCACGCGGCCGACAACGTGGCCATCATCGCCAACGATGGCGGCCTGCCTGCCGGCACCGTGCTGCCCAGCGGCCTGACCCTGCGTGACGCCGTGCCCCAGGCGCACAAGGTGGCCCTGGTGGACATCCCCGCCGGCGGGGTGATCCGCCGCTACAACGTGGCGATTGGCTACGCGCAGCAGCCGATTGCCGCAGGCAGCTGGGTGCACGAAAAACTGCTGCAGATGCCCGAGGCGCGCTCGCTGGAGGGCTTGCCCATTGCCACCGTGCAGCCGCCCGTGCTGGAGCCGCTGGAGGGCTACACCTTCGAGGGCTATCGCAATGCCGACGGCTCCGTGGGCACGCGCAACATCCTGGCCATCACCCAGACCGTGCAGTGCGTGGCCGGCGTGACCGACTTCGCCGTGCAGCGCATCAAGGCCGAGCTGCTGCCCAAGTACCCCAACGTGGACGACGTGGTGGCCCTGGCCCACACCTACGGCTGCGGCGTGGCCATCGACGCCCCCGATGCCGTGATCCCGATCCGCACCGTGCGCAACCTCAGCCTGAACCCGAACTTCGGCGGCGAGGTCATGGTGGTCAGCCTGGGTTGCGAGAAGCTGCAGCCCGAGCGCCTGCTGCCCCCGGGCAGCTTTCCCATCGTGGACGAGCGCGAGCAGGCACTCGACGTGGTTTGCCTGCAGGACGACGCCCATGTGGGCTTCATGTCCATGGTCGATTCCATCCTGCGCCAGGCGGAGCAGCACCTGCGCCGCCTTAACGCGCGCCGCCGCGAGACCGTGCCGGCCAGCGAGCTGGTGGTTGGCGTGCAGTGCGGCGGCAGCGATGCCTTCAGCGGCTTCACGGCCAACCCCGCCGTGGGCTTTTGTACCGACCTGCTGGTGCGCGCGGGCGCGTCCGTGATGTTCTCGGAAGTGACCGAGGTGCGCGACGGCATCGACCAGCTGACCTCGCGCGCGTCCTCGCCCGAGGTGGCCGAGGCCATGATCCGCGAGATGGCCTGGTACGACAATTACCTTAACAAAGGTCGCGTGGACCGCAGCGCCAACACCACGCCCGGCAACAAGAAAGGCGGTCTGTCGAACATCGTGGAAAAAGCCATGGGCTCCATCGTCAAGAGCGGCAGCGCCCCCATCACGGGCGTGCTCTCGCCCGGCGAGAAGCTGCAGCGCAAGGGCCTGACCTATGCTGCCACGCCGGCCAGCGACTTCATTTGCGGCACGCTGCAGCTGGCGGCCGGCATGAACCTGCACGTGTTCACCACGGGCCGTGGCACGCCCTACGGCCTGGCCGAGGTGCCGGTGATCAAGGTGGCCACGCGCCACGACCTGGCGCGCCGCTGGCACGACCTCATGGACATCAATGCCGGCACCATCGCCACGGGCGAGAAGACGATTGCCGACGTGGGCTGGGAGATGTTCCAGTTCATGCTGGACGTGGCCAGTGGCCGCAAGAAGACCTGGGCCGAACAGTGGAAGCTGGCCAACCAGCTGGTGCTGTTCAACCCGGCGCCGGTGACCTGAGCGCACGGCGCCGCACCCTGCAAAAAGCGCTGCCTCGGCAGCGCTTTGCTTTTTGGGGGGATGCCCGGGTGTGGCCTAGCCCGCGGCGGCCACAGTCAGCGTGGCATCGATCCGAGCCAACACCTGCAAGGCCGTGGCGTGGGGGCCCTGGGGAAAGCGGTTGTTCCATTCGTGCTCGGCCAGCGGGTGCACGCTGCAGTTGCCGGGCAGGGGGGCGTTGGCGTCCAGCAGCGCATGCAGGCGCGGCACGAACACCCACTGCAGCCATTCCTCGATCTGCAGGGTGTCGTACATGAAGGGCATGGTCGATGCCAGGGCCTGCTCCGACGGCGGCTGCGCGCCCCACAGGGCGGCCGCGCGCAGTTCGGCTTCCAGTTGCTGCAGGTGGTGGCGCAAGGTGGTGGATGTATCGCTCATGGTGCGATTGTCCCCGCTTCGCCAATCCCTGACAGGTCACCGTGGTTGCCCTCATAAGGTTTCCCCGCAGGCCGCGTCAACTAGGTTACTGCGCGGGCCTTCAAACCTTCGGGGTTTGCCCGGAATTGTTCTGCACAGCGGAATTTCCCACTGTTTATTTGCGAAAGCTGGCCCTAGTCTGGACTGACAGCGGGGTGCCGGCCAGCGCTGCCAACCGATCAAGGAGACAGGGATGCAGAACAACACCACGGCCGTTGGCGCAGGCGTGCGCGACGGCCACCAGGGCAGGAGGGCGTGATGGACGTTCTTTTGCAGCAAGTGCTCAATGGCCTGACATTGGGCGGTATCTACGGGCTGGTGGCGCTGGGGCTGACCCTGGTCTACGGCATCTTGCACGTACCCAATTTCGCGCACGGTGCGTTCTACATGGTCGGCGCCTTTGTCGCCTTCCACGCGATGAACGCCTGGGGCCTGGGCTACTGGCTGGCGATGCTGGTGGCCGCAAGCGTGGTGGCGGCGATGGCCGTGGTCAGCGAGCGGCTGGTCTTCACGCCGCTGCGCAACGCCTCGGGCATCCACCCCATGGTGGCCGCCATCGGCGTGCTGCTGTTCCTGGAGGCGGCGGCCCAGGCGCTCTGGGGCGCGGATTTCCAGCGCATGCAGACACCCTACACCAGCATCATCGACCTGGGCGGCGTGACCGCGCCGGCCCAGCGCCTGCTGATTATTGCCGCGGCCTTTGCGCTGATGGTGGCGCTGCACCTGTTCCTGACGCGCACGGTGGTGGGCTCGACCATCATCGCCATGGCGCAAAACCGCGATGGGGCCTCCATCGTCGGCATTGACGCCCAGCGCGTGGCCATGCTGACCTTTGCCATCTCCGGCGTGCTGGCGGCCGTGGCGGCCACGCTGTACGCGCCCATCAACCTCGTCTACCCGGCCATGGGCCATCTGGTGATCACCAAGGCCTTCGTGATCATCATCCTGGGCGGCATGGGCAGCATTCCCGGCGCCATCGTGGGGGGGCTGATCATCGGCTTTGCCGAGAGCTTCGGCGCCTACTACATCTCGACCGACTACAAGGACATCATCGCCTTCGTGCTGCTGGTGGTGATCCTGTCGATGCGCCCCGAGGGCCTGTTTGCAAAGAGGGGGCGCTGAGATGCAAGCTTTTATCGATAGCAAACTGGCCTGGGGGCTGCTGCTGGCGGCCAGCCTGGCCTTCCCCTGGGTGGCGGGCAACGACTACCACCTGACGGTGATGAGCACGGCCTACATCTTCGCCATCGCCACGCTGGGGCTGAACCTGATCACGGGCTACACCGGCCAGCTCAACCTGGCGCATGCCGGCTTCATGGCCGTGGGGGCCTACACCGTGGGCATCCTGACCGTGGACCATGGCTGGAGCTTCTGGGCCGCCTTCCCCATGGCGGGGGTGGTGAACGTGGTGCTGGGCTATGGCGTGGGCCTGCTGTCGCTGCGGCTGAAGGGGCACTTCTTTGCCATCTTCACCCTGTGCGTGGGCTACATCATGTTCCTCATCATCGAGAAGTGGGAGGGCCTGACCCACGGCACGGTGGGCATCATGGGCATCCCCGCGCCCGAGCCGATCGGCGCCATCAGCTTCGAGTCGCCGCTGGCGCTGTACTACCTCACGCTGGGCTTTCTGGTGCTGGCCGTGTGGGCCATGCGCCGCATCGTCAAGTCGCTGCTGGGGCGCACCTTCATCGCCATCCGCAACAGCGACGAGCTGGCCGAGGCACTGGGCATCAACCTGATGCGCAACAAGACCCTGGCCTTCATGCTCAGCGTGTTCTACGCCGGCATGGCGGGCGGGCTGTACGCGGGCTTCGTGCGCTTCATCGGCCCGGACCTGGCCGGCACGCACCACACCTTCGACATGATGATCTTCATGATCGTCGGCGGCCTGGGCACGGTGCTGGGCCCGCTGCTGGGCGCCATCGGCATGCCGTGGCTGACGCAGTCGCTGCAGTTCCTGCAGGAGTACCGCTTCATCGTCTTCGGCCCCATCCTGGTGGCGCTGGTCATCTTCCTGCCCCACGGCATCGTGGGCAGTTTTCTGGCGTGGCGCGCGCGCCGTGCGGCCAAGGAGGGCCGGCCCCATGCTCAAGATTGAACACCTGACCAAGCGCTTCGGCGGGCTGGCGGCGGTCAACGACGTCAGCACCGTGATCGAGGCCGGCAAGATCAACGCCATCATCGGCCCCAACGGCGCAGGCAAGACCACGTTCTTCAACCTGATCAGCTCCATGCACAAGCCCACCAGCGGCACCATCACCTTCAACGGGCGCGATGTGACTTCGCTGCGCCCGGACCAGGTGGCGCAGCTGGGCGTGGCGCGCACCTTCCAGGCCACGTCGCTGTTCGACAAGGCCTCGGTGCTGGACAACCTGATCGTCGGCCACCGCCTGCGCACCCGCTCCGGGCTGTGGGATGTGCTGCGCGGCTCCAGCCGCCTGCGCGAGGAGGAGCGCGTGTGCCGCGAGAAGGCGCGCGATGCGCTGGACTTCGTCGGCCTGTCGCACATCGCCCACCGCCTGGCGGGCGACATCACGCAGGAGGAACGCAAGCGCGTGGCCTTTGCGCTGGCGCTGGCCACCGACCCGCAATTGCTGCTGCTGGACGAACCGGCTGGCGGCGTGAACCCGGAGGAGACCGAGGGCCTGGCCCAGCTGATCCGCAAGTTCGTGCGCCACGGCATGACGGTGGCCCTGATCGAACACAAGATGGGCATGATCATGAGCCTGGCCGACAAAATCCTGGTGCTGAGCTATGGCGAGAAGATCGCCGAAGGCACGCCCGACGAGATCCGCCGCAACCCGGCGGTGATCGACGCCTACCTGGGGAGCGAGCATGCTGAAGTTTGAGAACGTCTCGCTGAAATACGGCAGCTTCCTGGCGCTGGACCAGGTCAGCCTGCATGCCGACCAGGGCGAGCTGGTGGTGCTGCTGGGCGCCAACGGCGCCGGCAAGAGCTCGCTGTTCCTGACGGCCAGCGGCATCCACAAGGCTGCTGGCGGCTCCATCACCTGGAACGGCCAGGAGCTGGTGGGCCGCAAGCCCTCGGCCATCGTGCAGTCCGGCGTGGTGCAGTGCCCCGAGGGGCGCAAGCTGTTCCCACAGATGAGCGTGCGCAAGAACCTGGAGCTGGGCGCCTACGTGCACCGCCGCGACCCGGGTCCCAGTCGCCAGACGCTGGAGGAGGTGTTCGCCCTGTTCCCCATCCTGCGCGACAAGCAGCACGACCCGGCCGGCTCGCTGTCGGGCGGGCAGCAGCAGATGGTGGCCATCGGCCGCGCCATGATGGGTCGCCCCCGGGTGCTGCTGCTGGACGAACCCTCGCTGGGCCTGGCGCCGCTGGTGATCAAGCAGATGTTCGAGGTCATCGAGCGCATCAATGCAGCCGGCACCACGGTGCTGCTGGCCGAGCAGAACGCGTTTGCGGCGCTGAAGATCGCCCACCGCGCCTATGTGCTGGAAAACGGCCGCATCGTGCGCGAAGGCGCGCCCGCGGCGCTGCTGGCCGATGACTCGATCCGCAAGGCGTACATCGGGGCATGACACCCCCTGAGGCGCTGTGCGCCTTCCCCCATCCCTGGCGGGGTCCGCCAGAGGGGGGCGACATCCGCGCTGCGGGGCGGCCCTGGTGCGATGTCCCCCGCGAAGGTGAGCGATTTTCACTGCGCCGAGGTGCGCAGTTCTGGTTCCGCAACGCAAGACACACCACACACAAGGAGACAACCATGCGTGCATTTTCTCGACTCAATCGCCGCCAGCTGACCGGGCTGGCCCTGGCCTGTGCGGCCACCTGGGCTGCGCCGGCGATGGCGCAGGACGTGGTCAAGATCGGTTACTCGGGGCCGCTGTCGGGCGGCGCCGCGCAGTACGGCAAGAATGCGCTGGACGGCATGCTGCTGGCGGCCGACGAACTCAATGCCGCCAACCTGGAGGTGGGCGGCAAGAAGGTGAAGTTCGAGATCGTGCCGCTGGACGACAAGTACAACCCGTCGGAGACCGCCATCAACGCCCAGCGCCTGGTGCAGCAGCACAAGACGGCGGCCATCCTGGTGCCGCATTCCGGCGGCATCTTCGCGGTGCAGACCACCAACGAGCGCAGCAACTTCATCGTGCTGGCCTACAGCTCGGTGCCGCAGATCACCAACCGCGGCAACAAGCTGACGCTGCGCATTCCGCCGGAGTTCACCACCTACATCGAGCCCTTCTCCAGCTACCTGATGCAGCGCTATGGCAAGAAGGTGGCCATGGTGGGCGCGGACCACGACTACGCCAAGGCCTGGGCCGCGGCCTTCAAGCCCGGCTGGGAAAAGCTGGGCGGCAGCGTGGTGGCCGAGAACCCCATGAGCTACAACCGTGCCACCGACTTCTACAGCGGCGTCAGCAAGGCGCTGGCGGCCAAGCCCGATGTGCTGTTCGTCGGCGGGGCCTCCGAGCCCACGGCCCTGGTCGTCAAGCAGGCGCGCGAGCTGGGTTTCAAGGGCGGCTTCCTGGTCATGGACCAGGCCAAGCTGGATGAGATGGCGCGCGTCGTCGGCGGCCTGGAGGTGCTGGAAGGCGCCATCGGCGTGCTGCCCGTGTCGGCCGACCCTTCGCCCGACAACCAGGCCTTCATCGCGCGCTTCGGCCAGAAGTTCGCGGGCCGCGTGCCCGGCTCCGAGGCCCTGTGGAACTACACCGCCGTGCACGCCACGGCCAAGGCCATGCAGCTGGCTGGCTCGGCCACCGATGCCAAGGCCATCCACGCCAAGCTGGATGCGGGCTACAAGGCGCTGTCGCCCCAGGTGAACCCCGGCGGCGTGTTGGGCGTGGACGACAAGGGCGGCACCCTGACCCGCGAGCGCGGTGGCGCGGTGCAGGACGGCAAGATCACCGTGATCAGCACCGACAAGAAATAAACCGACAGGTCGGTCACACCCCCAACAAAAAGCGCACCGAGGTGCGCTTTTTGTTGGGTCAACATGGCCATGGAATCATCAGTAAAAAGAGCGGTTTGCGCTTGCCCAACCATGATTTCAAGGTGTTTTGTGTCTGAAATCATTGAATGGTCAGCGCGAACCGCTCCTTTTTTCAATCAGATCAGGCTGGCGCCACCGTCCAGCACCAGGGCCTGGCCGGTCATGTGGCGCGAGGCGTCCGAGGCCAGGTAGACGGCCGCGCCCTTCAGGTCCTCCTCGCCGCCGATGCGGCGCAGCGGTGCCCGCGCGATCAACTGGTCGCCCAGCTGGTCGATCAGGCCGTTGGCCAGCTTGCTGGGGAAAAAGCCCGGGCAGATGGCGTTCACGCGGATGCCGTACGGCCCCCACTCGGACGCCAGGGTGCGCGCCAGGTGCACGGCGGCGGCCTTGGAGGTGTTGTAGGCCACGGTGTGCATGCCCGGTGGCGTGCCCTTGAAGGCCGCCACCGAGGCCGTGATGATGACGTTGCCCTGGCCCTTGGGAATCATCACGCGCTTGGCCACCTCGCGCGTCAGGAAGAAGGGCGCGGAGACGTTGAGGTTCATGACCTTGTGCCAGGCTGCGTCGGGGTAGTCCTCGGCCTTGGCGCCCCAGGTGGCGCCGGCGTTGTTCACCAGGATGTCGATGCTGCCCAGCTCGGCCAGCACGGTATCGACCAGCGCCGGAATGGCGTCGAACTGCTGCAGGTCGTTGGTGAAGGTGGCGACCTCGATGCCCAGGCCTTCGAGGTGGGCCTTGGCGGCCGCCAGCTCGTCGGCCTTGCGCGCCGTGATGGCCAGGCGGGCCCCCATCTCGCCCAGGGCCTCGGCCATCTGCAGCCCCAGGCCGCGCGAGCCCCCGGTGATCAGCGCGGTCTTGCCGGCCAGGTTGAACAGTTGTCGGACGCTCATGCCGTGTCTCCTTGCTTGTTGGTGTGGACTGGAGAGTCCGCAGCGCGGAACGCTCCAGCAAACATCCTAGGAGAGGCGGCGCGGCGGCGCTGTCGTCTCGGTAACTGCTGCCGGCGCGGCGCTAGGCCTGGTAGATGGCCTGCTGCAGGCGGCGCACCATGCGCTCCAGCTCGGGCCGGGCGCGGGACATCAGCAGGTCGGCGGAAATCAGCCGCGCCGGGCCGCCGCAGCTGATGGCCATCAGCGGCAGACCACGGCCCGGCGAGAAGGCCAGGGCGATGGCGTTGACGTGCGGCAGCCAGTCGCCGAAGGAGGTGGTCAGCCAGGGGTGGGGGCGCTCCTGGTGCTGCGGCCACTGCGCCGCCAGGGGCTGGACGGCGGCCCACTGCTCGGGCGCATGGGCCTGCAGGTAATCCAGCGCCTGCAGGCGCTCCTTCACCGGGCAGGCCGCCAGCCAGGCGCGGCCCACGGCCGTGGTGCCCAGCGGCAGGCGCGTGCCGATGTCCAGGTCCGAGTCCATGGGCAGCGGGCTGGGGCAGTGTTCGATGTAGACCATGCTGTGCCGGTCGCGCGCGGCCAGGGCCACCTCGGCCTGCGTCAGGTCGCACAGCTTTTGCATCAGCGGCCGTGCGATCTTGCGCACATCCAGCCCCGACAGCATGGCGCTGCCCAGGGCCAGCGTGGCCGTGCCCAGGCGGTACTTGCCTTCTTCGGGCACGTGGATCAGGTAGCCCAGCGCGGTCAGCGTGTGCGTCAGGCGCGAGACCGTGGACTTGGGCAGCCCGCAGCGGCGCGCGATGTCCTGGTTGCCCAGCAGTTTCTCGCCGGAACGAAAGCACGACAGCACCTCCAGGCCGCGTGCCAGGGCGGTGATGTAGTTGCGGTCGGGGGCGGCGGGCAGGGCCGGGTCGCGAAGGGCAGGCATGCCCTGGATTATGGAAACCCCCGGCGCGCGGCGCCACAGGGCTTTCGCCAACAAAAAGGCCCGCCGCGGCGAACCGGGGCGGGCCTTGGGCAGAGAGAGCGGGATTACTTCTCGACGAAGGCGCGTTCGATCACGAAGTCGCCGGGCGTGGTGGTGTTGCCTTCCTTGAAGCCGCGCACTTCCATCATGTGCTTCAGATCGGCCAGCATGGCGGGGCTGCCGCAGAGCATGACGCGGTCGGTCTCGGGGTTCAGCGCGGGCAGGCCCAGGCACTGGGGGAACACGTTGTTGTTGATCAGGTCGGTGATACGGCCTTGGTTGCGGAAAGGCTCGCGCGTCACGGTGGGGTAGTAGTGCAGCTTGCCCTTGACGATCTCGCCCAGGAATTCATGCTCGGGCAGTTGCTCGAACATCTCCTGGTAGGCCAGTTCCTTGACCTCGCGCACGCCGTGCACCACGACCACGTTGTCGAACTTCTCGTAGGTCTCAGGGTCGCGCGCCACGGCCAGCCACGGGGCCAGGCCGGTGCCGGTGCCGATCAGGTACAGGTTCTTGCCGGGCAGCAGGTAGTCGATCAGCAGTGTGCCCGTGGGTTTCTTGCCGACGATGATGGTGTCACCGACCTGGATGTGCTGCAGGCGCGAGGTCAGGGGGCCGTCCTCGACCTTGATCGACAGGAACTCCAGGTGCTCCTCGTAGTTGGGGCTGGCGATGGAGTAGGCGCGCAGCAGGTTCTTGCCGTCGACCTTCAGGCCGATCATGGTGAAGTGGCCGTTGGAAAAGCGCAGCGACGTGTCGCGGGTGGTGGTGAAGGAAAACAGGCGGTCGGTCCAGTGGTGCACGGACAGGACGCGTTCTTCGAGGAAAGCACTCATGATGACAAAAGACGGGTAAAGCAAAAATGGGCACAGCCTGCCCGAGCGTTAGCAGCCAGGTGGCGAACCTTGGGTGCTGCGCATATGCACAGCGGGTATAGCGGGCCGGCTTCTTATAAGGTAGACCGCTATTGTCCGAGAAATGCGGTCCCACGGGTGCGGTTGCCGTCCGAGATTTGATATGGATTAGTAATAAGCACCTGCCTGTCTGGCTTGACAAGGATTAATGCTCGGAATTAGCATAAGTGCCCGTGCACGCCGTGGCGGCACTTTTTTTTAGTCATAAATACTCAATTTGAGTATTAATTGGCGGCATCCGTCAGCAGACGCGCAGAGCTGCACCGGGTGGCGCCGTGGAGGACGACATATGCAAAAGCGCTGGGCGTTGCCCTTGATGGCCTTGGCCGCTGTTCCTGCCTGGGCGCAGGGGGTGCTCAAGATTGGGGAGGTCAACAGCTACAAGGCCATGCCGGCCTTCCTCGAGCCCTACAAGAAGGGCATGGACCTGGCGGTGCAGGAGATCAATGCCGCGGGCGGGCTGCTGGGCAAGAAGGTGGAGCTGGTGGTGCGCGATGACAACGGCAACCCCGGCGACGCCGTGCGCGCCGCCGAAGAGCTGTACACGCGTGAAAAGATCGACGTGCTGACCGGCTCCTTCCTGTCGCACGTGGGCATGGCGCTGACCGACTACGCCGGGCAGAAGAAGCGCTTCTTCCTGGCCTCCGAAACCCTGACCGACAAGGTGGTGTGGGCCAATGGCAACCGCTACACCTACCGCCTGCGCGGCTCGACCTACATGCAGACGGCGATGCTGGTGCAGGAGGCCAAGAAGCTGAACAAGAAGCGCTGGGCCATCGTCTACCCCAACTACGAGTACGGCCAGTCGGCCGTGGCGACCTTCAAGCAGCTGATGCAGCAGGCCCAGCCGGACATCGAATTCGTTGCCGAGCAGGCGCCCCCGCTGGGCAAGATCGACGCCGGCGCGGTGGTGCAGGCGCTGGCCGATGCCAAGCCCGATGCCATCTTCAACGTGCTGTTCTCGGTGGACCTGGGCAAGTTCGTGCGCGAAGGCAACACCCGTGGCCTGTTCAAGGGCCGCCAGGTGGTGGGCCTGCTGTCGGGCGAACCCGAGTACCTGGACGCGCTGCGCCAAGAAGCGCCCGAGGGCTGGATCGTCACCGGCTACCCCTGGTATGCCATCAAGACCCCGGCCCACGATGCCTTTCTGAAGGCCTACCAGGCCGCGTACAAGGACTATCCGCGCCTGGGCACCATCGTCGGCTACAACGCCATCCAGTCGCTGGCTGCGGGCATCCGCAAGGCTGGCAGCACCGACACCGAGGCCCTGATTCGCGCCTTCCAGGGGCTGCACGTGGACACGCCCTGGGGCCCCATCACCTACCGCCCGCAGGACCACCAGTCCACCATGGGCGCTTATGTGGGCAAGACCACCTACAGCAAGGAGCTGCAGCGCGGCGTGATGGTGGACTTCTACTATGCCGATGGCAAGGACTACCAGCCCTCGGACGCCGAGGTCAAAAAGCTGCGTCCCGCCAGCGCACAATAAGCCACCGGGGCGAACAGCCACCCGGGCCTGGGCGCCCGGGTGGCTTTTTCACACCTGCCACACAGCAATCCTGAGTTTGAGGAGCATTGCCGCATGAGCGCATCTGGCCTGCTGGCCCAATTGCTCAACGGGCTGGCCAGCGCGTCGTCGCTGTTCCTGGTGTCCGTGGGGCTGTCGCTGATCTTCGGGGTCACGCGCACCATCAATTTCGCGCACGGCTCGTTCTTCATGCTGGGCGCCTACCTGGCGTTCACCAGCGTCGAGACCCTGGCGCCGAGCCTGGGCTTTTGGCCGGCGCTGCTGCTGGCACCGCTGGTCTGCGGTGTGCTGGGCGCGCTGACCGAAATGCTGCTGCTGCGCCGCATCTACCAGGCGCCCGAGCTGTTCCAACTGCTGGCCACGTTTGCCCTGGTGCTGGTCATCAAGGACGCGGCCCTGTGGCTGTGGGGGCCGGAGGAGCTGTTCGGTCCGCGCGCCGCGGGCTTCGAGGGCGCGGTCGACATCCTGGGCCGCAGCTTTCCCACCTATGACCTGCTGCTGATCGCCGTTGGCCCGCTGGTGCTGCTGGGCCTGACCCTGCTGCTGACGCGCACGCGCTTCGGCATCCTGGTGCGCGCGGCCACGCAGGACCGCGAGATGGTCGGCGCGCTGGGCGTGAACCAGGCCTGGCTGTTCACGGCGGTGTTCGCCCTGGGCACGCTGCTGGCGGGCCTGGCCGGTGCGCTGCAACTGCCGCGCGAGCCGGCCAGCCTGGAGATGGACATGACCACCATCGGCGCCGCCTTCGTGGTGGTGGTGGTGGGCGGCATGGGCAGCATCCCCGGCGCCTTCATCGCCGCGCTGCTGATTGCGCAGATCAAGGCCGTGTGCATCTGGCTGGGCGTGCAGGAAGTGCTGGGGGTGACGGTGTCGTTCTCCAAGCTGACGCTGGTGGTGGAATTCCTGGTCATGGCCGCCGTGCTGATCTGGCGCCCCTGGGGCCTGCTGGGCCGGCCCCAGGCCCCGGCACGCGTGGCAGGCACGCCCGAGCAGCCGCTGCGCCTCGCCGGGGGTGCCGGCCGCACCGCCTGGGCCGTGCTGCTGCTGGGCCTGGTGCTGCTGCCGCTGGCCGCCGGCCAGGACAGCTATGCCACCGTGCTGCTGACCGATATGCTGATCGCCGCGCTGTTCGCGGCCAGCCTGCACTGCATCCTGGGTCCGGGCGGGCTGCACTCGTTCGGCCATGCGGCGTACTTCGGACTGGGGGCCTATGGCGCGGCCCTGGCCGTGCGGGCGCTGGATCTGCCCATGGAAGCGGCCCTGCTGCTGGGGCCCCTGGCCGCCGTGGCCGGGGCCCTGCTGTACGGCTGGTTCTGCGTGCGCCTGTCGGGCGTGTACCTGACCATGCTGACCCTGGCGTTTGCGCAGATTACCTGGGCCATCGTGTTCCAGTGGGATGCGGTCACCGGCGGCAGCAACGGCCTGACCGGGGTCTGGCCCTCGGCCTGGGCCGACCAGGGCGCTGCCTTCTACTGGCTGGCGCTGGCCGTCTGTGCTGCAGGTCTGTACCTGCTGCGCCGCCTGCTGTTTGCGCCCCTGGGCTATGCGCTGCGCGCCGCGCGCGACTCCGCCGTGCGCGCCGATGCGATTGGCCTGGACGTGCGCCGCATCCAGTGGACGGCCCTGGTGGTGGCCGCGGGCTTTGCGGGCGTGGCCGGGGCACTGTTCGTGTTTTCCAAGGGCAGCGTGGCCCCCGACAGCCTGGGCGTGACCCGCAGCGTGGATGCGCTGGTCATGGTCCTGCTGGGCGGGATCCAGACCCTGGCGGGGCCGGTGGTCGGCTCGGCGGCCTTCACCTGGCTGCACGACACGGTGGCGCGCAACACCGATTACTGGCGCGCGCTGATGGGCGCCATCATGCTGCTGCTGGTGCTGCTGTTTCCGCAGGGGCTGGCCGGATCGGCGCAGTGGCTGGGGCGCCGGCTGGCGCGGCGCGGAGGTGGGGCATGACACTGCTGCAGGTCGAACAACTGAGCAAATCCTTTGGCGGCGTGCAGGCCGTGCAGGGCGTGTCCCTGGCGCTGCAGGCCGGCGAGATGCTGGCCCTGATCGGGCCTAACGGCGCGGGCAAGAGCACCACCTTCAACATGGTCGGCGGGCAACTGGTGCCCGACCGTGGCCGCGTGCTGCTGCGCGGGCAGGACATCGCCGGGCTGGCGCCGCGCGCCATCTGGCGACGCGGCGTGGGGCGGACCTTCCAGATCGCGCAGACCTTTGCCTCGTTCAGCGTGGTCGAGAACGTGCAGCTGGCCCTGCTGTCGCACGACCGGCGCACTTTCCGCTGGTGGCCGCGCGCCGCCACCCACCGCCGGGACGATGCGCTGGCCCTGCTGGAGCAGGTGGGCATGGCGGCGCAGGCCGACCGGCCCTGCAGCGAACTGGCCTATGGCGATGTGAAGCGCGTGGAGCTGGCGCTGGCGCTGGCCCACGACCCGCAGCTGCTGCTGATGGACGAACCCACGGCCGGCATGGCGCCGGGCGAGCGCGTGGCGCTGATGCAGCTGACGCGTGACCTGGCCCGGGCGCGGCAGATGGGTGTGCTGTTCACCGAACACAGCATGGACGTGGTCTTCGGTCTGGCCGACCGCGTGGCCGTGCTGGTGCGCGGCCAACTGCTGGCCGAAGGCACGCCGCAGGCCATCCGCGACGATGCGCGGGTGCAGCAGGCCTACCTGGGCACGGGCTGGGTGCTGGAGGCACAGGAATGATGGAAATAGAGAGCAGCATGGGCAAGCAGGACGGGCGTGAACAGCCTAAAACACCCTTGCTGCAGGTCGACGACCTGCACGCCTGGTACGGCGCCGCCCACATCCTGCACGGCGTGTCGGTGCAGGTCGGGCGCGGCGAGGTCGTGGCGCTGATGGGGCGCAATGGCGCGGGCAAATCCACCACGCTCAAAAGCATTGCCGCCCTGGTGCCGCGCCGCGAAGGAAAAATTCTTTTCAGGGGCGAGGACCTGGCGCGCAAGGCCGCGCACCAGATCGCCCAGCGTGGCCTGGGCTATGTGCCCGAGGACCGGCGCATCTTCACCGAGCTGACGGTGCTGGAGAACCTGGAAGTCGGCCGCCAGCCGCCGCGCACCTGGCCCGACGGGACGGCGGTGCCGCACTGGACGCCTGAAAAGTTGTTTGCACTGTTCCCGAACCTGGGCGAAATGCCCGACCGCCTGGGCGGCCGCATGAGCGGTGGCGAGCAGCAGATGCTGACCGTGGCGCGCACGCTGATGGGCCAGCCCTGCCTGGTGCTGCTCGATGAACCGTCAGAGGGCGTGGCCCCGCTGATCGTGGAGCAGATGGCGCGCACCATCCTGCAGCTCAAGCAGGCGGGCATCGGCATCCTGCTGTCCGAGCAGAACCTGCCCTTCGCCCAGGCCGTGGCCGACCGCGCCTATGTGCTGGAGAAGGGGCAGATCGTCTGGTCCGGCGCCATGGCGGCGCTGGCGGGCGATGCGAATGTGCGCAGACAATATCTGGGTGTTTGAGCGAGGACCCTACCGTGCAACGTGCGCTGCAAATTGTGTATGTACTGACCAATCCTGCGATGCCCGGGCTGGTCAAAATTGGGAAGACCACACAGGACGAGGTCGAGGTGCGGATGAAGCAGCTCTTCAGTACCGGAGTTCCCGTGCCTTTTGACTGTGCGTTTGCTTGCCGTGTGCACGATTCAGCAGAGGTCGAGAAGGCCTTGCACCATGCATATGGGAATGCGCGTGTGAATGCGAACCGCGAATTCTTCCGGATTGAGCCTGATCGCGTCATCTCAATCCTGAAGTTATTGCATGTGGAAGATGCCACCAAGGATGTCGAAAGCGTGATTGAGGCCGATGCGACCCAGGCTGATTTGCAAGCGGCTGAGACGATGAAGAAACGCCGTCCACGGATGAATTTCACAGAGCTGGACATTCCCCCTGCATAGTGTTTTGTGGTTTAAAGACGCCTCGGCACAAGTGACGGTTTGTGGTCCTAAAACGGTCCGTTTCCAGGGCGAGGAATGCTCACTGACTGCGGCGACGAGGAAGGTGCTGGGCTATCCGGATAACTATCCTTTGCAGCCTTCTCCTTGATGGACTTTCCATGGAAAGACCATCAAGGAGATTTATGAAAATTGCTACGCCGAGGTAGACGAAGAGTAAGCACAGCAGTCGCTGCGTGGATGTGAGTGCCGGCCTGGCGTGCGCCAGCAGCACCTGGGCATGCCGGTGCGCTACGGCGTGATCGGCAGCACGGGCGTCAGGGCCTGCAGCTGGGGCGCGCGCCGCAGGCCGCTGGGCAGCAGGTAGCGGCCGCGCAGCAGCGGCAGGGTCACGTCGGTGTAGGCCACGTCCAGGGCCACACCGCCGTGCTGCCAGGCCTGCACCGCCAGTGTGGTGCAGTACAGGCCGCGTTCGGCGTCCACCAGATCGAAGGCACGGCCCTGCTGGGCCAGGGCCCAGGCCACGGCCTGCTGGCGGGCCGGAGCGCTGGCGGGCACCCGGTACAGCTGGTAGGCCCGGGCGCGTTGCGGGTCCAGGTAGAAGTCCAGCGTGTCTAGCACTACGGCATCGGGCTGGCCGGGCTTTTCGGACGGGGTGGCGTGCAGCACCTGCCAGGGGCCAGTGGGATCGGTCGGTGCCACCAGCAGGCCCACGTGGCTGAAGTCGCTGGTGTCGACGGCGCGCACCAGGTGGCTGATGGTCTCCGTGCCCTGGCGGAACAGCAGGTCACCGGCGGCGGCCTGTGCGGGCAGTGGCGGGGTGGCCCCGGCATGCCCACCGACCAGCAGGGCCAGACCGAAGGCGACGCTGTGGCGCCGCCACGCACTCACAGCTGGACTTTCCAGACGCCGTTGTCCAGGAACAGGTTCATGCGCTCGCGGCGGGTGTTGCCATCGCCGTAGGTGACCAGCACCCGCAGCTGGATGACGTTCTCTCGGGTGGCAGAGGGCACGCGTTCCACGATCTCCACCTTCTGCAGCCCGCCCTTGGCGTCGACCTTGGATTTGGCGCCGGCCAGCATCTGGCGCAGCTTGGGGGTCAGCTCGGCCAGTTGCTCTTTGGAGAGGCTGCGTGCCGAGACCATGCTGATGCTCCGGTCGAAATCACCATCGGCCAGCGCGCGGTAGAAGCGCTGCACCAGGGCATCCTGCAGTTCCTCGGGGGTGGCCTCGGGGGCGGCGGTGTCAGACGGGGCGGTGGCGCAGCCTGACAGGCCCAGGGCCGAGGCGGTGAACAAGCCCGCCAGCAGGCAGTGGCGGCGGGAAATGCAGGCAGAAACAGAAGAAGACACAGGACCATCCCCAAAAATTAGCAATGGGCCAGTGTAGTGGACGGGGCATGAAAAAAGACGGGAGGGCCTGTGCTGCCTGCGGAAGTAGCTATCGATTTATGGGGGTGCGGTGGGGTGTGACAGCACCCCCCAGCGGCGGTGCCGGGGCCAGGCCCTCACTCAAACCGGGTGGCGTGCAGGCTGGGGCGCTGGCGGGCGGCCTCCAGCCAGGCGTGCAGGCGTGGATAGGCATCGGCGGGCAGCAGCGCCGGCAGGCGAAAGCGCACGTACTCCAGGCCCACGGCCACGGTGATCTGGTCCAGGCTGAAGTCAGCGCCCACGGGGCGCGGCGGCGTCTGCTCCAGCTGCGCCAGGGTACGGCCCAGGGCGGCCAGGCGGCGCTGGCCCAGCACGCTGGCATCGGCCTCGGTGCCCTGGTACTTGCGCGCAATCACCACGGCAAACGCGGCTTCCATCAGGCCATAGCCCACGCTGGCCTGGGCCAGCACCGCAGCGCACTGCGTGGGGGGCACCAGGGCCGGGCCGGTGCCGATCTGGTCCAGGTACTGGGCGATCAGCAGGGATTCGGCGATCGCCTGGCCCTCGTCCGTCACCAGCACCGGGATGCGCAGTTGGGGGTGGACGGCCAGCAGGGCCGGGTCGTGGTTCCAGGGGTCGGACCAGACCAGCTGCACGCGCTCGGCCAGGCCTTTCTCCAGCGCGGCAATGCGGGCCACGCGGGCAAAGGGCGAGGTGGTGTTCAGAAACAGTTGCATGGTGGGTTCACAGAGAGATGCAAAAAAAGAAGCAATCAGCGCTTGTCAGGCCTGTGCAGGTGTGGTTTTTGGTCGTGAAAACGCCACCAGCAGCGTGCCCAGCGCCAGGGCCGTGCAGCCCAGGGCAAACAGGCTGCGGTAGCTGCCGGTGCTGGCGTAGACATAGGCCATCAGGTAGCCGGCCGTGGCCTGCAGCAGCGCAAAGGCGGCGGTGGCATAGCCCCACATACGCTTGTGGCGCGCCGGGCCGATGAGCTGCATCAGGTAGCCCGAGGTGATGGCCGCCATGCCGGGCGACAGCGCTCCGACAACGAAGCCCGAGACCGCATGGCCGGCAAAGCCGGCCCAGACCAGGGGCAGGCCGATGGCCACCGCCTTGAGGGCGTAGGCCCCGGTGGTGGTGCGCCACCAGCCCCAGCGCGTGGCACACAGCGCAGCGCACAGCGGGCCGGCCACGGCACCCAGGCCGAACATGGCCCATTGGGTGGAGGCATAGCCGGCGCCCAGGTGCAGCTCGCGCGCCAGATAGTCCACCCAGAACACGGTGTGCGGCACAAAGCCGAAGCCATCCGTGGTGTAGGCCAGGAACACCAGCACCACCGGCAGGCTCCACACCAGGGCGGGCGGGCTCGGCACCTGGGGGCCGGGCGTCACTGCCATGGGCACGGGCGCCGGCAGCTGGCGCGCCTGGCGCACGCCCCACCAGGTGGTGGCCGCGCAGACCAGGGCCAGGCCCCACCAGACGGCGCTCAGGCTTTGCTGCGCCAGGGCCGGCACCAGGGTGGCCGACAGCAGCGCGCCCACGCCGATGCCGCTGAACATCAGCGGCCCCAGCGCTGCGCGGCGCGCCAGCGGCGTGGCCGCCATGGCCACCGAGGGGCCCAGCACCATCAGTGTGGCCCCGGCAATGCCGGACACCAGGCGCCAGATGAAGAACACGGCCATGGGCTGGGCCATGCTGCAGCCCAGAAAACTCAGCGTCACCGCGATCCAGCAGCCCTGCAGCACGCGCACGGCGCCCAGGCGCTCGGCCAGCGGTGCGGCGGCCAGCGCCCCGATCAGGTAGCCCAGCAGGTTGGCCGCGCCCAGGTAGGCCACCTGCTCGCCGGTGAACCAGCCCGCCAGCACCATCTGCGGCATCAGCGCGGTGTAGGCAAAGCGCGCCAGCCCGACGCCGCTGAGCGTGGCCAGAAAGCCGGTGAGGAAAAGCGGAAGTTCGTTGCGTTGGATCACGGCGCGCAGGGTCGGGTGGCAGGAGTCCACAGCTTAGCGGCGTGCTGCATCTTGTCCAATGATTCAAAATGAAGGCAGAAATCTTCTTTCGTGATGAGGTGGTGCCATGCAACTCAAATCCCTGCGCATCTTCGAGGCCGTGTGCGAGACCGGCAGTTTCGGCGCGGCCGCGCAACAGCTGCACACCGTGCAGTCCAACGTGACGGCCCACATCAAGAAGCTGGAGGAAGAGCTGGGCGCGCAACTGCTGGAGCGCAGCACGCCGGTGGTGCCGACCTCGGCCGGGCGGCTGCTGCGCGGCCATGCGCGGCACATGCTGGCCTCGCACGACGAGGTGCTGGCCCTGCTGCAGGGCCGCCAGGCGGCGCCGGGGGCGCTGTGCATCGGCTCCATGGAGACCACGGCCGCGCTGCGCCTGCCGCCGCTGCTGGCCCAACTGCACCGCCGCCACCCCGGCATGGTGATGGAGCTGCGCACCGGCCCCACGGCCTTTCTGGTCGACGAGATGCTGGCCGGGCGGCTGGACTGCGCCCTGGTCGCCGGCCAGCCACCGCAGCCGCGATTGCAGGCCTGGCCGGTGTTCCGCGAAACCCTGGTACTGGTCGGCAGCGCGCCGCTGGCGCAGTTCCCCACGCCGCAGCAGCTGTGCCAGCAGCCCTTCCTGGCCTTCCGCCAGGGCTGCAGCTACCGCCAGCGCATTGAGCTGCTACTGGCCAGCCAGGGCATCACCTCGGCGCGCATCATGGAGCTGGGCTCGCTGGACGCCATCCTGGGCTGCGTCGCCGCCGGCATGGGCTATGCGCTGCTGCCCCAGTCCGTGGTGCAGGCCCAGCAGGCGCGCTTTGGCGTGCAGGGCTGCGCGCTGCCCCCGGGTCTGGCCGACATCGCCCGGGTGGACACCTGCCTGGTCAGCGGTCCCGAGGCCAGCTGGTCGCCCGCGTTGCGCGCCTGGGTGCAGCTGCTGCACGAGACCGTGGCGCCGCCCCAGCAAATGGCCGAAGCCGAAGAACTCCTGATGGCATAGCGCCCTGCGCAGGCGCAGCAAGCGTTGCAGGCCAATTTGGCAGGTTTTTTTGAGGCGGTGCTCAGGGGCTGGCGGGCACCAGGGTGCGGCGGTACTGCATGGCCTCGGCCACGTGGGCACTGGCGATGTGGGGGCTGCCGGCCAGGTCGGCGATGGTGCGTGCCACGCGCAGCGCGCGGTGGGTGGCGCGGGCCGACCAGCCCAGGCGGTCGGCAGCCTTGCGCACCAGGGCGGCAGCGCTGTCCTCCAGCTGCAGGTGCTGCTCCAGCGCGTCGCCCTGCAGCAACTGGTTGCTGCAGCCCTGGCGCTGCAGGGCCCGCGCCCGCGCCTGGGCCACGCGGGCCTGCACGGCCTGGCTGCGTTCGCCCTCGGCGCTGGCCAGCAATTGCTCGGCCGGCAGGCTGTGCACCTCGACGTGCAGGTCGATGCGGTCCAGCAGCGGGCCGCTGAGCTTGCCCTGGTAGCGCGCCACTTGGTCGGGCGTGCAGCGGCAGCTGCGCTGGGCGCTGCCCCAGAAGCCGCAGGGGCAGGGGTTCATGGCCGCAATCAGCTGAAAGCGCGCCGGGAACTCCGCGCTGTGCGTGGCGCGGGCGATGGTGATGCAGCCGGTCTCCAGCGGCTCGCGCAGGGCCTCCAGCGCGCTGCGGCTGAATTCGGGGAATTCGTCCAGGAACAGCGTGCCGTGGTGGGCCAGGGAGATTTCGCCGGGCTTGGGCGGTGAGCCTCCGCCGACCAGGGCCACGGCGCTGGCCGTGTGGTGCGGGTGGGCGGTGCGGCGCTGGCCCCACTGCGTGGCCTGGAAGCGCCCGCACAGGCTGGCGATGGCCGCGCTTTCGACGGCCTCCTGCTCGGTCATCGGTGGCAGTAGGCCGGCAAACCGGTGGGCCAGCATGGACTTGCCCGAGCCGGGCGGGCCGACCAGCAGCACGGCATGGCTGCCGGCGGCGGCAATCTCCAGGGCGCGCTTGGCCTGGACCTGGCCCTTGACCTCGGCCAGATCCAGCAGGGTCCGGGGCGCCTGGCGCGGTGGCGGCGGCATGCGCTGCCAGCCTGCGCTGGCGCGGTCGTGCGGGGTGGCACCCGGGGGCAGCAGCTGCGCCACCACATCCAGCAGGTGGGCGGCGCCATAGACCTCGGCCTGCGGGGCGCAGGCCGCCTCGGCGGCGCTGTCCAGCGGCAGCACCAGGCGTGCCGGGGTCTGCCCCCAGGGCAGGGCCAGGCTGGTGGCCAGGGCCCCGCGCACCGGCCGCAGCTCGCCGGACAGCGACAGCTCGCCCGCGAACTCCCAGCCGTGGAGCCGCGCCGCATCGATCTGCCCGCTGGCGGCCAGGATGCCCAGGGCGATGGGCAGGTCGAAGCGGCCGGAGTCCTTGGGCAGGTCGGCCGGCGCCAGGTTCACGGTGATGCGCTTGTTGGTCGGAAATTCCAGGCCGCTGTTGACGATGGCGCAGCGCACGCGCTCGCGGGCTTCCTTGACCTCCACGTCGGCCAGCCCCACCAGGGCCAGGCTGGGCAGGCCGTTGGCCAGATGCACTTCCACGGTGACGGCGGGCGCTTGCAGCCCCAAAAGGGCACGACTTTGGACGCAAGCCAGGCTCATGGGGCGGTTCTCCCTCAAAAGGTGCACAAAAAAGCAGCACATGCCACCGCGGGTTTGCACTAAAGTGGTGCATCGCGCGATGTTTCCAGATGTGCACTGTAGAACGCGGGCCTGCTCCGCTTCAAGGCCGTTGGTTGGCACGCTCCATGCTTAAAGGGCTTGTCACAACACTTTTTACAACTGCCAGCTTCCCGGAGGAACGTCTTATGAAAATGGTGTCAGCCATCATCAAGCCCTTCAAGCTCGACGAGGTGCGCGAAGCACTGTCACAGCTTGGCGTACAGGGCATCACCGTGACCGAGGTGAAGGGCTTCGGCCGCCAAAAAGGTCACACCGAGCTGTACCGCGGCGCCGAATATGTCGTCGACTTCCTGCCCAAGGTGAAGCTGGAAGCCGCGGTCGACGATGCCGTGCTCGAGCAGGTGATCGAAGCCATCGAAGGCGCGGCCCGCACCGGCAAGATCGGCGACGGCAAGATTTTCGTTTACGACCTGGAGCAGGTCGTGCGCATCCGTACCGGCGAGACCGGCAAGGAAGCCCTGTAACCCACCCCCTAATGCAAGAGACTGACATGAAAAAATCGCTCCCTGCCATCTCACTGGGTCTGGGCCTGCTGGCCGCCGCCACCGGTGCCATTGCGCAAGAAGCTGCCCCCGCCGTGGCGGTGGTGGCCGAAGTCGTCGCCGAAGCGGCCGCGCCTGCCGCCCCCGTCCTGAGCGCCGGCGACACCGCGTGGATGCTGACCTCCACCATGCTGGTGATCCTGATGGTCATCCCTGGCCTGGCCCTGTTCTACGGTGGCCTGGTGCGCTCCAAGAACATGCTGTCCGTGCTGGCCCAGGTGTTCACCGTGTTCTCGCTGATCACCGTGCTGTGGGCGGTCTACGGCTTCTCGCTGGCCTTCGGCGGTGAAGGCAAGTTCTTCGGCAGCTTCGACAAGCTGTTCCTGGCCGGCATCACGCCCGACACCCTGTCGGCCATGCTGCCCACCATCCCCGAATACGTGTTCGTGGCCTTCCAGTCCACCTTCGCCGCCATCACTGTGGCGCTGATCGTGGGGGCCTTTGCCGAACGCATCAAGTTCGCGGCCGTGATGATCTTCTCCGTGCTGTGGTTCACCTTCAGCTACATCCCCATGGCCCACATGGTCTGGGGTGGTGGTCTGCTGGCGGCCGATGGCGCGCTGGACTTCGCCGGCGGCACCGTGGTGCACATCAACGCGGCCGTGGCCGGCCTGGTGGGCGCCTACATGGTGGGCAAGCGCATCGGCTTCGGCAAGGAAGCCCTGCCTCCGCACAGCCTGACCCTGACCATGGTCGGTGCCTCCCTGCTGTGGGTGGGCTGGTTCGGCTTCAACGCCGGCTCCGCCGGTGCCGCCAACGGCATCGCTGGCCTGGCCTTCATCAACACCATCCTGGCGACCGGCGCCGCCGCCGTGTCCTGGATCGTGGCCGAAGCCCTGCACAAGGGCAAGGCCTCCATGCTGGGCGCTGCCTCGGGTGCCGTGGCCGGTCTGGTGACCATCACCCCTGCCGCTGGTTTCGTGGGCCCCATGGGTTCCATCGTCATGGGTCTGATCGCTGGCCCTCTGTGCCTGTGGGGCGTGTCGGGCCTGAAGAAGATGCTGAAGGTCGATGACACCTGCGACGTGTTCGGCGTGCACGGTGTGGGCGGTATCCTGGGTGCCATCCTGACCGGTGTGTTCGCCTCGCAAAGCCTGGGCGGCACGGGTGGTCTGACCCCCGACACCTTCGCCATGGGTGCGCAGGTCTGGGTGCAGTTCAAGAGCGTGATCGTGACCATGGTCTGGTGCGGTGTGGTCTCGTTCATCTGCTTCAAGGTCGCAGATGTCCTGGTGGGTCTGCGTGTCGCTGAAGATGCTGAGCGCGAAGGTCTGGACATCACCACCCACGGTGAGTCGGCCTACAACCGCTGAGCAAGGCGCCCGGGCGGCACCCCCGCCCCCGCGCAAGCTGAAACCGCCCTTCGGGGCGGTTTTTTCATGGGCGGTCCGCCCCCAGCGGTCCAGCCCATTCCTGGCGGGGGGGTGATCACCCGCGGTGGGCCGTGGTGCCTGAGGGCATGGCCGCCGCCGCGGGCCCAGGGCGCTGCGCGTCCTGCTGATTCACACCCGGCGTTCAAAAAATTCACACGGCGGCGACTGGCAAATTCCGGCAGCACGGCTACGATGCACGGCCATGGACGCTGCCCTTTTCCAGATCGCCGAGCGCGTACGCGCCGCCCTTGCTGACCACACCCCGCTGCGGCTGCGCGGCGGTGGCAGCAAGGACTTCCACGCCCTGCAACTGCAGGGGGACCTGCTGGACACCCGGGACTGGCGCGGCATCGTCAGCTACGAGCCCAGCGAGCTGGTGGTGACGGTGCGCGCCGGCACGCCGCTGGCCGAACTGGAGGCCGTGCTGGCCGCCCAGGGCCAGTGCCTGGCGTTCGAGCCACCGCACTTCGGCGCCGCCACGGTCGGGGGCATGGTGGCCACTGGCTGGTCCGGCCCGTCCCGCGCCAGCGTGGGCGCGGTGCGCGACTACGTGTTGGGTGTGGAAATCCTGAACGGGCGCGCTGAGTTGCTGCGCTTCGGCGGCCAGGTGATGAAGAACGTGGCCGGCTACGACGTTTCGCGCCTGATGGCGGGCAGCTGGGGCACGCTGGGGCTGATCACCGAAGTCAGCCTCAAGGTGTTGCCGGTGGCTCCGGGCGAGACCACGCTGCGCTTTGACGGCCTGTCGCAGGCCGAGGCCCTGCAGCGCCTGAACCAGTGGGGCGGTCAGCCACTGCCGCTGAATGCCAGCTGCTGGGTGCCCGACGCGGCGGGTGCCGACACCGGTACGCTGTACCTGCGCCTGCGCGGCGCGCGTGCCGCCGTCGAGGCCGCCTGCCGCAGCCTGGGCGGGGTGCGCCTGGACGATGCCGCCACGGCCGCCGACTGGCAGGCCTGCCGCGAGCAGACCCTGCCCTGGTTTGCGCAGCGCGCGGCCGACCACGTGCTGTGGCGCCTGTCCGTGCCGCAGACCGCACCGGTGCTGGCGCTGCCGCACGGGGTGGGCGCGCCGCTCATCGAATGGCAGGGCGGCCAGCGCTGGGTGCAGGCCCCGCGCAGCCAGGGCCCGGCGCTGCAGGCGCTGGCGCAGTCTGTGGGGGGCAGTGCTTCGCTATTCAGAGCTGAAGGCGCAGGCCAGATCAGCGCCAGCCCGATATTTGATGTGCAAAACCCGGCGGTGCAGCGCATCCAGGCCCAGCTGCGCCAGGCCTTCGATCCGGTGGGCATTTTCAACCCCGGGCGCACCATGGCGTGACCCCGGGCCCGCACGGCCCGGCACCCCATCAAAACCATTCCAGAGACACCCCACCATGCAAACCCACCTCGCCCCGCAATACCGTGGCACGCCCGAAGGCCAGGAGGCCGAAGCCATCCTGCGCAAATGCGTGCACTGTGGCTTTTGCACCGCCACCTGCCCCACCTACCAGGAGCTGGGCGATGAGCTGGATGGCCCGCGCGGCCGCATCTACCTGATCAAGCAGGTGCTGGAAGGGCAGGCGCCCACGCGCGCCACCCAGCAGCACCTGGACCGCTGCCTGACCTGCCGCAATTGTGAATCCACCTGCCCCAGCGGGGTGCAGTACGGCCACCTGGTGGACATCGGCCGCAAGGTGGTCGATGCGCAGGTGCCCCGCCCGCTGGGCGAGCGCTTGCAGCGCTGGGCCTTGAAGGAAGGCCTGACGTCGCCGCTGTTTGCCCCGGCCATGAAGCTGGGCCAGGCCGTGCGCCCGCTGCTGCCCGCCGCCATCCAGGCCAAGGTGCCGCCCAGGGGCGAGCACGGCGCCTGGCCCACGCGCAGCCATGCGCGCAAGGTCTTGCTGCTGCAGGGCTGCGTGCAGCCGGCAATGCTGCCCAACATCAACTACGCCACGGCGCGCGTGCTGGACGCGGTGGGCATCCAGACCCTGGTGGTGGCGCAGTCGCAGTGCTGCGGTGCGGTGAAATACCACCTCAACGACCACGACGGCGGCAAGGCGCAGATGCGCGCCAACATCGATGCCTGGTGGCCGCTGATCGAGGCCGGCGAGGTCGAGGCCATCGTCAGCAATGCCTCGGGCTGCGGGGCCATGCTCAAGGACTGGGGCCATGTGCTGCGCGATGAACCGGTCTACGCCGACAAGGCGGCCCGCACCAGCGCCCTGGCGCGCGACCTGAGCGAGCTGCTGCCCGCCCTGCTGCCCGAGCTGGCCGACAAGCTGCAGGGCCGCGCCCGGGTGCCGGCGCAGCCCATGGCCTACCACCCGCCGTGCACGCTGCAGCACGCGCAAAAGCTCAAGGGCGTGGTGGAGGCCAACCTGTCCAAGCTGGGTTTCCAGCTGCTGACGGCGCGCACCGAATCCCATCTGTGCTGTGGCTCGGCGGGGACCTACTCGGTGCTGCAGCCGGCCATGGCCAAGACCCTGCGCGACCGCAAGCTGCAGGCCCTGGACGAGGTGGCGCCGCAGCCGGCGGCGATCCTGTCGGCCAACATCGGCTGCATCACCCACCTGCAAAGCGGCACCCCGGTGCCGGTGCGTCACTGGGTGGAAGTGCTGGACGAAGCCCTGGCCTGAGGGGGCGGCGCGTGCGGCCAAAGTGCCGGGGGTTCACACAGACCGTGCAATGCTGGCATCATCGCGGGTTTGATTTTTCCTGCACTGGCCCCAGCCCATGACCGAATCCGTGTCCTCCACCGTTGACAACTCCGTGCCCGGTGCCTCGGCGCCAGCGCCGGCCCGCGCAGACCGTCGCCCGCAGCAGCGCGGTGGCCGTGGCCGCCCTGCGGCGCCGGCCGCAGCCCGTCCCGCGCGCGAAGTGCACCCCGTGCTGGCGCAACTGGCCACCCTGCACCCAACGCTGTTTGGCGCCACGGTCCTGCCCCTGAAGCGCGGTATCTACCAGGACCTGCTGGCCCTGCATGGCGAAGCCCTGGACAAGGCCGGCCTGAAGGTGGCCCTGGCCATCCACACGCGCTCGACCCGCTACCTGAACGCCGTGGCCGCCGGTGCGCCGCGCCATGACCTGCAAGGCGCCGTGGTGGAAGCCATGGCCCCGGGCCATGTGTTCCACGCCCTGGTCGAGGTCTTCAAGCGCAAGAAGCCGCGCGATGGCGAGGACCTGCAGGCCAAGCTGCGTCGCCGCATGGCCCTGGCCTTCATCGACAGCGGCCTGTCGCGCGAGGCCTACCTGGAATCGCTGCAGGTGCGCGATGCCGACACCCAGGCCCTGCTGGACGCCGCCCTGGATGAGGTGGCCGAGCAGGACGCCAAGGCCGAAGCGGTGCACCGTGCCTACGTGGCCAGCGGCTCGGGCGATGTGCACGCGTTTGCCGAGATGTATGGCATGAACGCCCACACGGTGATGCGCCAGCTGCACCGCGCCGGCCAGTTGCAGGCCGCGCGCACGGCCTGACGCCGCGCCGCCGTCCGCACCACCAGGGCCCTCGGGGCCCTTTTTTGCGGCTCAGATCTGGGTGGCCAGTGCCTGGGCGATGTCGGCTTCCAGCCGGGCGGGCGGCGTCTGGGGGGCGTAGCGGCGCAGCACCTGGCCGTCACGCCCGATCAGGAACTTGGTGAAATTCCATTTGATGCGGCGCGTGCCCAGCAGGCCGGGGGCCTGCGCCTTGAGCCACTGGAACAGCGGGTGGGCCTGTGGGCCGTTTACGTCCACCTTGGCCATCATGGGGAAGTCCACGCCGTAGTTGCGCTGGCAGAAGCTGGCAATCTCGCTGTTGCTGCCCTTGTCCTGCTGGCCGAACTGGTTGCAGGGAAAGCCCAGGACCACCAGGCCCTGGGGGGCATAGCGCTGGTGCAGGTCCTGCAGCCCGGCGAACTGGGGGGTGAAGCCGCAGGCGCTGGCGGTGTTGACCACCAGCACCACCTGGCCCGCGTAAGCGGACAGGGGCGCGCTGTGGCCGTCGATGCGGGTGGCGGAGAAGTCGGACAGCTGGGGCATGCAGGCCTCGGGGTGCAAGCGGTGACTGTGGTTGTAGCACAGCGCCTGCGGCCCTGGCCCAGCCTCAGTGCGGGCGCCGGTGCTGCAGCACGGCCAGCAGGGCGCCGCCCACGATCAGGGCCCCGCCCAGCAGCATGCGCGGCGTGAGTTCGGTGGCGCCCAGCAGCCAGGCCGAGATGCTGGCGAACAGCACCTCCGACAGCATGATCAGCGAGGTGGTGCTGGTCGGGATGCGCGAGGCGCCGTATTGCAGCGCCCACGAGCCGATGGCCACCAGCACGGCCATGCCCACGGCGCAGGCGATCCAGCCCGGCGCCGGCGCGGGAATGCCGGGGAACTGGCCACCCAGGTAGCCGGCCGTGGCGGTCGCCAGCCCCATGCCCATACAGCCCAGGAACATGGCCAGCACCCGCGCCATGCTGGGCGTGTGAAAGCAGCGGCGCAGGATCACATTCGTCATCGCAAAGCACAGGCCGCCGAAGATGGCCAGGTACTCGGGCAGGCCCAGGCCTGCGGTCAGGCTGCGCCAGGTGGCGCCCGGCGGCACGATGACCAGGGCCATGCCGCTGAAGGCCAGCACCAGGCGCAGCAGGCTTTGGGGCGTGGGGCGTTCACCCAGGAAGCGCCAGGCCAGCAGCACCGTCCAGGCGGGCATCAGGTAGAACAGCAGGATCACGCGCACCACGTCGCCGGTCGAGGCCGCGGTGTTGAACGACACATTCGTCAGCCCCGAGGACAGGGCCAGCAGCCACAGCACCGGGTGGCGCAGGAACTGCGCCAGGCTGCCGCGCAGGCACACGATGGTGCCCAGGGACAGCACGCTGTAGATCATGCCCGTGGCCCAGGGCGCAGCCAGGCCGGCGGCGCGCATGGTCTGGAACGGCCACCAGGCCAGCCCCCAGACCATGGCGTTGAACAACAGGGCGAGGTAGGGCCAGGAATGCATGTCAAAAATGGTTCCGGCGCAGGTTCTGCCTGCGCCGGATGCTATGAAGAATGAAGGAGAGGGGCCGTGGGGCGCTCAGTGGTGGTGATCGTAGCGGGCAATGCTCAGCAGGCGCCGCACCTCACCGCCGTGCTTGCGGCAGTTGTGGCGGTACCAGCGGCCGATCAGCCACATGGTGAAGGCCACGATCACGCCGAAGCCGGTGATGGCGCCATAGGCCGACAGGCCCCACAGGGTGCTCAGGGCGTACAGGGCGCCCAGGCCCAGGATGCAGGCCTGTTCGTTGAAATTCTGCACGGCGATGGAGCGCCCGGCGCCCATCAGGTTGTGGCCCCGGTGCTGCAGCAGCGCGTTCATGGGCACGACCAGGAAGCCGCCCAGCCCGCCCAGCACGATCAGGAAGGGCACAGCCACCCACAGGTTGCTGATGAAGTTCATGCAGATCACCAGCAGGCCCATGGCAATGCCCATGGGGATCACGCGCGTGGCGTGCTGCAGGCGCATGCGCATCGAGGCTATCACCGCGCCCACGGCCGTGCCGATGGCCACCACGCCCACCAGGGCCGAGGCCTGGGTGGTGCCATAGCCCAGGGCCACGGCGGCCCAGGCCAGCACGATGTAGCGCAGATTGCCGGACACGCCCCAGAACAGGGTGGTGGTGGACAGCGAGATCTGGCCCAGCTTGTCGCGCCACAGGCGGCGGTTGCAGTCGCGGAAGTCGGGCAGCAGGGCCAGGGTATTGCCGACCAGGCCCTGGGTCGGGTCCTGGCGCAGCGGCACCAGGGGCGCCGTGGTGCGCGGGATGCGCAGGTTGAAGGCCGCCGCCAGGGCGTAGACGAATACCAGCACGCCGATCGCCGCTTCGGCGGCGTTGTCCACGCCGGGCAGGTTCAGCGCCAGCAGGTGGCCGGAGATGACCGGGCCGACCAACTGGCCACCCAGCAGCACGCCCAGGATGATGGAGGTGATGGTCAGCCCCTCGATCCAGCCGTTGGCCTTGACCAACTGCGACGGGGGCAGCAGCTCGGTCAGGATGCCGTACTTGGCGGGCGAATAGGCCGCGGCCCCCAGACCCACCACGGCATAGGCCAGCAGCGGGTGGTGGCCAAACAGCATCAGCAGGCAGCCCACCACCTTGATGGCATTGCTGATGAACATGACCCGGCCCTTGGGCAGCGCATCGGCAAAGGCGCCGACAAAGGGCGCCAGCACCACGTAGAACAGGGCGAACATGGGGACCAGGGCGGCACTCTGCCATTCGGGCGCACCGCCGGTGCGCAGCAGCTCCACGGCTGTGACGAACAGGGCGTTGTCGGCCAGCGAGCTGAAAAACTGCGCTGACATGATGGTGTAGAAACCGCGCTTCATGAAATGCTGTGCGCACGCGCGACCACGGGGGCCAGTGCACGAAAAAGGGTTGTCCCAGTGGCGAACGACTGGCGGTTATATCACGCAGCCCTTAGCCATCAGTGCCAGAATGCCTGTCGTTTGCCCTCAGGAAACTTTTCGCCATGCCGCGCCCCATTCTCGCCACCATCCACCCCCAAGCCCTGCGCCACAACCTGGAACAGGTGCGCCGCGCCGCGCCGGACGCCCAGTTGCTGTGCGTGGCCAAGGCGAATGCCTATGGCCATGGGGTGGAGCATGCCTTCCAGGGCCTGCGTGCGGCCGATGGTTTTGCCGTGCTGGAGATCACCGAGGCTCAGCGCCTGCGCGCCCTGGACTGGCGCGGCCCGATCCTGCTGCTGGAGGGCGTGTTCGAGCCGCGCGATCTGGAGCTGTGCTCGCGCCTGGGCCTGTGGCACACCGTGCACTGCGATGCCCAGATCGACTGGCTGGCCGCGCACAAGACCCAGGTGCCGCACCGCGTGTTCCTGAAGATGAACAGCGGCATGAACCGCCTGGGCTTCACGCCCGAGCGCTTTCGCAGCGCCTGGGCGCGCCTCAACGCGCTGCCGCAGGTGGAGGAGATCTCCTTCATCACCCACTTCAGCGACGCCGACGGCCCGCGCGGCACGGCGCACCAGTTGCAGGTGTTCGAGCAGACCACGCACGACCTGCCCGGCGAGCGCAGCCTGAGCAACAGCGCCGCGGCCCTGCTGCAGGGCACGCGCGAGGCCGTGCGTGGCGACTGGGTGCGTCCCGGCATCGTGCTGTACGGCAGCTCGCCCGACTACCCCACGCACACGGCGGACCACTGGGGCCTGCAGCCGGCCATGAGCCTGACCAGCCAGATCATCGGCACGCAGCAGCTGCACGCCGGCGACACCGTGGGCTATGGCTCCACCTTCACGGCCGAGGGCGATCTGCGCCTGGGCGTGGTCGCCTGCGGCTATGCCGACGGCTATCCGCGCCTGTGCGGCACCGGCACGCCGGTGCTGGTCAATGGCGTGCGCACCCGCCTGCTGGGCCGCGTCAGCATGGACATGGTTTGTGTGGACCTGACGCCCGTGCCCGACGCGCAGCTGGGCAGCGAGGTGGTGCTGTGGGGGCGCTCGCCGCGCCACGGCAGCGTGCTGTCGATCGACGAAGTGGCCGCCGCTGCGGGCACCGTAGGCTACGAACTGATGTGCGCCGTGGCCGCGCGCGTGCCCGTGGTCAGCGACGAGGACGCGCTGCGGCCCTGAGCGGGGTGCGGTCCAGGCGGCACGCCATCCGCCATCCGCCATCCGTCCTCACACGCCACTCCCCAAAGGAGAGCGCCTGGCGCTTGCCCAATCATTGTTTGCAGGACTTTGGTTGCTGAAAGTCGCAGAGGGATTGCGCAAGCTGCTCTCTTTTTAGAAATTGGCACCCCCCAGTGCGTGCAGACACGGCCGTACCCGGCGGCGCCCGCCCCTGCCGCCGCTCCATCGGTGCGACCCATCGGGGTGCCCGTGGCCAGCCCAGCGCGACCGGGTGCCGCCGATATAGTGCGGGCATGGCCAAAGACAAAACCATTTACACCTGCAACGCCTGCGGCGGCACCACGCCGCGCTGGCTGGGCAAATGCCCGAACTGCGGCGCCTGGAACAGCCTGATCGAAAGCGTGCCCGAGGCCGCCTCGGGCGGCAAGAACCGCCTCAGCGCCCCCCAGGGCTATGCCGGCCTGGCCAATGCCCAGCCCGTGACGCCGCTGGCCGCCATCGAGGCCCAGGACGTGGCGCGCACGCCCAGCGGCATCGAGGAGCTGGACCGCGTGCTGGGTGGCGGCGTGGTGGAGGGCGGGGTGGTGCTGATCGGCGGCGACCCCGGCATCGGCAAGTCCACCCTGCTGCTGCAGGCCATGGACGCACTGCAGCGCGCCGGCCTGCCCACGCTGTATGTGACCGGCGAGGAAAGCGGCGCCCAGGTGGCGCTGCGCTCGCGGCGGCTGGGCATCGACGGCAGCCAGGTGAACCTGCTGGCCGAGATCCAGCTGGAAAAAATCCTGGCCACGGTGGAAGCCACGCAGCCCGCCGTGGTGGTCATCGACTCCATCCAGACCATGTACTCCGACCAGCTGACCAGCGCCCCCGGCTCGGTGGCCCAGGTGCGCGAGTGCGCGGCCCACCTGACGCGCATGGCCAAGGGCACGGGCATCACGGTGATCCTGGTCGGCCACGTCACCAAGGAAGGCGCGCTGGCCGGCCCGCGTGTGCTGGAGCACATGGTGGACACGGTGCTGTACTTCGAGGGCGACACCCACAGCCCGCACCGCCTGGTCCGCGCCATCAAGAACCGCTTTGGCGCGGTCAACGAGATCGGCGTCTTCGCCATGACCGAAAAGGGCCTGAAAGGCGTGAGCAACCCCAGCGCCATCTTTCTGAGCCAGCACGCCGAGCCCGTGCCCGGCAGCTGCGTGATGGTGACGCTGGAAGGCACGCGCCCGCTGCTGGTGGAAATCCAGGCCCTGGTCGATGGCGCGGGCCCGGCGCCACGGCGCCTGTCGGTGGGCCTGGACAAGGACCGGTTGGCCATGCTGCTGGCGGTGCTCAACCGCCATGCGGGCGTGGCCTGCGCCGACCAGGACGTGTTCGTCAACGCCGTGGGTGGGGTGCGCATTGGCGAGCCGGCGGCCGACCTGGCGGTGATGCTGTCCATCACCAGCAGCCTGCGCGGCAAGGCCCTGCCCAAGGGTTTCATCGCGTTTGGCGAAGTCGGCCTGGCCGGGGAGGTGCGGCCCGCGCCGCGCGGCCAGGACCGGCTCAAGGAAGCCGCCAAGCTGGGCTTCACCGTGGCCGTGGTGCCCAAGGCGAATGCGCCCAAGAAACCCATCCCCGGCCTGACCCTGCACGCCGTGGAGCGCGTGGACGAGGCCATGAACATCGTGCGCGCCATGGGCTGACGTCCGGGTGCCGGCAGGGCGTAAAACCCCATACGCACTGCCCGCACGCAGGGCCTGCGCGCTCCATAAGACAATAGCACCCATGAATATGCGCAATGTTGTGATTCCCCTGGGCCTGGCGGTCCTGCTGTACCTGGCCTATGACGCGCTGGGCTGGATGGGTGTGGCCGCGGTGGGTGGCGGCATCGTGATGTGGCTGCTGCTGCATTTCACGCGGCTGATGACGGTGATGCGCCGGGCCTCCGAGCGGCCCATGGGCTATGTCGGCAGCGCCGTGATGCTGAACGCCAAGCTCAAGCCCAAGGTGAACCTGATGCACGTGGTGGCCATGACCCGTTCGCTGGGGCAGCGCCTGTCCGAAGAGGGGCAAGACCCGGAAATCTACCGCTGGACCGACGGCACGGACTCCCATGTGACCTGTGAGTTCGTGCACGGTCGCCTGGTGCAGTGGACCCTGGTGCGCCCCGGCACCGCCGAGGCAGCGGAGGCCAACAAGCAACCAGACGGCGCCCAAGGCCTTTAAAATCCCGGCCGAAGGGGCCCGACCCCACCGATTTTGACGTTCAAGCCGCTGGCACGCACCAGCGGCGCCACCTGCGAGAGAGACACCCACCATGAGTACTACTGCCGTCGTCGAACTGGCTGCCAAGGACCTGAACCAGCAAGGCGGTGTTTACTGCCCCAGCCCCAAGGCCGACATGAAGCTGTGGAACAGCCACCCCAAGGTGTACATCGATGTGGCGCACGACGGCCAAGGCAAGTGCCCGTACTGCGGCACGGTCTACAAGCTCAAGGCCGGCGAAGTGTTTGCCGGTGGTCACTAAGCTTTTTCAATGACCGCTGCTACGCACCCCGTGACAGATTTTCAGGACAGCGCTCTCAGGGAGCGCTGTCCTGCTTTGGCGCACATCACGGCGGTGATCGTGACCTTCAACAGCGCCCACTGTGCCGAGGCCCTGGGGGCCCAGCTGCGCGGCTGGCCGCATGTCACCATCGTCGACAACGGCAGCGCCGACGGCACACCCGAGTGCATGCGCGCCGTGCTGCCGCAGGCGCAGATCATCGCCCTGCCGCAGAACATGGGGTTTGGCGTGGCCAACAACCGCGGGTTCCAGGCGGCGACCACCCCCTACTGCCTGATGATCAATCCCGATTGCGCCGTGCAGTCGGACGATGCCCAGGCCCTGTTCGAGACGGCGCAGCAATGGCCGGATGCCGCCATCGTCGTGCCGCAGTTGGTGGGCAGTGATGGCCGGCTGCAGGTCAACTACGGCTGGGTGCGTGACTGGTGGTCGTCCAAGGGACCGGCGGCCGAAGGCGTGACCTGTGTCGGCAATGCCTGTGGTGCGGCCATGCTGCTGCGCATGGACCAGGCCCCGGCCGAAGGCTGGTTCGACGAGCGCTTCTTCCTCTACTACGAGGATGAGGACATGTGCCTGCGCCTGTTGCAGGCCGGCAAGCCGGTGATCGTGCAGCCCGCCGTGCGTGTGGCGCACTCGAACCGCGGCTCGGTGCGTGGCCCGCGTCCGCTGCGCGTGGAGTATGGGCGTGGCTACCACCATGCCCGCTCCAAAGTGCTGTTCACGGCCAAGCACCAGGGGCCCCAAGCGGCGGCGGCGCACCGCCTGCAATCGCTGGCTGGCGCGCTCGCGCTGCTGGCGCTGCGCATTGTGGCCCCTTCACCCAAGCATGTCTCGCGCCTGTGGGGGCGCATCCGCGGCCTGTGGGGCGCGCCCACCCATTACTGACAAAAATTTCACATGGCAACTTTGACCATTGGCATCCTCACCATGAACGAGGAGCGTCGCATTGCGGCGTGCATCGACAGCGCGGCATTTGCCGACCAGATCATTGTGGTCGACAGCGGCAGCAGCGATGCGACGGTGGAAATCGCCACGGCAAAGGGCGTGGAGGTCTACAGCTATCCCGATTGGCAGGGCTTTGCGGTACAGCGCAACCGCATCCTGCAGCATGCCACCGGGGACTGGATTTTCTTTCTCGATGCCGACGAGGTGGTCACGCCGGCCTTGGCGCAGGAAATGCGTGCCATCGTCGATGCCAATGTGGCGTGTGTGTGGGAGGTGGCCTGGGAGCAGATCGCCTATGGCCAGTCACTGGGCCGCATGCGCAGTTCGGGCGGGATCCCGCGGCTGTTCCCGCGGGCGCAGATCCTGCAATTCGAGGGCGTGGTGCACGAAGGCGCGAAGCTGAAAGACCCGGCGCTGCCGGTGCGCCTGCTGAAACAGCGCCTGCCGCATTACTCGCGCGAAACGATTTATGGCAGCCTGCAGAAACTGGCCCAGTATGTGCAGTTGGGTGCTTACAAGCGCATGCAGGCCGGCAAACGCGGGGGCGTGCTGCGTGGCATGGGTTCAGCGATCGCCAATTTCATTCGCCTGTATTTCTTCCACCGTGGTTTTTTGTGCGGGCGTGCGGGTTTTTTGCACAGTTTCCTCGTCGCCTTGGAATGCTTTTTCCGATATGTGGCCCTGGAAATCGATCGCGATTATTTGCAAGAAGCGAAGAAACGCTAAATGAATTTTCAACCAATTTCTTCTGCAAACGAGAAATCCAAAATATATGTCGCTGCCATGGTTATGCTGGTGGTGGCCTATTTTGCTTTTCCCGTGGCGATGGGTTTGGCCTATGCGGCCATGGTTTTCGCCTTTTTGCTGGGGCTGGCTTCCTGGAAAATAATTCGGCCGAATTCTGAATTGCTGAAAAGCCCTTTGGTGTTAGCGTCCGTGGGGCTCTATATTCTGATTGCAATCGGTTGGCTGTATTCTTCGGCGAGTTGGGATGATGCCAAGCTGCATTTTTCCAAATATGCCAAATTGATACTCATCCCGGTGTTTTTTCTGTTGTTGCAAAATTTTCGATGGAGAAAATCCTGTGTCGCGGCTTTTATGGGGTCGATGGCATTCATTCTTTTGTCGGTGTATGCGAATGTATTTTGGCAACTGCCATGGTCCAAAACTCAGAATCTGGGCTGGGGGCAGGACCATACGGTGATTGGTGACTACATTACGCAGAACATCATGATGGCCTTCTTTACCGTTTTGGTGCTGGAAAAGGCCGTGTCGGTACAGAGTCGGGGATACCAATTGTTCCTGGGTGCCGTGGCATTGGCTGCGGTGGTCGCCGTCACACAGCTCTCGAATGGCCGCACAGGTTACGTGCTCTTGCTGGTGGTGTTGGGCATGTATGCGCTGATGTGGGCACGGGGTGCCAAACAGTGGCTGGCGATTGGGGCGATTGCCTGTGCCTTGGCGGCCAGCTTGGCCACGTCTGACAAGGTGCACCAACGCCTGGAACAAGCGATCAGTGAAGCCCGAAACAGCGATGCGATGGAGATCACCAGCATTGGTGGACGTATCAATTTCTGGAAGAACACGCTGGAAATGACGCTGGAGAAGCCCATCACCGGTTGGGGGACAGGCGAATACCATGCACAGTGGTGCGTGCATGTCACCAAGGAGGGATGGTGCGAGTTCGGCCGCTGGCATCCTCACAACCAGTACCTGTTCTTCTGGATGGAGCACGGTATTCTGGGGTTGGCGCTGTTTATTGTGCTGGTGCTATCGCCGATCTGGATGACACGCCAGATGCCCGCTTCGCCGCGCCGCATGGCTTGGTGCTTTTCGGCACTGTTTGCGGTGAACAGTTTGATCAATGCACCGCTGTGGAGCTCGCGCGAAAGCCACTTCTTCGTGCTGATGCTGTGTCTCGTATGTGCCGGCATCAGTTTCCAGCGTGAGCAGGACAAGGACATGCTGCAGCGCGCGTGAGCGATGTGCGAGCGCGCAACTCGTGACGCTGGGGTGCAGCATCACGGGCCATATCGCTTCACGTGTCCGAGGTATTCACAACTGGAGTGCGTAACCCACCGTGACCGGCGCGTGGTCTGAGAACTTCTCACCCTTGTAGATCGACTCGGCACGGGCCAGGGCGGCCAGGGCCGGGGTGGCCAGGTGGTAGTCCAGGCGCCACCCCACGTTGTTGGCATAGGCCTGGCCCCGGTTGCTCCACCATGTGTAGCAGGTGTCCGTGGTATCGGGTTGCAGGCAGCGGTAGACGTCTTTGATGCCGCCGGTATCGGTCTCGGCCAGCAGCATGTCCATCCAGGCACGTTCTTCGGGCGTGAAGCCGCTGTTCTTCTGGTTGCTGCGCCAGTTCTTCAGGTCTTCCTTGCGGTGGGCAATGTTGATGTCGCCGCACAGCACGAATTCTCGCTCGCCCTTCAGGCGCATCAGGTGGGCGTGCATCTTGGCCAGGAAGCGGAACTTGGCGGCCTGGCGGTCTTCGCCGGACGATCCGCTGGGAAAGTAGCTGCTGATGATGGACAGCTTGCGCGCAGGGGTGTCGAAGCGCGCTTCCACGTAGCGTCCTTCGGCATCGAACTCTTCGGGGTCAAAGCCGACGATTACATCGCTGGGCTCGTGACGGCTGTAGATGCCGACGCCGGAATAGCCCTTCTTCTGCGCAAAATGGAATACCCCGGGCATGCCGGCCAGGGTGTCGAACTTGCCCTCGATATCCACAGCTTGGGCCTTGACCTCTTGCACGCAAATACAATCCGGGCCGGTCGCCGCGATCCAGTCCTCCACACCTTTGGACGCGGCAGAGCGGATGCCGTTGAGGTTGAGGCTGGTCAATTTGAAAAGGGAAGAATCCATGTCTATCAGTGGCGCGCAGCAGAAACAGAACGATCAACTGGCGCAAGCATTTGTGCAGTTTGCGGTAGATGCAGGGGTCCTGCGGTTTGGTGAATTCAAGACCAAGGCAGGGCGCATGAGCCCGTATTTCTTCAATGCCGGCTTGTTTGACGACGGCGCCAAGATGGCGCGTCTCGCCGAATTCTATGCAAAAGCCATTGTGGCCAGTGGCATGGAATTCGATATGGTCTTTGGTCCGGCGTACAAGGGCATCCCCCTGGCGGCCACCGTGGCGGTCGAGCTGGCTCGCCTGGGCAAGAACGTGCCGTTTGCCTACAACCGCAAGGAAGCCAAGGACCATGGCGAAGGCGGCACCCTGGTTGGTGCCCCGCTGCGCGGCCGCGTACTCATCATCGATGACGTGATGAGCGCGGGCACGGCCGCCCGCGAATCGATCGCCTTGATCCAGGCTGCAGGCGCCACGCCACACGCCGTGGCCATAGCGCTGGACCGCCAGGAAAAAGCCACCGAGAATGGCAAAGATGTGGACCACAGCGCCGTGCAATACGTGCGCAACCAGCTGGGCCTGCAAGTCTGCGCGATTGCCACGCTGTCGGACCTGCTGTCCTTCCTGGGGTCCCGGGGGGGCGAGGGTGACATGGCACAGCACCACGAACGGGTGCTGGCCTACCGCCAGCGCTATGGAGTGAACGACTGATACACCTTCATCACCGCATGCGGCTTGCTCGATACATTGGATGCCTGATTTTCTGGAACCTTGGATTGACGGCCGCGGTGATGGCGCAAAAAGCGCAAGGCTCCAGCGTCTACACCTGCACGGACGCTTCGGGGCAGCACCTGACCTCGGACCGCCCCATCCCACAGTGCCAGGACCGTGAACAACGCGTGCTGGGCCCCAGTGGCATGGAGCGATCACGCCTTGGCCCGGCGCTGACCGAGACCGAGATGGCGGAGCGGCTGGAGCAGCGCCGCCAGGCCGCCTTGCTGCAGCAGCGCGAAAAAGAGCAGCGCCGCCGCGATGCGGCCCTGCTGGCGCGCTACCCGGACCGCCGCAGCCATGACGCGGCGCGGCGCGACAGCCTGCAGACCATCGAGGAGCAGCAGGCCATGGTGCAGCAGCGCCTGGGCCTGCTGGGCCGCGAGCAGGCGCAGTTGCAGCAGGAGCTGGAGTTCTACGCCAAGGACCCCGGCAAGGCGCCGGCCCGCCTGCGCACCAGCATGCAGGAGGTCGATCAGGAAATGCAGGAGCAGCGCCTGTTGCTGCAGGGCCACCAGGACGATGCCCGGCGCATGCACAACCGCTTTGATGCCGAGCTGCAACGCCTGCAGCCGCTGTGGAACCCGCAGGCGGGCACGCCGCCGCGCCCATAAAAAAGGCATGCCGCGCGGGCATGCCCATGAAAACCGCAGGCGGGCTTACAAGGCCAGCCAGACCGTATCGCCCCCGGCGCTGGATGGCTGGGGGGCAATCCCCAGCAGCGGCGCGTGGCGGCGCAGCAGCTCGTCAAAAAGTGCCGTCTCCGGGGCGCTGAGGCTCTCATCGCCGCGGTGGTAATCCGCGGCCAGTTGCGAGGTGGTGAAGCTCATGGGGCCAAACCGCTGCACGGCATTGCGCAGCTTGTCGAGGTTGATCGGGGCGGGGCTGCTGGTCATGGCTTGTCTCCTCAAAAAGAATCCAACGAAGTCGGCATGGCCTTGACTGTGGCATGGCTTGCGGTCCGCCACAAGGGGGCTGGGGTGGCCCCACGTCGCGCGGCAGTGGGCCGCTCATGCACGTCCGTAGCGCACCGTCCCGCATTGGGCGTCCGCCCTGGCGCGGCCAAGTTGCGCCCTTGTCTGGCGTGCAGGCAGGCATTGCTGCGACGTGGTGTGGACGCCTGCTACGCCCCAATACTGGGGCTGGATGGTGTGTGCTGCGCGGTGTGCACGCCGGTCCCTTTTCTTTCGCGCAGTGTGAGGCACGATGAGCCTGGTTTTTGTTCCTTCGGGGCTGCTGGTGGTGGCTGCTCTGGTGTGTGCCACCGTCTGGTGGCGGCGCCGCAACCATGGTGAACTGCTGTGGTTGGCGGCCAGCCTGTGCCTGGCGGCTATGTCGATGCTGCCGTCCTCGGTGCTGGGGGCCTGGGATGTGGCAGGGTGGGCGTCGCTGTGGGCGCTGGGTGCCGTGGTGGCTGCGGCCCAGGCGCTGGCCCAGCGTTTTGGCCGCCATGTGCAGTGGCTGGGGTGCGTGGCAGGCGCGGCGCTGGTGCTGGCGGGCCTGCTGGGCGGCGCCGCGTTGCCCGGTGTCTCCGGTGGGGAGTTGCAGGCCCTGGGCCTGACCGTGGTGCTGGGCCATGACCTGCCAGGGGCGTGGCGCGCGCCCATCCGCCACCGCGGGGATACCGCTTTGCTGGGCGTGTGGCTGCTGGGCCTGTTGGGCGTCCTCGCCCAGCCCTGGGTGGGCCGCTGGGGGCTGGCCTATGTGCCCGGCTGGGGCGTGGGTGTGCTGGAGTTGCTGATTGGCGCCGGGCTGCTGACCGCCACCATGTTGGCCTGCGTCTGGGCCGACACGCGCCATCGCAGCGGGGGGGCAGACCGCCGCTCCGCCAGCGACACCGGTCTGGCCGACCGGCACGCGTTCGAGGCTGCCTGCGGGCTGCGGCCGTTTGAACGCCAGATCCGCGTGCTGGCGCTGTGCGATGTGGAGCACCTGCCGGCACAGCGGGGACCGCGCGCCCAGGTGCAGCGCCGGTTTGCCCAGATCCTGCGCGCCAACGTGCGCGAGGGCGACCATGTGGCCCACTTGGGCGAAGAGGCCTTTGCCCTGGCCCTGCGCCAGATCGACATGGCCAATGCCCAGGCCCTGGTGCAGCGCATCGTCCTGCAGGTGCAGGAGCAGCTCTGGGAGGGGGCCGAGGCGGGCGCGCCGGAGCCGGTCAGTGCCAGCTTTGGCCTGGCCATGGTGCGCGAGGCCGACACCCTGGCGATTGCCATGCACCGCGCCGATGTGTTGCTCTACCAGGCCAAGGAGGGTGGCACCGGCCAGGTGGGCGTGGATGAGGTGGCGACCGAGGCCGCCTGAGCCGCAGGGCTCGCATTGGGACAATTTGAGAGCACCCTGCGCAGCAAGGACAAGCGCTGCAGCTCAATTTGGCGTGTGATGCCCTTGGCGCGGCACCGGCCCGCCTTCCGCCAGCTTGCATGCAGCTTGCAAACGGCGCCGGACAAACCCTGAGTCACGGATTGCAACACTTGGTTACTACTTGATCGACATCAAGGGTGGCGTGCGGCAGTCTCGCTACGCTCCAGTCCCAGATTCACCAAGCCTTGCGCTTGGTCAGCATGCTTTTGCGCAAAAGCATGACTGGGGGTGCTGTGCAGCGGCATTCCACCCCCGTGCGCACACAACAACGGCGTGGAACGCCGTGAAGGAGATGACCGATGCACATCGGCCAACGTTTTTGGCGCCGTCAAGGGCTGGGCGCCAAGCTGGCGATCACCAATTTTGTCTGGGTCGCGTCCATCCTGGGGCTGCTGGTCCTGGGCATTGCCTGGGGGGTCAGCCATTCCCTGCAGTCCAAGATGCACAGCGAGATGCAGCAAGGCATCCAGATGCTGCAGCGCTTCATTGAGTCCAACGACAAGGACCTGCGCCAGCGCACCCAGTTCCTGGCCGACAGCCTGGCGCGCAGCCTGCAGGGCACGCTCACCCTGGACCGCAGCGGCAGCGAGCCGCTGCTCAGCCTGAATGGCGAGCTGCTCAACGGCAACGACGTGCACATCCAGGGCTTCACACGCAGCACCGGCGCCGTGGCCACCGTGTTCGCGGCCCAGGGCCAGGGTGACTTCCTGCGCATCGCCACCACGCTGAAGAACGAGCAGGGCGAAGCCGCCCTGGGCAGTCTGCTGGACCGTGCCCACCCTGCCTACGCTGCCATCCAGGCGGGGCAGAGCTACATGGGCCTGGCCAACCTGTTCGGCCGCCAGTACATGACGCACTACCGCCCGCTCAAGGACGCCGCGGGCACCACCGTCGGCATCGCCTTTGTGGGCCAGGATTTCTCGGAACTGCTGGACCACCTCAAGGCCTCGATCCGCAGCCTGCAGGTCGGCCAAAGCGGCTACTACTTCGTGCTGCGCGCCGAAGATGGCCCGCAGCGCGGCCAACTGGTGGTGCACCCCGCGCAGGAAGGCAAAAACATCAGCGATTCGCAGGACAGCGACGGCCATTTCTTCATCCGCGACATGCTGGACCGCAAGCAGGGCAGCATCACCTACCCCTGGACCAACCCCGGCGAGAGCCAGGCGCGCGAGAAGCTTGCCGTTTTCGGCCACTACGCACCGTGGAACTGGGTGTTCGCCTCCAGCGCCTACGTGGATGAATTCACCGCCGAAACCCAGGCGCTGATCATCAAGTTCGCCGCCATGGGCCTGGGTGCGGTGCTGGTGCTGGCGGCCGTGTGGTTCTGGCTGATCCGCCGCATGATCGTGCGTCCCTTGAACGAAGCCAGCCGCATGGCCGATGCGATTGCCGAAGGCGACCTCACCGTGCGCATCCGCAGCGACCGCCAGGACGAGATCGGCCACCTGTTGGAGGCCATGAACAACACCAGCACCGGCCTGACCCGCGTGGTCAGCACCGTGCACGAGCAGGCCCACAGCGTGGCCCTGGCCAGCGCCGAAATCGCCCAGGCCAACCAGGACCTGGCCACGCGCACCGAAAGCGAGGCCAGCGCCCTGGAAGAGACCGCCGCCGCCATGGAGGAGCTGGGCTCCACCGTGGCCCACAACGCCGACCACGCCCAATCCGCCGACCAGCGCACGCGTGAAGCCCAGCGCGTGGTCACCGAAGGCGGCCAGGCCGTGCGCAAGGTGGTGCAGACCATGCAGGGCATCGACGCCAGCAGCAAGAAGATTGCCGACATCATCGGCGTGATCGATGGCATCGCCTTCCAGACCAACATCCTGGCGTTGAACGCGGCGGTGGAAGCCGCGCGCGCTGGCGAGCATGGCCGTGGCTTTGCCGTGGTGGCGGGCGAGGTGCGCGCCCTGGCGGGCCGCAGTGCCGAGGCCGCCAAGGAAATCAAGCAGCTCATCAGCCACAGCGTGGCCGAAATCCATGCTGGCAACCAGCAGGCCGCGCACGCCGGCGAGACCATGGAGCAGGCCATCACCGAGATTGAGAAGGTCACCCAGCTGATCACCGACATCAGCCACGCCAGCGGCGAGCAAAGCAACGGCGTGGCCCAGGTGGCCGAGGCCGTCACCCACATGGACCAGACCACGCAGAAGAACGCCGCCCTGGTCGAGGAAATGGCCGGGGCCACCGAAGGCCTGCGCAAGCAGTCCGAGGAACTGGTGCGCGCCGTCTCCATCTTCCGTCTGCAGGGCGGCCCCGTGAACCCGCTGCGCAGCCCGGTGCTGGCGCCGCGTGGGGCCCCGTCGACACCGGCCGCGCCGGCCCGCAGCGCTGCGGCAGCGACCACGCCACGGTCCCCGGCCCTGGCTCCCAGTGCGGCCGCGGCACCCGCTCCAGCCCCAGCGGCGCCCGCTGCCGCCCCCAAGGCCAAGGCCCCGGCGGCCCCAGCGACCACGGCCGAGGACGACTGGGAAACCTTCTGAGCTTGAACCGTCTGCACGGCCCGCATGTCCCCTTCGGGGCATGCGCGGTGTGTTAGGCATGAAAATGGCTGTCAGCGCTTGTCCTACCAGCGCTGGCAGCTCTTTTTTTTATGAGAACGGATGCCCGCCCGCACCAAGCAGCCCCGGGCTCCTGTGCCAGGCTGCGGCGGGCCGGTGGAGCACCTATCCCGCGTAGCGGTATCGCGAATCCGCTGTAATGGGGGATTGAGCAATCGGAGCCAAGTCATGACCCCCAAGACGTCGCTGGACAAGTCGAAGATCAAGTTTCTCCTGCTGGAAGGTATCCACCCCAGCGCCTTGCAGGTGCTGCACAACGCGGGCTACACCAACATCGAAACGGTGTCCGGGGCGCTGCCGCCCGAGGAGCTGCTGCGCAAGATTGCCGATGTGCACTTTGTCGGCATCCGCTCGCGCACCCAGCTGACGGCCGAGGTGTTTGCCGCCGCTCAGAAGCTGGTGGCCGTCGGGTGCTTCTGCATCGGCACCAACCAGGTCGATCTGGACGCTGCGCGCCAGCACGGCGTGGTGGTGTTCAACGCCCCGTACTCCAACACCCGTTCCGTGGCCGAGCTGGTGCTGGGCGAAGCCATCCTGCTGCTGCGCGGCATTCCCGCCAAGAACGCGGTGGCGCACCGTGGCGGCTGGCTCAAGACTGCCGACAACGCCTATGAAATCCGCGGCAAGACCCTGGGCATCGTCGGCTACGGCTCCATCGGCACCCAGCTGTCGGTGCTGGCCGAGGGCCTGGGCATGCAGGTCGTGTTCCACGACGTGGTCACCAAGCTGCCGCTGGGCAATGCGCGCCAGGCCGCCTCGCTGCAAGAGCTGCTGGCCACCAGCGACATCGTCAGCCTGCATGTGCCCGAGCTGCCGTCCACGCAATGGATGATCGGCGCCGCCGAAATCGCCGCGATGAAGCCCGGCGCCATCCTGATCAATGCCTCGCGCGGCACCGTGGTTGAGATTGATCCGCTGGCCGACGCCCTGCGTGCGGGCCAGCTGCTGGGGGCGGCCATCGACGTGTTCCCGGTCGAGCCGCGCACCAACAAGGACGAGTTCACCTCGCCCCTGCGCGGCCTGGACAACGTCATCCTGACCCCGCACATCGGCGGCTCGACCATGGAGGCGCAGGCCAACATCGGCCTGGAAGTGGCGGAAAAGCTGGTCAAGTACAGCGACAACGGCACCACCACCTCGGCGGTCAACTTCCCCGAAGTGGCGCTGCCGGCCCACCCCGGGCAAAAGCGCATCCTGCACGTGCACCACAACGTGCCTGGCGTGCTGTCGGCCATCAACCAGGTGTTTGCGCAGCATGGCCTGAACATCGTCGGCCAGTACCTGCGCACCGACGAGAAGCTGGGCTATGTGGTGATGGACATCGGTGCCGAAGCCCAGGACCTGCCGCTGGCGCAGCTGGCCGAGATCACCGGCACCATCCGCTGCCGCGTGCTGTTCTGAGCACGTCGGGCCCGCGCCGCCCCGCCCGGGCTCCGCGGCACGGGCGCGGGTGGCGCGCCGCTCACACCGGGGCGGCGGGCGCCTGGGGCTGGGCGTGGGCCTCGAAGTACAGCAGGTCGAACCACTGGCGGTGCAGCTGGATGCTGCAGCGCGAGTGGCCGAAACGGTGAAAACCATTTTTCTCCAGCACCCGGATCGAGGCCGGATTCTCCGGCCGCGCCGTGGCTTCCAGCCGCTGCAGGCCATGCACCTGAAAAGCCTTGTGCATCACCGCCTGCACGGCGGCGCTGGCCAGCCCCTGGCCACTGTGCGTGGGCGCAATCCGGTAGCCCAGCGACGCGCTGTGGTACGGCGCGGGGCGCACCTGGGTCAGGTTGATGCGCCCCGCCAGCTCGCCACCCAGCCAGATCAGGTAGTGGAAGGCCTGGCCCGTTGCTTGCAGCTGCAGGGCCGCCTGCAGGGCGTGGTCAAAGCCGACCGGGGTGTAGAAGTTGTCGGGGCGGGCATTGACCCAGCTTTCGAAGTAGGCGCGGTGCGTCGTTTCAAACACCCAGAGCGGGTGCGCATCTTGGGCGCGCAGCAAGATCAGTTCCACGGTGGCTTTCGGGATGGAGATGCGGCGATTCTGTGGCGGGTGCGCAGGGCTTGGCAAGCGGGCGGTGTCCACGGCAGTCGGGGGCGGGCCATGGCATGCGTGGCCATGACCGGGCGCAGGACGTGGTCCGTCTGATGCCTGTGGGTGGGCCACCGTGCCAGGGCTGGTGGCTGTGGCGCGATGGGGTGGAGCGAACAAGGCAAACGCCTGGCGCTACCCCGATGGCTGGAGCGGTGGCTGCAGACCCCAGGGCGCCCTGGCGCGGGGTGGAATGCCCAATGCGCCGCCGCACGTGTGAGGGTCCCCGACCACACAACGGTGGCCGCAGGCAGTGCCGTGGGAAGGACGGCGCGGCGGCGGCACGGTCTGCAGACAGACCGCCTCCAGGACAAAGAACCGCCTGGCGCCAGGGTGTCTTGGCACGACCATGCGCTGGGGCATGCCCGCTGCAAAGCACTTTGCAGCCGGTCCAATAAGGAACCAGTCCCTCGGCCTCTGACCGGGTCGTTGCGCGCCACCGCGCCGGCGGTGGCTGAAAAGAACTTTGCAGCACCCCATCCACGCGGGTGGCCGGACCCACGGCCATTCCAGATGCGCAGCAGCGCCTCAGTGCGGCACGTGGATCTTGGTCTTGATGTGCTTGAGGTTGGCCACGATGGTGAAGGTCATCACCACCAGCATGGACCACGAACTCCACTTGCCCACGTGCACGGCCGACCAGGCGCCCAGCTGGTTGGGGTAGCTCCAGACCCCGGCGAAGGTGGAGATGTTCTCGGCCAGCCAGATGAAGAAGCCGATCAGCACAAAGGCCAGCAGCAGCGGCATCTGGCGGTCTCGGTCCAGCGGGCGGAAGACCACGGTGGTGCGCGCGTACAGGCCCAGGGCACAGGCGGCCAGGTACCAGCGGTAATCGCCGATGTAGTGGTGGGTGAAGAAGTTGGCGTAGATCAGCACCGCGATCAGCGCCGCCATCCAGTGCGGCGGGTGGTGGCGGATGCGCAGGTCGAACAGGCGCCAGGCCTGGATGATGTAGCTGCCCACGGCCGCGTACATGAAGCCCGAGAACAGCGGCACGCCCCAGAGCTTGGTGTAGGCGAAGTCGGGGTAGGCCCAGGACTTGATGCCGCTGGAAGTCTTGAACACCTCCAGCGCGAAGCCCACGATGTGGAACAGGGAGATGGCCTTCAGCTCATCCCAGGTTTCCAGCTTGGTGGCCACCATGGCGATCTGGATGGCCAGGGCCGCCAGCAGCAGCGCGTCGTAGCGCGGCAGGCCCAGCACGCCCGCGCGCGGCACCGCGAACACCGCCAGGAAGAACAGCGCCGCCATCCAGTGCGGCGGGTGGTGGCGGATGCGCAGGTCGAACAGGCGCCAGGCCTGGATGATGTAGCTGCCCACGGCCGCGTACATGAAGCC
>NZ_VSWF01000016.1:0-75160 GCF_009668305.1 Comamonas sp. CAH-2
GGGCTGGGGGGCGCGGCATCGCTGCCGTCCGGGCGGTCGGTGGGGCCCCCTGGGCTGGCGGCCAGCCATTGCTGCAATGCGGCGTGCAAGGACGACTCCAGCAGAGGCTTGGACAGGTGGGCATTCATGCCGGCGGCCTTGCTGCGCTCCATGTCCTGCACCCCGGTGTGGGCGGTCATGGCGATCACCGGCACGGATTCGAAGCCGGGCATCTGGCGCAGTGCCTTGGTGGCGCTCAGGCCATCCATGTGCGGCATCTGCACATCCATCAGGATGCAGTGGTAATGGCCCGGGCCCACGGCCTGCAGCCGTAGCAGGGCCTGCACGCCGTCTTCGGCCGCCTCGGTCTGCAGGCCGGCCGCGTGCAGCATGCCCTCGACCACTGCGCGGTTGAGCGGGTGGTCGTCCACCACCAGCACGCGTTGCCCTTGCCAGGTGGTGGGCGTGGGGGCGTGCGTGCGCTGTACGGGCGTGCGGGCGGGCTCCAGCAAGGCGGTGAACCAGAAGGTGCTGCCCTGGCCCAGCTGGCTTTTGACGCCGGTGTCTCCGCCCATCAGCTTGGCCAGCGCGCGCGAGATGGTCAGCCCCAGCCCGGTGCCGCCAAAGCGGCGGGTGATGGAGTTGTCGGCCTGCTGGAAGGCCTGGAACAGCAGGGGCATGCGGTCGGCGGGAATGCCGGGGCCGGTGTCCTGGACGCTGGCGTGCAGGATGATGCGGTGCAAGGTGCTGCTGGGGGCCAGGTGGATGGCGATGCGGATCCAGCCGGAGGCCGTGAACTTGATGGCGTTGTTCACGTAGTTGAGCAGGATTTGCGCAATCCGGTGCGGATCACCGCGCAAGCTGTCCGGCACCTGGGGGGCGATGTGGTAGTCCAGCGCCAGGCCTTTGTGGCTGGCATCTTCGCGGCACATGCTCAGCACATCCAGCACCACGTCGTGCAGACTGAAATCGGTGCTTTCCAGCTGCAGCTGGCCGGCATCGATCTTGGAGAAATCCAGCACTTCATTGACGATGCCGCGCAGGTGCTGGCTGGCGCGCAGCACGCTTTGCAACTGCTCGTGCTGCGTCTCGGGCAGGTTGGCCTTGAGCAGCAGCTGCGTCAGGCCCAGGATGGCATTGAGCGGGGTGCGGATTTCATGGCTGATGCTGGCCTGGAGGTTGGATTTCTCCTGCGCCACCAGTTCTGCCTGGCGCTTGGCTTTTTCCAGCGCCAGGGACTGCATCACCTCCTTGGTCACATCCAGCCAGACGCCGTTGAAGACCACGCAGCCATCGCCTTCCATGTGGGGGTTGGCGCGGGTCTTGATCCAGCGGGTGACGCCGTCGGCCATGCGCATCGAGACATCGAAGTCCACCGGGGTTAGCGTCTGTGCGCTGTCCTGGAAGTGTTGCCGCGCCGTGGCGGTGGCGTGGGCGTCGTAGTGCTTGATGATCTGGGCCACCGTGCCGGTCTGGGTGTCCTTGTCCTCGCTGGCGCCCATGCCCATGAGCTGGGCCCACTGGGGGCTGACGAAGGTCAGCCGCCACGCGCCATCGGGTGTCATGCGCATCTGGAACACCGCGCCCGGCAAGGCGCTGGTCAGTTGCAGCAACTGGTCGGTCAGCAACTGGTTGTTCTGGTGCTGGACCAGGGCCTGCTCCAACTGCTCCGCCTCCTGCAGCGACTGGCCGAAACTTTGCAGGGCCCGTGCCATGGAGCCGATCTCGTCCTGCCGGTGCTGGTCGGCGATGGGCGTGTCGTACTGCTGCCGGCTCATGCGCTGCATGCTGCGCGTCAGCCGCCCAATCGGGCGCGACACATGCAGCCAGGCGATCCAGGCGGTGCCGGCGCACAGCAGCAGCAGGCTCAGCCAGCCAGCCCAGGTGGCCTGGCGGATGGTCTGGGTCGTGTCCATCGCCATCTGTTGCGTGCTCTGGGCCAGCACATGCTGGGCATCCACACGCAGGGCCTCGACCTCGGTGTGCAGCAGGGCAACTGCCGGGTTCAGGCTCAGGGTCAGGCTTTGCAAGGCCTGGTCGCTGTGCCAGTGCAGGGTTTGCTCAATGATGCGGCGGGCGATTGCAAAGCTGTGGCGCGCCTGCATCAGCACGGTATCCAGGCGGAACTCATAGCCTGGCAAGGCCGGGTACAGGCTGTGCAGGGTGCGCTCGAACGATTGCTGGGTCTGGTCAAGCTGCTCTGCGCTGGCCTGTGCCTGCCCGGTGCCCGGGGCCCTCAAGCTGGCATGCACCAGGCTGGAGGCGTCGGTCAGGTGCTGGCGCACCTGGCTGACCTTGTCCGCCACCAGGACTTGCTGGTCCAGCAGGGCGTGGTACTGGCCCTCGATGCGCTGCATGTGCCATGTGGCATACAGCGTGATGATGCCCGATACCGCACCCAAGCAAGCGACCAGGGCAACGATTTTGGCAGTCAGGCTGGAAAAGGAAAGCTTCATGGCCAAGGGCGCGGCATGGGCGGATGGAACAGGGCGGCGGGCCGAATGGGGCTCAAGTATGGCAGGCACAGCCTGGCATAGGTCGGGCGATGGGCCCCGCGGCCGACGGACGGAGCAGGCCAGGCCCCCGCGATGGCCGTGGGCAGTCGCTGCGTGGACCGGATGCCGGATCGGCATGCCCGTCGCCGTGCCTGCCGGGGGCGGCCCTAGGCCGTGGGTGCTGTGGCCGCTTCCGGGGCCGGCAGGATTTCCATACGGTAGCCCAGGCCGTAAATCGCGCTGAGCTGGTAGATCTGGCCCTGACCATGGAACTGGCCCAGCTGCAGCTTGGTGCGCAGGCGCGAGGCGTGGGTGTCCAGGGTGCGCGAAGGCGTGGGGGTGATGCTGCCCCAGACCGCTTCGGTCAGGTGGTTGCGTGACAGTAGGCGGCCGCAGTTCTGGAACAGGAACTCGGCCAGCTCGTACTCGCGGTGCTTGAGCTCGATCGGCTGGTCGTGCAGGTACACCGTGCGTGCCACGGGATCGAGCCGGTAGGGCTCGAAGTCCAAGCGCATGGTGGTGACGTCGGGGTAGGCGCGGCGCATCAGGGCGGTGACGCGGGCCATGAGCTCCTGCACGCGTAGGGGCTTGATCATGAAGTCGTCGGCCCCGGCATGGAAGGCGGCGACGATGTCCTGTTCCTCGTGGCGCTGGCTGGCAAACAGGATGGGCAGCTTGCTGCCGCCCGCTTCGCGCAGGGCGCGCACCACGTCAATGCCACTCAGGCCCGGGAGCAGCCAGTCGACGATCAGCAGGTCAAAGCTTTCGCGACGCATGGCGCGCAGCAGGTCTTCGCCCGTCTCAAACAAGATGGTGGCATGACCCATTTGGTGAATCGTGGCCTCCACCAGCCGTAAAAAAACCGTGTCGTCGTCGAGAACAGCAATGCGCATGGTGGCGTTTGTAACAAAAAATTTCACATGATGGTGTGCGGCAATGCAAATGAATGCAAAAACGCCAGGAACGCCCGATGCAGGGACCCTTTCTCAGGCCCCATTTTGGCCCAGGATGGAGCGCTCGCCCGCCGAAGTGCACGCTTCAAGTCTAGCGAAAGAGTGCGTGCCAACTAAGTGGTGGGGGTGCTGGCGTGACCGGTGTGCAACTGTCCCAGGGCTTCGAAGGGCAATTGCTGCTTGACCAGGATGACGGTGCACGGGGCATCGCGGGCCACGCGCATGGGCACCGTGGCAATCAGGCGCTGCATGTGCAGGCCGTGCGTGGCCGCGCCAAGAATGATCAGCCCGACGCTGTTGCCCTCGGCATAGCGCACCAGGGCCTGGGCCACGTCGCTGGCTTCGAGCACGTGGAAGCTGATGCCATGGCCGGCGCTGTCCAGCCCCTGGGCCCACTGCTTGAGCTGGGCCAGGTGCGTGCGGTGCAGCTGGGTTTCGCTGCGCCGGCTGTCGGTGCTGCTGCTGGCCGAGGGCGAGATCACGGTAACCACCGCCAACCGGGCCCCGGGGCGGGTGGACAGCGAGCGTGCCACGGCCTGGCGCAGGCTGTAGAGGGTGGCATCGCTGACGTCCTTGTGCGGCAGCGCCACCATCAGGATCGGCACTTCGGAGATCTGCTGCGTGGGCAGCGGGCTGGGGCGGTACTCCATGCCGGCCGCGCGGATCCAGCGGCGCAGCTGACCCCACAGCGGCAGGCCACGCAACCGCAGGCCACGGCGCGTGATCGGAACCTGCCCGGGATTGGCCAGGTCGAAGGCCAGCTCGGCCGCCGTGGCATAGCGGTTGGCGGCCTCGGGCTCCAGGCAGCGCAGGATGATCTCCTGTAGCCAGTCGGGCACGTCGGCGCGCAGGGCGCGCGGCGGCGTGGGGGCCATCCACATGCGCTGGCGCAGTCCGCCATCGGTGCTGGGGTTGCCGAAGGGCAGCTCGCGCGTGGTGAGCTCGTAGAGCATGACGCCGATGGCGAAGATGTCGCTGCGCAGGTCGCCGCGCACGCCCACGATCTGCTCGGGTGCCATCCAGGCGGGGGAGCCCACGGCCTTGCGCAGCTCTTCGGCCAGCAGGTCGGGGTAGTGGGCGTGGCAGGACAGGCCGAAGTCCAGCAGCACGGCGTTGCCGTCGTCCTGGATCAGCACGTTGCCGGGCTTGAGGTCCAGGTGGCAGCAGTTCTGCTGGTGCAGGCTGTGGGCGGCCTGGGCCATGGCCGCGCCCAGCTGGGCGATGGTGGCAATCGGCTGTGCGCCGGGCTGGTCCAGCCAGTGCTGCAGGGTGTGGCCGGGCATGTGTTCCATGACCAGGTAGGGCAGGCGCAGCAGGTCGCCGGCCGCGACAAAGCGAGGCACGTGGGGGCCGTGCAGGGCCGGCAGGATTTGCAGCTCCATCTCGAAGCTGACGATGTTCTCGGCCCCGTCACCGGCCGTCATGCGCGGGATCTTCATCACCATCGGGAAGCCCGGGCTGCTGCCGGGGCTGCGCGGCTGGGCGTAGGTGACGGTGTAGATGTGGGCCATGCCGCCGGCATGGATGCAGTCGTGCACCAGGAAGCCGTCGACTTCGGTGCCGGGCGCCAGTTTCTTCATGGCCGTGCCGTTCCCTGGTGCTTCGGGGATCGGTGGGGGGCGCCCAGGCCCGGGTGGCGGGGCAGGGGCTGCGGGCTCATCGGCCCTGCTCCAGGCGCTCGGCAAACTCCGGCGGCATGCCGCTGCGCTGCACGGCCTGCACGGCGGCCGCATGGTCGTAAGGCACGCGGTAGAAGGTCAGGGTGGCGGCGCTGTCGTCGTACAGGGCGTACATGGCGCGCAGGTCGCCGTCGCGCGGCTGGCCGCAGGCGCCGACGATGCCCAGCCACTGGCGGTGGCTGGGTACGGGAATGGGCACGCCGGGCTGCGGCACGAAGCGCATGAGCTTGGCCGTGGGCGTGCGGTAGTACAGCGCCTGCTGGTGCACATGGCCGCTGAAGACGTAGCGGATGCCGGGGTCCAGGTCGCTGGCAGCGGCCATGCTGCGCTCGGCCATGACGCTGTTTTCGACGTAAGGCCAGCGCTCGGGCTGGTGGGCGCTGGCATGCACCAGCAGGATGCGGCCGTGCGGGGCCAGCAGCGGCAGGTGCTGCAGGAAGTCCTGGTGGTGGCGGCCGAGCTGGTCGTGCGTCCACTGCGCGCCCTGTTCCCCTTGGTGCTGGATGTGGCGGGGCGGGTGCAGCGCCACGTCATCGTGGTTGCCGCGCACGGCCCAGGCGCCCTGCTCGACGGCCTGCATGACCGTGTCCAGCACCTCGGCGGGCGAGCCGCCGTAGCCGACCAGATCGCCCAGGAACGCCAACTGCGTGGCGGACTGGGCGCGGGCGTGGTCCATGCAGGCCTGCAGGGCCTGGAGGTTGGCGTGGATGTCGGAGAACAGGGCCAGTTTCATGGACGACATGCTGCGCCTCCAAGCTGGCGGCTGGCTTGCAGTGTGCCCTGGGGCTTTCCCGGGGATGGAAAAAGATAGCTGGTTGCGCTTGCTCAATGCGGATTTGCAAAGCAAATGGCTATGAAATCCAGCCATGCAGAGCGCAAGCAGCTCCTTTTTCTGAATCCCGAGGGGGCGGGGTTTGCTGGCACACTGCGCAGGCCATGCCACCTGCCGCCACCGCTTTCACCCAGGCCTGCGAAGACCGCGACTTTACCGAATGGCACCAGGGCTGCGCCTGGTGTGCCGTCTGGGTGTTGTGGCTGCGTGCACCGGCGCTGGCGCAGCGGGTGCAGCGGGCGCGCCAGGCCTTGGGCCCCCGGCTGTGGCCGGGTTATGCCCGCCAGCCGCATGTCACGGTGGCCTACCGGGGATTGATGGCGCAGGGTGCGGGCCCAGCGGCCGCCACCTTCGGGGTGGCGCAGTTGCGCGCCGACATCGCCCGCCTGCAGCATGCGCCGGCGTGGCCGCGGGTGCTGCGCGTGCAGGGCAGCGGCAGCTTCAGCACCGTGCCCTACCTGGGGCTGGATGCGGCCGATGCCGCCGCCCTGCAGCCGCTGCACCAGGCCCTGGTGCCCGAGCCACCGGCCCCGGCATGGCACTACGTGCCGCACGTGACCCTGGGCCACTATGCCCAGAGCGTGCCGATGGCGCCCACCCTGCACACCCTGCAGGCCGCGCTGGCCGGCCTGGCGCCACTGGCGTGCGCGGCGCCACAGCTGTGGCTGGTGCGCTACCGCACGCACGCCATCGCCGGCCCCCTGGTTGCCGAAGGTTGCCTGGACCTGGCCACGCGCCGCTACACCGCCTTGCCGGGCGCGCTGCTGCGGCCCTGAAGGCGCAGCCCCCGGCACACGCAAAAAAGCCGGGCTGGGCCCGGCTGTGGGGAATGGGTGCGGCGGGCTCAGACCAGGGTCAGCGTCACGTCGATGTTGCCGCGCGTGGCGTTGGAGTAGGGGCAGACCTGGTGGGCAGCGTCGACCAGCTTCTGGGCCTGTTCACGGTCCAGGCCGGGCAGGCTGATCTTCAGGCGGGCGGCGATGCCGTAGGCATTGGGGATGGTGCCCAGGTCCACTTCGGCGTCGATGGCCACGTCCTGGGGCACGGCGATGCCCAGCTTGCCGCCCACGGCCTTCAGCGCGCCGATGAAGCAGGCCGAGTAACCGGCCGCGAACAGCTGCTCGGGGTTGGTGCCCGTGCCGCTGGTGCCGGGCGAGGACAGCTTCACATCCAGGCGACCGTCATCGGTGCGCGCGGCGCCATCGCGGCCGCCGGTGGTGTGGGCGCGGGCGGTGTAGAGAACTTTTTCCAAAGAGGCCATGGTGTGCTCCTGACAAAGGGCTGAGGAATCGCTTCAGGACGAAGCGGGGGACAACGAAAGGGGGGCGGCCAGGCGGTCGCGCAGTTGCTGCACCTGGGCCGTCAGTGCCTGCAGCTCGGACAGTGTGCACTGGCTGTGCTGCAGCACGCAGGCGGGAATGCCTGCGGCCTGGGCCTGCAGGGCACGCCCGGCGGTGCTGAGCGTGACGCGCACGCGGCGCTCGTCGGTGGCATCGCGCTGGCGCTGCAGCCAGCCGGCGGCTTCCATGCGCTTGAGCAGGGGGGTGAGCGTGCCGGAGTCGAGGAACAGGCGCTCGCCCAGTTCCGACACCATCAGGTCATCGCGCTCCCACAGCACCAGCAGCACCAGGTACTGCGGGTAGGTCAGGCCCAGGCCTTCAAGCAGGGGCTTGTACAGCTTGGTCATGGCCAGCGATGCCGAATACAGCGCAAAGCACAGCTGGTGGTCCAGTTGCTGGGCGCGGGCATCAAGGGCAGGGGCGGTGGAAGTCATGGGTTGAAATGTAGTGCTTAATTAAATTGTGTACAACTTAATTGTGAGATCCATGCCGGCAACAAGGTCAGCACACGGGGTAGGCACCAGCACAACGGCCAGGCAGTGTGCCTGGCCGTGGGAGGGCGGAGCACCCCGCGCAGGGCGGAGGCCAGCAGGGGATCAGTAGGTGTACACGCCCTGGCCGGTCTTGCGGCCCAGGCGGCCGGCGGCCACCATCTCGCGCAGCAGGAAGCAGGGGCGGTACTTGCTGTCGCCGAATTCCTTCAGGTAGACCTCCATCACGGCCAGGCACACGTCCAGGCCGATCATGTCGGCCAGGGCCAGCGGGCCGATGGGCTGGTTGCAGCCCAGCTTCATGCCGGCGTCGATGTCCTCGGCCGTGGCCGTGCCTTCGCTGAGCACGTAGAACGCCTCGTTGATCATGGGCACCAGGATGCGGTTGACCACGAAGCCGGGCGCGTTCTTCACGGTGATGGGCGACTTGCCCAGCTTTTCCGACAGGGCCTTGACCGCATCGTGGGTGGCATCGCTGGTCTGCAGGCCGCGGATGATCTCCACCAGGGCCATCATGGGCACGGGGTTGAAGAAATGCATGCCGATGAACTTGTCGGCACGCTGGGTGGCGGCCGCCAGCTGGGTGATGGAAATGGACGAGGTGTTGGTGGCAACGATCACGTCCTGTGCCAGCAGGGTATCAAGCTGCTTGAGGATCTTGACCTTGAGCTCGTAGTTCTCGGTGGCGGCTTCGATCACCAGCTGTGCCGACTTCAGATCGTCGTAGCTGGTCGAGGTCTTGATGCGTGCCAGCGCTGCGTTCTTGTCGGCTTCGCTGATCTTTTCCTTCTTGATCAGGCGGTCCAGGCTGCCGGCCACGGTGGCCAGGCCTTTTTGCACGGCGGCCTCGGAGATGTCCACCATCACCACGTCGATGCCCGACACGGCGCAAGCCTGCGCGATGCCGTTGCCCATGGTGCCGGCGCCGATGATGCCTACGGTTTGAATGCTCACAGTGTTATCTCCCCAGTTAATGATTGAAATGCGGGAAAGATGGTAGCGAATTTCCCGCAGCACGCCCGTAAAGTGCGCGTCTTCAGACCGGGGGAGCGAACAGCATGGATGAAACCTTTGATTTCGTGGTCATCGGCGCAGGCTCTGCGGGCAGCGTGCTGGCTGGTCGCTTGAGCGAGGACGGTGCGCACCAGGTGTGCCTGCTCGAGGCCGGGGGCGCTGATGCCAGCGCGCTGGTGCAGTGCCCGGCCGGCATCGCGGGCATGGCCAAGACCGGCCAGTTCAACTGGTCGATCGACACCGTGCCCCAGCCCGGATTGAATGGCCGCTGCGGCTTTCAGCCCCGCGGCAAGGTGCTGGGCGGCAGCAGCTCGGTGAATGCCATGATCTACCTGCGCGGACAGCCGCAGGACTATGACGCCTGGGCCGCGCAAGGCAACCCCGGGTGGTCGTGGCAGGAGGTGCTGCCCTGGTTTCTGAAGGCCGAGCACAACGCACGTGGCGCGGACGCGCTGCATGCCCAGGGCGGGCCGTTGCATGTGGCGGATTTGCAGCAGCCCAATCCGCTGAGCCTGGATTTTGTCGAGGCCGGGGTGCAGGCGGGACTGCCCCGCAACGCGGATTTCAACGGGCCCTCCCAGGAAGGTGTCGGCTGCTACCAGGTCACCCAGAAGCAAGGGGAACGCTGCAGCGCCGCCAAGGCCTATCTGACGCCCCACCTCGGACGCCGCAACCTGCGGGTGCGCACCGGGGCCCAGGTGCTGCGTATCCTGCTGTCGGACACCCCGCAGGGGCTGCGTGCGACCGGGGTGGAATACCTGCGCGATGGCGCGCGCCACGTGGTGCAGGCGCGGCGCGAGGTGCTGCTCAGTGCGGGCGCACTGCTGTCGCCCCAGCTGCTGATGCTGTCGGGCCTGGGCCCGGCGGGCCATCTGCAGGAATTGGGCATCCCGCTGCGTTCCGACCTGCCGGGCGTGGGGGCCAACCTGCATGACCACCTGGATGCGATCTTGCTGTGCGATGCGCCGGGGCTGACGCAGTCGTTCGGCCTGTCGCCCGCCGGGCTGTGGCACGTGGCGCGCGGGGCCTGGCAGTGGCACCGCCAGCGCACCGGGCTGCTGACGACCAACTTTGCCGAGGCCGGCGCTTTTGTGCGCAGCCGTGCGGAGCTGGCGCAGCCCGATCTGCAGCTGCACTTCGTGGTGGGCAAGCTGCTGGACCATGGGCGCCAGACCGTCTGGGGCCATGGTTTTTCCTGCCACCTGTGCCTGCTGCAGCCGCACAGCCGCGGCCAGGTGCGGCTGCGCAGTGCCGATCCGCTGACCCTGCCCGCCGTGGACCCTAACTTCCTGGGCGACGCCCGGGACCTGGCGCCCATGGTGCAGGGGGTGCGCAGCATGCGCCACATCCTGGCACAGCCTGCGCTGGCGCGCCATGGCGCCAGGGAGCTGCCGGCCTCGGCTGCGGCACAGACCGAGGCGCAGATCGCCGATTGGCTGCGGCAGACTGCCGACACGATCTACCACCCAGTCGGTACCTGCCGCATGGGCCCCGGCCCCCTGGACGTGGTCGACAGCCAGCTGCGGGTGCACGGGGTGCAGGGGTTGCGGGTGGTGGACGCCTCCATCTTCCCGCGCATCACCAGTGGCAACACCAACGCCCCGGCCATCATGGTGGCAGAGAAGGCGGCGCACCTGGTGCTGCACGCTGCGCAGCATGCCGCAGCGGCGGTTGGCCCGGTCAGCATGGCGTAAGGCGCGGAGCGCGGGCTGGGCGTCAAGCCGCGGACGCCGGGAAGCGGGTGAAGCTTGATGCGAATCAAGGTGCGGAGGTTTGGATTTGGTGGTTGCGGTGGTTTTCTCGAGAATGGTTACTGGTAGCTACAGTTGTAACCATTAGGCCCCGAGATGAGCGAGACTTCACCGAACATACCGACCCGCCCAACCCATGGCGCTTCCCCAGCCGAAGCCGCGCAGGCCCTGGATGACCAGGTGCGTGCCGCGCTGAGCGCCGGCACCATGGGCCTGTCCCCCGTGGCCCTGGGCTTGGCCGCCGCCGACTGGATGATGCACCTGGCCACGGCGCCGGGCAAACAGATGACGCTGGCCCACAAGGCGGTGCAACTGGCGCAACAGGCTGCGCAAGCCAGCCTGCAGCCCAGCAGCGAAAGCGATGCCCGTTTCAAGGACGTCGCCTGGCAGCAGTGGCCTTACCGGGCCGTCAAGGAACATTTCAAGGCGGCCGACAGCTGGTGGCGCGAGGCCGCGCAGGTTGACGGTATGACGCGCCACCACAGCCATGTGGTCGAGTTCTTCACCCGGCAGTGGATGGATGCCCTGTCGCCGTCCAACTGGGCGGCCACCAACCCCGAGGTGCTGGTCAAGGCCAAGGCCACGCAGGGCGAGAGCCTGCGCCAGGGCGTGAAGCTGTTTGCCGAAGATGTGCAGGCCGCGCGCAAGGCCAAGGCCGACACTGCGGCCGACCAGCTGGAGCCGCTGGAATTCGCCGTCGGCCAGGATGTGGCGTGCACACCGGGCAAGGTGGTGTTCCGCAACCACCTGATCGAGTTGATCCAGTACAGCCCGCAGACCGAGCAGGTGCTGCCCGAGCCGGTGCTGATCGTGCCCTCGTGCATCATGAAGTACTACATCCTGGATCTGTCGCCGCAGAACTCAATGGTGCGCTACCTGGTCAGCCAGGGCCATACGGTGTTCATCGTCTCCTGGCGCAACCCGGATGCCTCTGACCGCGACCTGAAGATGCAGGACTACCTGAGCACCGGCGTGCTGGAGGCCATGGCGGCGGTGAAGTCGCGCACCGGCGCAGCCAGCATCCACACCGTGGGTTATTGCCTGGGCGGTACCTTCCTGGCGATTGCGGCCGCCACCCTGGGGCGCTTGCAGCGCAAGAAGACCCGCACGGCCAAGGAGCAGGCCCTGGTGCCAGCCGATATGCCCCAGCTGAGTTCGGTCATTCTGCTGGCGGCGCAAACCGATTTTGCCGAGCCCGGGGAGCTGGGCGTGTTCATCGACGAGGACCAACTGGCCAACCTGCGCCAGCGCATGAACGAGCGTGGCTACCTGTCCGGCAAGCAGATGGGCGGCTCCTTCCAGTTCCTGGCCTCCAAGGACCTAGTGTGGTCGCGCAACACGCGGCGCTACCTGATGGGCGAGGACGATGCCAGCTTCGACCTGATGAGCTGGAATGCCGACCAGACTCGCCTGCCCGCGCGCATGCACAACGAGTACCTGACGTCGCTGTTCCTGAACAACGCGCTGGCATCGGGGCAGTACCGCTTTGCCGGGTCGACTGTGGCCCTGATGGACATCGCGGCACCGATGATGGTGGTGGGCACCACGCGCGACCATGTGTCGCCCTGGAAGTCGGTCTACAAGATCCACCTGCAGACCGACACGCACGTCACCTTCGTGCTGGCCGCCGGCGGGCACAACGCCGGCATCGTCTCCGAGCCCGGCCGGCCACGGCGCAGCTACCAGATCGCCAGCGTGGAAGAGGGCCATGGCTGGACCGATCCCGACGACTGGGCCGCGCGCACGCCGGTGGTCCAGGGCTCCTGGTGGGAGGCCATGGACGCCTGGATCAAGGCCCGCTCGGGCGCACCGATGAAGGCCCAGCCGATCCGGGCCGAGCACGTGGTGTGCGAAGCCCCGGGCGAGTACGTCATGGTGCGTTACGCCGACTGACGGCGGAGCGCATTCCCCCTACGGGCCTGGCCACCGTGTGCCAGGCCCCCGTTTTTCATAGCTACAGCGCCCAGGCGCACGAGAGGGAGAGAGGATGCAGAACAACGCAGCCCATGCATTCAGCGTGGCAGGTAAAAAAGGACTGGTGCTGGGTGTGGCCAACGATCGCTCGATCGCCTGGGGGTGCACGGCGCAGGCCCGCGCCCAGGGCGCCGAGGTGGTGGCCTCGTGCCTGAACGACAAGGCCCGCAAGTGGGTGACGCCGCTGACCGACCCCATCGGTGTCGACCTGGTGAACTGCAACGTGGAAGAGCCCGGCCAGCTCGAAGCCCTGGTGGAGCACGCCGTGCGCAAGCTGGGCAAGCTGGACTTCGTGATCCACTCGATCGCCTGGGCCCCGCTGGACGATCTGCACGGCGATGTGGTGGACAGCTCGCGCGAAGGGTTTGCGCGGGCGATCAGCGTCTCCTGCCACTCGTTTGCGGAGCTGGCCAAGCTGTGCGCGCCGCACATGCCGGACGGCGGCAGCATGCTGTCGATGAGCTACCTGGGCTCCGGCGAGGCCGTGCCCAACTATGGCCTGATGGGCCCGGTCAAGGCCGCGCTGGAGTCCATGGTGCGCTACATGGCCATGGAGCTGGGGCCGAAGAACATCCGCGTGCATGCGGTCTCGCCCGGCCCGATCCTGACGCGCGCCGCCTCGGGCATCGCCGACTTCGATGGCCTGATGGCCTCGGCCCAGGCCAAGGCGCCGCTGCAGCGGCTGGTCACGCTGGAAGAGATTGCCCAGCTCAGCACCTTCCTGTGCTCGGATGCCGCCTCCGGCATGACGGGCCAGACCATCTATGTGGACGGCGGCGTCCACGCCGTGGACTGAAGATTCCCCTGGATTTTTGGCTTTTGCAGAACTGCACCGGCGCCCCGGCGCCGGTCGACCGGAGAAACCCATGAACACCCAAGCCCCTGTGATGGAATGGATGGAAAACGTCACCTACGACGAGCTCGAAGTCGGCCAGAGCGCCCGTTTGCTGCGCACCGTGACGCTGGAGGACATCCAGGCCTTTGCGGCCGTGTCCGGGGACATCAACCCCGCCCACCTGAACGCCGAATATGCCGACGCCACCATGTTCCACGGCGTGATCGCGCATGGCATGCTGGGCGCGGCGCTGATCTCTGCCCTGTTCGGCACCCAGTTTCCCGGCCCCGGCACGATTTACCTGGGCCAGGAGCTGAAGTTCACCAAGCCGGTGCGCATCGGTGACACCCTGACCGTGGTGGCGACGGTGACCGAAAAGGACGACGAGAAAAAGCGCGTCAAGATGGACTGCCTGGTCACCAACCAGAAGGGCGAAGTGGTGCTCAAGGGCGAAGCCAAGCTGATGCCGCCGACGCAGAAGGTCAAGGTGCCCACGGTGCATGCGCCGCAGATCCAGCTGTTCGACCCGGAGGCCCGCCTCAAGGACTTGCTGGCGCGCGCAGAGCCGCTGCCGGCGGTGCGCTGCGCCGTGGTCCACCCCTGTGACGAAGGATCGCTCAGCGGTGCCATGGACGCGGCACGCCACGGCCTGATCGTGCCGGTGCTGATCGGCCCCGAAGGCCGCATCCGCCGTGCGGCGGAGCAGGCCGGCATCAACCTGGATGGCGTGGAAATCCATGCAGTGGAGCACAGCCATGCGGCGGCCGAACTGGCGGCCAGCATGGCGGCCAGCCAGCAGGTGGAAATCCTGATGAAGGGCAGCCTGCACACCGACGAGCTGCTCAAGGCCGTGCTGGCGCAGCCGGCCCTGCGCACGGGCCGCCGCCTGTCGCACGTGTTCCGCTTCGATGTGCCGCTGTACAGCAAGCCCTTGCTGATCACGGACGCAGCCATCAACATCCGCCCCACGCTGCAGGAAAAGGCCGACATCATCCAGAACGCGATCGATTTCGCGCGCGTTCTGGGCACGGCCGTGCCCAAGGTGGCGATCCTGTCGGCCGTGGAAACCGTGACGCCCAGTATCCCTTCCACGCTGGACGCCGCGGCCCTGTGCAAGATGGCCGACCGTGGCCAGATCACGGCGGCGCAGCTCGACGGCCCGCTGGCCTTCGACAACGCCATCTCCATGGACGCGGTGCGCATCAAGGGGATTGCCTCCGAGGTGGCGGGGCAGGCTGACATCCTGGCCGTGCCCGACCTGGAAAGCGGCAACATGGTGGCCAAACAGCTGGAGTACCTGGCCGGTGCCTCGGGTTCCGGGCTGGTGCTCGGCGCCCGGGTGCCGATTGCCCTGACCAGCCGTGCCGACGGCCCACAGGCCCGCGTGGCCTCGTGCGTGCTGGCGGTGCTTTCCGCCCATGACCGGCGCCAACAGCAGGCGGCCAACGCCTGGAAGCAGGGCTGACCCCAGCCAGGAGACACGCACATGGCCATTCTTGCGGTGAACGCCGGCTCCTCGTCCCTGAAGTTTTCCCTGCACCCGCTGCAGGAAGGGCAGGTGCAGCCCTATGTCCTGTCGGGCTGCATCCAGGGGCTGGAGCCCCAGGGGACGCCCGTCATGGACTGGGTATATTTAGGAAAAAAGCACTCTGAGCCGCTTGCAGTCAGCGCTGGCAGCTCTTCTTTTGAAAGTGCCTTGCAGAGCCTGCGGGCCCTGGTGCACCGCCTGGAGGCGGCACCGGACATCCAGGCCGTCTCTCACCGCGTGGTGCATGGCGGCGGCGTGTTCACGGGGCCGGCGCTGGTGACCGACGAGGTGCTGGCGCAGCTGGCGCGCTTCAACTCGCTGGCGCCTTTGCACCAGCCGCACAACCTGGAGGGCATCCGCCAGTTCCGGGCGGCGTTTCCCCAGCTGCCACAGGTCGCGTGCTTCGACACGGCCTTCCACGCCAGCATGCCCGAGGTGGACTTTGCCTTCGCCCTGCCGCAAGCGCTGCAGGAGCAGGGCGTGCGCCGCTACGGTTTCCATGGGCTGTCCTACCAGTACATCATGTCGGTGCTGCAGATGCACACCATCCGCGGGCGCGGCCGGGTGGTGATGGCCCACCTGGGCAATGGTGCCAGCCTGTGCGCGGCCCTGGCCGGCAGTAGCGTGGCCACCACCATGGGCTTTTCGGCGCTGGATGGCCTGATGATGGGCACGCGCAGCGGCTCGCTCGATGCCGGGGTGCTGCTGTACCTGATGGAGCAGGGTTGGACCCATGCCCAGATCGAAAAGCTGCTCTACAAGCAAAGCGGGCTGCTGGGCGTGTCCGGCATTTCGGCCGACATGCGCAAGCTGCGGGCCGATGGCAGCGCCCCGGCGCAACGCGCCATCGACCAGTTCACGCACCGGGTGATCCGCGAGACCGGCGCCCTGGTCGCCTGCCTGGGCGGGCTGGATGCCATCGCCTTCAGCGGCGGCATTGGCGAAAACGATGCTGTGCTGCGCGCCCAGGTGTGCGAGCGCCTGAGCTGGCTGGGCATCCGCATGGACGAGCAGCGCAACCAGGCCGCCAACGGCCAGGGGGCCTATGCCATCCATGCCCCGGACAGTGCCGTGGAGGTGTGGGTGGTGCCCACCGACGAGGGGCGCATTGCGGCCAAGGAAGCGGCTGCCTTGCTGGCCGGGCAGCCTGTGGCAGCGCAGCACCCAGCGTTGGCGCAGGACTGAGCGTCGCCTTTCGCCGCGCTCCGTCGCGGCTTCAGGCGGGCGTCTGCGCCGGACTGAGGGCCGTGGGCGGTTGCGGCCGCTCCACCACCGTGCCGAACACCAGGCGCCGGCGGCCCTGGCTTTTGGCCTGGTACAAGGCGGTGTCGGCCCGTTGCAGCAACTGATCCAAATTTTGATCGCTGTCGGTCTGCAGGGCACAGCCCGCACTGATGTGCAGGGCAAAGCCCAGTTCCTGCTGCGCGCGTTGCAGCAGCGCGGCGCTGAAGCGTTGGTAGAAGCTTTGCACGCCATCCGCATCGGCATGCAGCAACAAGCAGAACTCTTCGCCGCCCCAGCGCGATGCCATCTCGTTGGGGCGCATCTCGGCGTGCAAAACCTTGGCGACCAGCTGCAAGGCGTGGTCGCCAGTGGTATGACCATACTGGTCGTTCACGTTCTTGAAGTGGTCCAGATCCAGCAACACCACCGCCAGCGGCAGATGCTGGCGCTGTGCCAGGGACTGCATGCGCGGTGCGGTTTGCAGCAGCGCATGGCGGTTGGCCAGGCCAGTCAACTGGTCGGTCAAGGCCATGTCACGCAATTTCTGGTTGGTCTCGTCGCGCCAGGCCACCAGCATGCTGACCAGCGCCAGGCTGCTGCACAGCTGGGCCAGGATGGCGAACAGGTAGTTGGCGGCGGAGTCGTGGGCGAATTCCCGCAGCCAGGGGGTGTAGTACGCCAGGTAGGCGCGTGCCAGCAGCCCCAGGCTCATCGTGGTGGCGCAGGCGGCCATCAGATAGCGCCAGCCGCGGGCCACCGGACGCAGGGGGTGCAGGCACATCCAGCCCAGGCAGGCGACGCTGGTGCCATGGTAGAGGCTGTACCACGCCAGCCGTGTCGGGATGTCGTGCAGCCACCAGGCAAAACCCAGCGGCCCCAGGATGGCCAGTCCGATGACCAGCCAACGCAGGGGCCGTGGTCCCAGCCAGCATTGCAGGGCCTGGGCCATCTGCCATTGGGCGGCGGCTGCTGCGCAGGTGGCGGACAGGCTGAGTACCGGGTCCCAGAAGGTGCCGCGGATGCGGCTGGCGACCAGGATCAAGGACCAGCCCAGGGCTTGCAGGAGAAAGTAGCGCTGTACGTGCCGTGCTGCCGGGCTGACCGGGGAGCCCATGGCCCAGGGCAGGGCCAGGCCGATGGCAGCCAGGTTGATGGCGATCAGGATGGCCATCGAAGCGAAGTCCAGCTGGGGCATGGGTGTGGGGCGCTGTGTTTTTACTGGAAGGCGACTTCGGCAAAGCTGCGCAGCTTGCGGCTGTGCAGGCGTTGCGTTCCACCGTCGCGCAGCAGTTCCACGGCACGCATGCCGATGCGCAGGTGCTGGTCCACGCGCTCGCGGTAGAAGTGGTTGGCCATGCCCGGCAGCTTGATCTCGCCGTGCAGCGGTTTGTCGCTGACGCACAGCAGTGTGCCGTAGGGCACGCGGAAACGGAAGCCGTTGGCCGCAATTGTGGCCGACTCCATGTCCAGCGCCACGGCGCGGCTCTGGCTGAAGCGGCGCTGCGGCAGGTTGTCGGGCAGCAGCTCCCAGTTGCGGTTGTCGGTGCTGGCCACGGTGCCGGTGCGCATGATGCGCTTGAGGTCGTCGTCCGATACCTGGGCCACGTCAGCCACCGCCTGTTGCAGCGCCTGCTGGATCTCGGCCAGCGCCGGGATCGGCACCCACAGCGGCAGCTCCTCGTCCAGCACGTGGTCCTCGCGCACGTAGGCGTGGGCCAGCACGTAGTCGCCCAGGCGCTGGCTGTTGCGCAGGCCCGCGCAGTGGCCCAGCATCATCCAGGCGTGCGGGCGCAGCACGGCGATGTGGTCGGTGATGGTCTTGGCATTGGCCGGACCGACGCCGATGTTGACCATGGTGATGCCGCTGCGGTCGGCGCGCACCAGGTGGTAGGCCGGCATCTGCGGCAGCCGGGGCGGGGGGGCGCCCAGCCTGTCCACGTCCTCGGCGGGCAGGCCGGCGCGGCGGGTGACCACGTTGCCGGGCTCGATGAAGGCGATGTACTCGCTGTCCGGCCTGGCCATCTCGGCATGGCCCAGGCGGATGAATTCGTCGATGTAGAACTGGTAGTTGGTGAACAGCACGAAGTTCTGGAACCACTCGGGTGCCGTGCCCGTGTAGTGCCGCAGGCGGTGCAGCGAGTAGTCGATGCGCGGGGCGGTGAACAGCGACAGCGGCAACGCCCCGCCGGGGCGCGGCTGCCAGGTGCCGTTGGCGATGCCGTCGTCCATGGCGGCCAGGTCCGGCAGGTCGAACACTTCGCGCATGTACTGGCGCCGTTGCGCGCTCAGGCTGCCTTCGACGTGGTCGTTGTCCGCGAACGAGAAGTGGATGGGGATGGGCTGGGTGCTGAGGCTGACCTCGAACTGCACGCCGTGGTTGCGCTCCAGCAGGCTCAGCTGCGTCAGCAGGTAGTGGCCGAACAGGTCGGGCCGGGTGATGGTGGTCTCATAGACCCCGGGATGGTCCAGGAAGCCGAAGGCCAGGCCCGATTCCGGCCGGCGCACGCTGTGGGCCTGGATGCGCAGCAGCGGGTACCAGGCCCGCACGGGCTGCGGGAAATCCTGGCCTTCCACATAGGCCTGCATGGCCTTGCGCAAATGGTCGATCTGTTGCTGGTAGAGCCGCTGCAGCTGTGCCAGCGCATCCTGGGCGCGGGCAAAGACGGTGGGCTCGGACGCCAGGGTGAAATATGAAACAGGGGTGTGTGCCATGCCTCATTGTGGCGCACTCATTTGACAGCGGTGCTGCTGCCAGCGCAGCGCCTCCTCGGCCGCCATCGGGCGGGCCAGGTAATAGCCCTGGATCAGGTCGCAGTGCATGGCCTGCAGCATGTCCCACTGCGCCTTGGTTTCCACCCCTTCCGCCACCGTGCGCAGGTTCAGGCTGCGCCCCATCTGGATGATGGCCTGGATCAGGCTGACGTCGTCGGCATCCTGGGGCGTGTCCTTGACGAAGGAGCGGTCGATCTTGATCTTGTCCAGCGGATAGCGCTTGAGGTAAGCCAGCGAGGAGTAGCCGGTGCCAAAGTCGTCGATCGACAGGCGCACGCCCAGTTGCCGCAGCGCCTGCAGCGTGTGCAGCACATGCTCGGACTGCTTCATCAGTGTGGTTTCGGTCAGCTCGATCTCCAGCCATTGCGGGTCGATGCCGGTGTCGGCCAGCACCAGTTGCACCTCCTCGACCAGGGTGCGCTGGTTGAATTCGGTGGCGGACATGTTCACCGCCACCACCACGGGCGGCAGGCCGGCATCGCGCCAGGCGCGCAGCTGCTTGCAGGCGGCGCGCATCACCCAGCGGTCGACCAGGGAGATCAGGCCCCGCGCCTCGGCAAAGCCGATGAACTCGGCCGGCGGCAGCAGGCCGCGCTGCGGGTGCTGCCAGCGCACCAGGGCCTCGAAGCCCTCCAGTCGGTTGGTGGCCAGGTTCCACAGTGGCTGGAAGTGCAGCACCAGCCCCTGGTCATTGGCCACGGCCTCGCGCAGCAGGCGGTCCTGCACCAGCAGGCGGCTGGGGCGCACCTGCAGGTGGGCGCTGTAGTACTGCAGGTGGCCCTGGCCCAGGCTTTTGGCGGCCTCCATGGCGGCGCTGGCGTTGAGCATCAGCTCCTCGGCCGTGCTGCCGTCCTCGGGGTAGATGCTGACGCCGATCGAGGCCGGCAGGTTCACCGCCTCCTTGGGCAGCACATAGGGCTTGTTCAGCGCGAAGCGCAGTTCACGCAGGATGCAGTCGGGCTGGCAGGCAGTCAGCGGCGAGGCCAGCACCAGCACGTACTCGTCGGCGCCCAGCCGGGCGACCAAGTCGTCGGGGTGGACCTTGCTGCGCATGCGGCGTGCGGCATCGATCAGCAGCTTGTCCCCGGCGTCGTGACCCAGCGAGTCGTTGACGTCCTTGAAGCGGTCCAGGTCCACGTACAGCACGGCAATGTGCTGCTGCGTACGCTCGGCCTGCAGCAGCACCTGGCGCAACTGCTGCATCAGCCCCTGGCGGTTGGGCAGGCGGGTCAGCGGGTCGTGGTTGGCCAGGAAGTAGACCTCGGCCTCGGCGCGCTTGCGCTCGGTGATGTCGTTGAGCACCAGCATGCCGTAGGTGTCCCCATCCTCGGGCAGCAGGTGAACGGCGATTTCCACGTCCAGTTCCTGGCCGCCGTGGTGCAGCAGGCGGGTTTCGTGGGCGTGCTCCGTGCCTTGGTCGATCAGGCTTTGGGCCTCGGCGCGCAGCACGTGGGGCAGCAGGTGCACCACCGGGCGGTCCAGCAGCTGGTGCAGCGGGTAGCCGGTCAGGGCGATGGCGGCCGGGTTGGCGTCGAACACCCGGCCCTGGCGGAAGAAGATGATGGCCTCCCGCGTGGCGCGGGCGTAGCGCTGCAGCCGCGTGTCGCTGTCCTGCACCATCTGCAGGGCGTCGGTGTGCGACAGGTCCTGCAGCGGAATCACCACGATGGCGCGCACCGCGCCGTGTTGCACGTCGGCCACCAGTTGGGTGGGGACGGCCTGCTGGCGGGCAAAGCGCAGCGGGGTCTGCAGGCTGGTGCCGGGCTGCGGGCTGTCGGCCAGGCGTTCCAGCTCGCACTTCCACTCGTTCCAGGTGCAGGGGGACAGATAGCTTTGCGGCGCCTTGTCCAGCAGCTCCTGGCTGGGCATCTCCAGCAGCCGGGCGTAGGTGGCGGTGGCCCAGATGCACCGTCCGCCCGGCCATTGCAGGTAGGCCATGGGCGTGCCGGTGGCCACGGCCACGGCGTGCAGCAGGTCGTGCGGCGGAACGAGGGGGGCACGTGGGGGCACGTTGCTCATGAGACAGATGGGCTTGAGAAGGGCGGTGGTGGCGAGCGGGCGCAAGGCCCGGCTTGCATGGACAATCACCATCCATGCAAGAAGAGCCGTGGGTATACCCAAAGCCCGGTGACTGCGTTTTGCGTTACGGCAAGGCGCGCCGCCGATCGCTGCCGTTGGAACAGTTTGTGCCGGGTCTCCCGGACCAACGGCGGTGCCATTGAAAACCGCAGCTGTCTGCGCGCCCAGGGATTGGCTTCTGGGGTGTTTTGGCCTGAATTGCCAGATAGGGCGAGCGCAGGCAGCTATGAAATTGTGAGATTGGTGTGATCACTGTGTTGCAACGCGTGCGCGCCGCGCATGTCGAAATCGACGGTCAGGTGGTGGGGCGGATCGGCGTGGGCCTGTTGGCCCTGGTGTGTGCCGAGCAGGGCGACACCGAGCAGGAGGCCGACAAGCTGCTGGTCAAGGTTCTGAAGCTGCGCATCTTCAGCGACGCCGAGGGCAAGATGAACCGCAGCGTGCAGGACGTGGGCGGCGGGCTGCTCATCGTCAGCCAGTTCACGCTGGCGGCCGATGCCAGCGGCGGCAACCGGCCCAGCTTCACCCAGGCGGCACGGCCCGAGGCGGGGCGGCGCCTGTACGAGCATGTGGTGCAGCAGGCCCGGCGCCTGCACCCCGTGGTGCAGACCGGCGAGTTTGGCGCCGACATGCAGGTGCACCTGGTCAACGACGGGCCGGTGACGATTCCCCTGCGCATCGCTCCCCCTGCCGCGGCCTGAGCCTGGCACGCCGGCCAGGGCTCGATTACAATCTGGCCCTCTTTTCCTTCCGAGGAGCGTTGCAGCGTGCACCCGATGGGCGGTGCCGTGAGGCTCGGAAGGGCAGCAGACCGTGGTCACGCGGCCTCGCTCCTAGGCAACGACGCTCACCCACGCTTTCTGTGCGGTGAGGCCTCTGTCATCAGCCCCCAATCCCCAGAACGTGGTTTTTTCAAGTTGTTTTCCGCACCGGAGAAACCATGAGCAATACCCAAGACCGCGCAATCGCCGACATTTCCCTGGCCGACTGGGGCCGCAAGGAAATCAGGATTGCCGAAACCGAAATGCCCGGCCTGATGGCCATCCGCGAAGAGTTCGCTGCAGCCCAGCCCCTGAAGGGCGCGCGCATCACCGGCTCGCTGCACATGACCATCCAGACGGCCGTGCTGATCGAAACGCTGAAGGCCCTGGGCGCCGATGTGCGCTGGGCGTCGTGCAACATCTTCTCGACGCAAGACCACGCTGCCGCTGCGATCGCCGCCACCGGCACGCCCGTGTTCGCCATCAAGGGTGAATCGCTGGAAGACTACTGGGACTACACCCACCGCATCTTCGAATTCGGCGCCGCCGGCACCGAAGGCGAAGGCCCCAACATGATCCTGGACGATGGTGGCGATGCCACCATGCTGATGCACCTGGGCCAGAAGGCCGAGAAGGACCTGTCCGTGCTGGCCAACCCCGGCTCGGAAGAAGAGCGCATCGTGTTTGCCGCCATCAAGGCCAAGCTGGCCGTGGACCCCACCTGGTACACCCGCAAGTCGGCCCAGATCATCGGCGTGACCGAAGAGACCACCACCGGCGTGCACCGCCTGAACGAAATGAGTGCCAAGGGCACGCTGCTGTTCCGCGCCATCAACGTCAACGACTCGGTGACCAAGTCCAAGTTCGACAACCTGTACGGCTGCCGCGAATCCCTGGTGGACGGTATCAAGCGCGCCACCGACGTGATGATCGCCGGCAAGGTCGCCTGCGTGGCCGGCTACGGTGACGTGGGCAAGGGCTCGGCCCAGGCCCTGCGCGCGCTGTCGGCCCAAGTGTGGGTGACCGAGATCGACCCCATCAACGCCCTGCAGGCCGCCATGGAAGGCTACAAGGTCGTGACCATGGAGTACGCCGCCGACAAGGCTGACATCTTCGTGACCACCACTGGCAACAAGGACATCATCCGCCACGAGCACATGGTGGCCATGAAGGACCAGGCCATCGTCTGCAACATCGGTCACTTCGACAACGAAATCGACGTGGCTTCGATCGAGCAGTACCAGTGGGAAGAAGTGAAGCCCCAGGTGGACCAGATCACCTTCCCCGACGGCAAGAAGATCACCCTGCTGGCCAAGGGTCGCCTGGTGAACCTGGGCTGCGCCACCGGCCACCCCAGCTTCGTGATGTCGTCCTCGTTCGCCAACCAGACCATCGCCCAGATCGAGCTGTTCACCAAGCCGGCCGAGTACCAAACCGGCAAGGTCTACGTGCTGCCCAAGGTCCTGGACGAAAAGGTCGCGCGCCTGCACCTGAAGAAGGTCGGCGCCATGCTGACCGAGCTGACCGATGAGCAAGCCGCCTACATCGGTGTGAACAAGCAAGGCCCTTACAAGCCTGACACCTACCGCTACTGATCATGGCGGACCGGAGCCGCGGCAGGGGCCGTGGCTCTGCCCCGGGTACATATCCATTTTTGATAGCTGCATGTGCAGACTGGATGTGCGCTCGGGGCCTGTTTGAGTATTAAAGGAAAGACGCTATGCGCGCAGATGTATTTTTGGTGGACCACGGCTACGCCACCACCCGCTCCCAAGCGCAGCGCCTGATCGCTTCGGGCGTGGAATGGCGCCTGACGCCACTGGCCCCGTGGAAGAAGGTTGCCAAGAACGGTGACGACATTCCCGCGGGCGTCGAGCTCAAGCTGCTCGACAACGCCGAGGCCAAGTACATCTCGCGCGGCGGCCTGAAGCTCGAAGGCGCGCTGGAGGCCACCGGCCTGAAGGTCGACGGCCTGCGCTGCCTGGACGTGGGCCAGAGCACCGGCGGCTTCACCGACTGCTTGCTGCAGCGCGGTGCGGCCCAGGTGATCGGCGTGGACGTGGGTCACGGCCAGCTGCACGAGCGCCTGCGCGCCGATGTGCGCGTGGTCTGCGTGGAGGGCATGAACGCCCGCGCCATGACCGCCGAGGTGCTGCAAGACGCCTGCGAAGAAGTGATCTCCGAGCGCTGGGAAGAGGAAGAAGACAACGACACCCAGCCCAAGGCGCCCTACGCCTGGATGCGCAACGGCGGCCAGGTCGACGAGGACTACGACGACAGCAATGACGCCAAGGACAGCGACATCGAGGCCTTCAAGGCCGAGCGCGCGGCCAAGGCCAAGGCGCGCGAAGAGGGCACCGTGCCGACCGAGCGCCGCCGCAAGGCGGAATACGCCGAGGTGGACACCACGCCCCTGTTCGACTTCGTCACCGGCGATGTGTCCTTCATTTCGCTGACCCTGGTGCTGCCCGCCGTGGTGCGCCTGCTCAAGCCGCACGGCCAGTTGCTGATGCTGGTCAAGCCCCAGTTCGAACTGCAGCCTGGCCAGATCGGCAAGGGCGGCATCGTGCGCGAGCCGGCCCACTTCCAGGAAGTGGAAGAGCGCGTGCGCACCTGCCTGACCGAGCTGGGTCTGGAGGTCAAGGCCTGGATGGAATCCGCCATCGAAGGTGGCGACGGCAACCGTGAGTTCTTCATCCATGCGGTGCAAGGCCAGACCATCAAGGACCTGGGCGAGCCCCTGCCCGATCAGCCCGCCGCGCCGGCCGCCAAGCGCGTGTCGCGCACGGTGCTGCGCGAGCTCAAGCGCATCGACGTGATCGACGACGAGGAAGACGGCTACAACGTCCCCGGCCCGGCCCGGCCCAAGCGCAAGAACACCAAGAAATACTGACGGTGGAACCCGGGGGCCGCATGACTGCAGGCCCCTGGCCGTGACCCCAGACCGCCAACAGCCTGCCGGGAGGGCAGGCGAGGAGAGATGAACGTGGTAAACGCAAACCCCAGCAGCTTCCCCATCAGCTTCGAGTTTTTTCCCACCAAGACGCCCGAAGGCGCGGCCAAGCATGTGCAGGTGCGCCAGGACCTGTACGCGCGCAAGCCCGAGTTCTGCTCGGTAACCTATGGCGCGGGTGGCTCCACGCAGGCCGGCACCTTCAGCATGGTGCGCGACATCCAGGCCGAAGGCATGCAGGCGGCTTCGCACTTTTCCTGCATCGGCGCGACCAGCGACAAGGTGCGCGCGGAGCTGCAGCAGCTCCAGGACATGGGGGTGCGGCGCATCGTGGCGCTGCGCGGCGACCTGCCCAGCGGCTATGGCCTGGGCGGTGAATTCCACTACGCCAGCGACCTGGTGGCCTTCATCCGCCGCGAGTTCGGCGACTGGTTCCACATCGAGGTGGCGGCCTACCCCGAGACCCACCCCCAGGCCCGCTCGCCCGAGGCGGACCTGAAAGCTTTTGCTACAAAAATCCAGGCCGGCGCCAACTCCGGAATCACCCAATATTTCTACAATGCGGACGCTTATTTTCGTTTTGTCGAGGGGATTCAAGCACTTGGCGTGTCGGCTCCGGTGGTTCCGGGTATCATGCCGATCACCAATTCCTCCCAACTCATGCGCTTTTCCGATGCGACAGGCGCTGAGATTCCCCGCTGGATCCGCCTGCGCCTGCAGGCCTACGGGGACGACGTGACCTCCATCCGGGCCTTCGGTCTGGACGTGGTCACTCGCTTGTGCGAGCAGCTGCGCGACCAAGGCGCACCCGGCTTGCACTTTTATACGATGAACCAGAGCGCTGCCACTTTGGAGCTGTGTGACCGTTTGGGCCTGTAAACCGGCTTGTGCGTGACCCTGACCCTGTGGTGCGGCTTTTTGAGCGCTCACCGTGAGAAGGGTTAGACCATGTCCGCACTTGCGTGCCAGCCTGCTGCCACCGCCAATGTGTATCTGAAGTTTTCGCTGCGCCGCAGCGCCTGGCATGCGGCTTCCGTGCTGCTGGCCTCGCTGCTCAGCGCCTGCGCACCGCTGCCCCCGGCCACCGAGGCGGCTTCGGTCAGTGTCCCTTCCGTCACCAGCACCGCACCGCGCGCCAGCGGCCGCACCGGCTCTGAAGCCCTGGCCCGCATGGCGCCGCCTGCGCTGCGTCCCGATCGCCTGGGCGATCCCGCCAAGGCCGTGCAGCAAAGCCTGTACGACCTGGAGCTGCCCGAGGTGGATCAGCAGGGCATTGCCTCCTGGTACGGCCCGGGCTTCCATGGCCGCAAGACGGCCAACGGCGAGCGCTTCAACCAGTACGAGCTGACCGCAGCCCACCCCACCTACGAATTCGGCACCCAGCTGTGCGTGCGCAGCAAGAGCACCGGCCAGGCCGTGGTGGTGCGCGTGAACGACCGGGGCCCGTTCGCCAAGAACCGCGTGATCGACCTGAGCAAGGCCGCGGCCGAGGAGCTCGGCATGCTGGGTAAGGGTGTGAAGACCGTGGAAATCTACAAGCTGGACGACGGCCAGGACAGCTGCCCCGAGGCGCTGCTGGCGGCCAACAACTGAGGGGGATCACCGGCGCGTCCAGCGTGCCGCCCGGGCGTGGGTGAAAAAAAGGAGCTGTCAGCGCTTGTCATTCTTGGATTTCATGGTCTTTGGGTCCTGAAATCCTTGAAAAGACAGCGCTGACAGCTCCTTTTTTATGCAGCGTTGGGACCTGCCATGCAGTCGGTCCGAGAGGATTCGCCGCGCTTATTGCGCTTGCCGTGCGGCGTGCCTGGCCAGGCCGTGGCCCTGCTGCGGCGCGGCCTGGGGGCACCTCCCCGGGGCCTTGCCGCGCCTGGTTCGTGTTTACTCACCGTATTCCAGGGTGTGCGTGGCGTTCTTGTCCTGGGCCAGCAGTTGCTGCATCTGCGGCAGGGCTTCCTTCAGCGCCGCGCGCAGCGTGAACGGCGGGTTGATCAGGAACATGCCGCTGGCGGGCAGGCCGGGGCGCTTGGCCTCGGTGGTGTTGCCCCAGTCGTTCACCTCGCTGCGCAGCTTGCTGCCCTTGACCGTGAGTGTGGCGTGCAGCCAGCCCTTGCCGGCCTTGGTGGCGATGGTCTTCAGGCGCTTGGGCAGGTCGTGCGCATCCTGGCGCGGGATGATGGGGTACCAGACCGCGTAGGTGCCGGTGGCAAAGCGCACCAACGCGTCTTCGATCATGCTGATCACGCGGCCGTAGTCGGTCTTCATCTCGTAGCTGGGGTCGCACAGCAGAAAGCCGCGGCGCGAGGGCGGGGGCAGGAAGCGCTTGACGCCGGTGAAGCCGTCCTCCATCAGTACTTCCACCTGCTTGCCGGCATCCAGCTGTGCCATGTTGCCGTCCAGCGCGCGCCAGTCGGTCGGGTGCAGCTCGAACAGGCGCAGCTTGTCCTGCGGGCGCAGCAGGCTGTGGGTGATGAAGGGCGAGCCGGGGTAGGTCTTCACGCCCTTGCCCTGGTTCACGCTGCGCACGGTCTGCACATAGGCGCGCAGGGCTGGTGTCAGCTGTGCTTCGGGCACGTCGATCAGGCGGGCGATGCCGTCCTTGGCCTCGCCGCTGGTGCTGGCGAAGTCGCCGTCCAGGCGGTACAGGCCGGCGCCGGCGTGCGTGTCGATCACGCTGATGGCCGTGTCCTTCTGGGCCATGTGCTGCAGGGCGGCGATCAGGACGGTGTGCTTGAGGACGTCGGCGTGGTTGCCGGCGTGAAAGCCGTGGCGGTAGCTGAACATAGGTCGTAATTCTTTGCTTGGCAGTGCGGCAGCCGGGCTGCAGCGGGGCAGGCGGCCCGGGGCCGCAGGGATGGGGTCCAGTGTCTGGGGATTCGTGCGCGTGTGCCTAAATCCACATGCCGACAAAGGTGCATGGCCGTATTGGACGCTATTTTGTATAATGGCGGGCTTCGCAGCGATTTTATGGGTCCCGCGGCGAAGTGTTTGGGAGCGATCCCAGGCAGTCCCCGCCTAAGAGGCTTCCTGTTCCAGCGATGGAGTCAAGAAGAAGCACCGACCGCGGAAAAGGATCCGCCAAACCCTCTAGAAAGAGCAATCTCATGTCTACATTCAGCGCAAAGCCCGCTGAGGTGCAACACGAGTGGTTTGTGATTGACGCCACCGATAAGGTGCTCGGACGTGTCGCCAGCGAAGTGGCACTCCGTCTGCGCGGCAAGCACAAGGCCATCTACACACCTCACGTTGACACCGGCGACTACATCGTCATCATCAACGCCTCCAAGCTCAAGGTCACTGGCACCAAGAACCTGGACAAGGTGTACTACCGTCACTCCGGTTTCCCCGGCGGCATCACTGCCACCAACTTCCGCGACCTGCAGGCTAAGTTCCCTGGCCGCGCTCTGGAAAAGGCCGTCAAGGGCATGCTGCCCAAGGGTCCCCTGGGCTACGCCATGATCAAGAAGCTGAAGGTGTACGGCGGTGCTGAGCACCCCCATACCGCACAGCAGCCTAAGGCTCTGGAAATCTAAGGAGACTTGAATGATTGGTGATTGGAACAACGGTACCGGCCGTCGCAAGTCTAGCGTCGCTCGTGTATTCCTGAAGAAGGGCTCCGGCAAGATCACTGTGAATGGCAAAGACATTCAACAGTACTTCGGCCGCGAAACCTCCATCATGATTGCGAAGCAGCCTCTGGTGCTGACTGGTAACGTCGAAGCATTCGACATCCAGATCAACGTCCACGGCGGCGGCGAATCCGGTCAGGCTGGCGCTGCCCGCCACGGCATCACACGTGCCCTGATCGACTACGACGCGGCCCTGAAGCCAGCACTGAGCCAAGCCGGCTTCGTGACTCGCGACGCCCGTGAAGTCGAGCGTAAGAAGGTCGGTCTGCGTGGTGCACGTCGCGCCAAGCAGTTCTCGAAGCGTTAATTCGTTTCAGACCTCGGCAGGCTGTTCTTCGGAACGGCCTTGCCACAAAAAAGCCGCTGGGCCTTCGGGTCGGGCGGCTTTTTTGTGGGATGACGTCCCGTGGTCCGCTGGCAACAGTGGGTCTGGGCAATGCCCCCACTGCCACTGCCGTCAAACGCGCCGGGGACCGAATTCCCGAGCGGATTGCAGTACCATTCGAGCCGATTTCAGAGACCACTCGGAGTATCCCCATGAGCGCCGTTGCCGAACAACAAGTCACAGACATGCCTGATCCCATCGTTTTCACCGACAGCGCGGCTGCCAAGGTGGCGGATCTGATCGCGGAAGAAGGCAATCCCGATCTGAAGCTGCGTGTCTTTGTGCAGGGCGGTGGTTGCTCCGGCTTCCAGTATGGTTTCACCTTCGATGAGATCACCAACGACGACGACACCACCATGACCAAGAATGGCGTGTCGCTGCTGATCGATGCCATGAGCTACCAGTACCTGATCGGTGCTGAGATCGACTACAAGGAAGACCTGCAGGGCGCGCAGTTCGTGATCAAGAACCCCAACGCCAGCACCACCTGCGGCTGCGGTTCCAGCTTCTCGGTCTGATCCCGAGGTGGCGGATCTGCAGGATTCGCGCTCTCCTTCCAAGAAGCCGCTGCCTCCAGCGGCTTTTTTGTATTCAAATTGGGGTTTTGCCCTGATCCAGCCTGCGAAGTCAGCTCATCTTTTTATCCATGAACGCAGTCCCCCCCACTTCTTCCATGGCAAGTGAACGCCTGTTGTGGCTGGTCGCGGTCGGCTTTTTCATGCAGACGCTGGATGCCACCATCCTGAACACGGCCCTGCCCAGCATGGCCGCATCGCTGGGGGAAAGTCCGCTGCAGATGCAGTCGGTGATCGTGGCGTATGCCCTGACCACGGCCATGCTGATCCCGGCCACGGGCTGGGTGGCGGACCGGTTTGGCACGCGCCGCATCTACACCGCCGCCATGGCCTTGTTCGTGCTGGGCTCGGTGCTGTGCGCGTTGGCTCCGTCGCTGCAGTTCCTGGTGGTGGCGCGCGTGGTGCAGGGGGTGGGCGGCGCCATGATGCTGCCGGTCGGGCGGCTGGCGGTGCTGCGGGCCTATCCGCGCGATGCCTTCATCCGGGCCATGAGTTTCATCGCCATCCCGGGGCAGGTGGGGCCGCTGCTGGGCCCCGCCCTGGGCGGCTGGCTGGTGGAATATGCCTCCTGGCACTGGATTTTCTGGATCAATGTGCCCGTCGGGGTGGTCGGCATCTGGGCGGCCTGGCGCTGGATGCCCAAGTCGGATGCACAGCCGCCTCGGCCGTTTGACGGGGTGGGCTTCAGCCTGCTGGCCACGGGCATGGTCGGGGTGTCGCTGGCCCTGGATGGCTTGTCGGGCATCGGCATGGGGCGCGCGCTGGTGACGGTGCTGCTGGTCTTCGGCATGGCCAGCCTGGCGGCCTACTGGCTGCATGCGCTGCGCACGCCCACGCCGCTGTTTGCGCCGGCGCTGTTCCAGGTGCGCTCGCTGCGCGTCGGCCTGATGGGCAATCTGTTCGCGCGCCTGGGCAGTGGCGCGGCGCCATTCCTGGTGCCGCTGATGCTGCAGGTGGGGCTGGGTCTGTCGCCGTTCCATGCCGGCAGCATGATGCTGGCCATGGTCATCGGCAGCATGCTGGTCAAGCGCATGGCCGTGCGCACGGTGCTGCGCCATGGCTACAAGCGTGTGCTGCAGGTGAATTCGTTGCTGCTGGGGCTGATGATTGCCTGCCTGGGCTGGATACATCCGGGGCAGCCGATGTGGTTGATCCTGTTGCAGCTGTTCATCTTCGGTGGCATCAACTCCATGCAGTTCTCGGCCATGAACTCGGTCACGCTCAAGGACATGACCGGCGAGTCCGCCAGCAGCGGCAACAGCCTGTTGTCCATGGTGCAGATGCTGGCTATGAGCATGGGTGTGGCCGTGGCGGGCGCGGTGCTGGCCAGCTATGCCGACCTGTGGCAGGCCCGCGAGGGTTACAAGCTGCTGGCCTTGCAGGCCACCTTCGTCACGGTGGGGGCGATGACGTTGGCGGCCACGCTGGTCTTCAGCCAGCTGGATGCGGACGAGCGCATCACGCCCACGCCCGACCGCCCCGAGGGCTGAGACGGTCCCGCACCCGCGCGGTGCCGCTCAGGCGGGGTAGATCGCGCCCAGAATCCGGGGCCCCTTGGCACCGGTGACCGTCGGCAGGTTGCCCGGCAGGCCTTGCAGGCACTGGCGTGCCAACCAAGCGAAGGCCGCAGCCTCCACCTGCAGCGGGGGGAGTCCCTGGGCGGCGGTGCTGGTGACGGTGTACGCCGGCAGCAGGGCCTGCAGCTGGCGCATCAGCTCGGTATTCAATGCGCCGCCCCCGCAGACCAGCAAGCGGCCGCGGGCCCCCGCGTGGCGCCGCACCGCATCGGCACAGCTGTGGGCGGTCAGCGCGGTCAACGTGGCCTGGACATCCTGGGCCGGGATCTCGACGGCCACGCGCTGCAGCTGCGCCTGCAGCCAGTGCGGGTTAAACAGGTCGCGCCCGGTGCTCTTGGGGGGCGGTTGCTGCAGAAAAGGTTCGGCCAGCAACTGCTGCAGCAAGGCCGGGTGCACCTGACCGCCGGCGGCCCAGCGGCCCTGGTCGTCATAGGCCGCGCCCGTGTGCTGCAGGCACCACCAGTCCATCAGCGCGTTGCCGGGGCCGCAGTCAAAGCCAATGATGGCCGCATCGGCCTGGGTGCTGGGCGGCAGGATGCTGAGGTTGGCAATCCCGCCGATGTTGAGCACCACCGTGGTGGCCTGCGCATCGGCGAAGACGCCCTGGTGAAAGGCCGGGACCAGGGGCGCCCCCTGGCCGGCGGCCGCCACATCGCGGCTGCGCAGGTCGGCGACCACGGTGATGCCCGTGGCTTCGGCCAGCAGCGCGGGGTTTTGCAGTTGCAGGGTGTAGCCCGTGCCGTCGTGCAGCTGGGGCTGGTGGCGCACGGTCTGGCCGTGGGCACCAATCGCCCGGATCGCGCTGGGGGGCAGGTCGGCCTGCTGCAACAGCTGCTGCACCACCACGGCATAGGCGCGGCTGACCGCGTTGCCGGCCAGGGCGGCACGGTGCAGCTCGTTGAGGCCGTCGGGGCTGTTCAAGGCCAGCAGCTCCTGGCGCAAAGGGGTTGGGAAAGGCTGGCTGGCGTAGGCCAGGACCTGCAATGGCTGGTCCGCCTGCCAGCGCACCAGCACGCCATCGACACCGTCGAGGGAGGTGCCCGACATCAGGCCAATAAAGTGTTCAGGCATCGTCATACGCTGCATTCGGGAAAAGAAAAGGGCCTCACGCTGGAGGCCCTGGGGAGTCACTGCGCGCAGCGGCTTATTGTGCGCTGGCTTGACGGATCTGCTCGGCAGAAGCCAGTTGCATGTGCATGAATTCGGCGTGCTGCTTGAACTGCTGGCGCACCTTGGCGGAAATTTCGTTCGCTTCGCTCTTGGCGATCACGGTCTGGGGATCCTGGTGGACGCCGTTGACACGGAACTCGAAGTGCAGGTGCGGACCGGTGGCCCAGCCTGTCGCGCCCACTGCGCCAATCGACTGGCCTTGTTCCACGGGCTGCCCCTTCTTGACGTCAATGCGGCTCAGGTGGGCGTAGACGGTGACATGGCTGCTGTTGCTGTGCTTGATGAACACCACATTGCCAAAACCGTTTTGCCAGCCTGCAAACTCAACCACGCCGTCGCCCACGGTACGTACCTTGGTGCCGGTGGCGGCGGCAAAGTCCGTCCCCAGGTGCTTGCGCCAGGTGTTGTGGATGGGGTGCATGCGCATGGCAAAGCCGCTGCTGACGCGCGAGAACTCCACGGGGGAGCTCAGGTAGGCGCGGCGCAAGCTGGAGCCGTCCATGGCGTAGTAGGAGCCACGCTTGCCGGGCTCCTGGAACCACATGGCCTGGTACAGCTTGTCGCGGTTGTGGAATTCTGCGGCCAGCACGCGGCCCGAGCGCAGGAATTCGCCGTCGGCTTCCAGGGTTTCGTAGATGACGGAGAAGCGGTCACCCTTGTGCAAGCGGTGGAAATTGACCTCTTCAAAGATGTCGGCGATCTGCACGGCCACGGCATCGGGCAGGCCGGCGGCATCGGTCGCGGCGAACAGGCTGCTGTGGATGGTGCCACCCGCCAAGCGGGTGCTGGTGGTCAGTGGTGCGCTGGACACGGTGGCGCTGAACTTGCCGTTGGCATCGCGCTCCAGCACCAGGCGCTCGAAGTTCTGGCTGGTTTCGTCCTGGATCCAGCGCACGGTCAGCTTGCGCAACTGGTGGTCGTTGCTGGCTTCGGCGGAGACCAGGCGGCCATTGCGGCTGAACAGGTGCTGGCGGGCCAGCTCATTGCTGCGCAGGAAGGCGGAGGCGCCCGGATCGGCAATGCCCAGGCGCTGCAGCAAGGACTCGGCGGTGTCGCTGGCGCGGGTGTAGTCGGTGCGATAGAGCGAGAAATCGTTGAGGTCCGTCAGGTCCGCCAACGTACTGCCTTCCACCAACGAGGGGACGGTCTGCGTGAGTGTGCGAACCGGCAGTTCAGCGGGGTCTGGACCCAGCGAGGCCACAGCAAACGCGCCGCCGCCTGCGCTGAGCATGAGGGCGGCGATGGCTGCGGTGAGTCGCTTGGGGTGTCGCTGAATGGACCGGGCCAGCTGTGCAAGCAAAGCACTGCCGGCAGAAACTAGGCTGTTATTCAAAACATGGTTCCCGGAAGTGGCGCGTACCCTGAGAAGACAAACGACCATGTGAGTGACGGGATACGCTTTCTGTCAGCATAGTTGCCATTGCGCTGTATGCCAATGGCCGGCCGACTAGAATTCGTCACTGCAATCGAGCCCGAAGTATAGCGGGGGCAATACCCCCCGTGCTGGAAAAAACCCTTATGAATCAAAATGCTGTTACAACATACCCGGTCACCGAGGCTGTAAGACAAGCGCTTGAAGTCACGTTGCGTGGTGTGGATGAGCTGCTGCCCCAGGAGGAATGGGCACAGAAACTGGCGCGTTCGGAGGCCACGGGCGTGCCTTTGCGCATCAAGTTGGGGCTGGATCCTACGGCGCCGGACATTCATCTGGGGCATACGGTGGTGCTGAATAAGATGCGCCAGCTGCAAGATCTGGGCCACCAGGTGATCTTTCTGATCGGCGACTTCACCACGCTGATCGGCGACCCCTCGGGCCGCAACTCCACCCGCCCGCCGCTGACGGCCGAGCAGATCAAGGTGAACGCCGAGACCTATTACACCCAGGCCGCCAAGGTGCTGGACCCGGCCAAGACCGAGGTGCGCTACAACAGCGAATGGTGTGACCAGCTGGGCGCGCGCGGCATGATCCAGCTGTCAGCCAAGTACACCGTGGCCCGCATGATGGAGCGCAACGACTTCCACACGCGCTTCACCGAAGGCAGCTCCATCAGCCTGCACGAGTTCCTGTACCCGCTGCTGCAAGGCTATGACTCGGTGGCGCTGCAGGCCGACCTGGAACTGGGCGGTACGGACCAGAAGTTCAACCTGATGATGGGGCGCCATCTGCAGGCTGAATATGGGCAGGCGCAGCAGTGCGTGCTCACCATGCCGCTGCTGGTGGGCCTGGACGGCGTGCACAAGATGTCCAAGTCCAAGAACAACTACATCGGTATCACCGAGGATGCCAACACCATGTTCGCCAAGGTGCTGTCGATCTCGGACGACCTGATGTGGGACTGGTACACCCTGCTGTCCTTCCAGAGCCTGGAACACATCGCCCAGCTGAAGGCCGAGATTGCCGCTGGCGGCAACCCCAAGCACGCCAAGGTGGCCCTGGCCAAGGAAATCACCACGCGCTTCCACAGCGCGGCGGCGGCCGATGCGGCCGAGCAGGATTTCATCAACCGCTCCAAGGGTGGCATTCCCGACGACATCCCCGAGCTGAGCCTGTCCGGCGCGCCCCTGGGCATCGGCGCTTTGCTCAAGCAGGCCAACCTGGCGCCCTCGACCAGCGAAGCCAACCGCCTGATCGATGGCGGCGGCGTGCGCGTGGATGGCAACGTGGTCAGCGACCGCGGCCTGAAGCTGGACGCCGGCACCTTCGTGGTGCAGGTGGGGAAGCGCAAGTTCGCGCGTGTGACGCTGGCGTGATGCGCGGGGCGCCCTGGGGCCCCGGGTGTGCGGCAGAAGGCGGTATCTGGAAGCAGGTGCCGCCTTGTTTTTTTCAAAACCAGGAGCGGTTGGCGCTGGCTGAAAAAGGTGTTCAAGGTCTTTGGCCTTGGAAAGTGCCGTTCAGCAAACGCTGGGTGCTTCGCTGGTGATAGCGCCCGGTGCACCCGCCTGGGCGATGGCCGCCTGCAAAAAGGGCACGTAGGCGCGGTCCTCCAGCAGGATGTGGTGTAGCAGCCAGTGCTTGAGAAAGGCCATGGCCTTCAGGTCCACCTCTTCCCCGGCCTCGAAACGCAGCAGCCAGTGCATGGCCTGGGTGGTGAACTGGCCATGCTCGGCCGTGTGCGCCGTCGCCTGCGGGTAGCCGTAGCGCTGGAACATGACCTCTTCCTCGATGAAGTGGTTGTGCGTGTACTCGACCAGGCCCTCCAGCACCTCGCCGACCACCGCGCGGTCCGGGATGGGGTTGTCGAGTTCGTCGTGCAGGGCGTTGATCAGCGCCACCAGGTGCTGGTGCTGGTCGTCAACATGGGGGATGCCCAGCATCAAGTCGCTGGACCACGGCATGAAGGTCATGGGCTCTCCGAATCGGTGAAACATGGGGTGGGGTGGCCCTGCGGCGCACAACGCCTGCCCAGGATGCATAAAGTGCCGGCGCCTTCCAATGGGGGCAGGGCGCTGGCGCAGCGTCTGTCTGACGGACATCAAACGCCGGGCGGCGCGGTGTGGGCTGCGTCCCACGGGACGGTCGCGGCGGCCGGGCGCGTGATAATCGAAGACCATCGCCAGCGCTGGTCTGGCTTCACTGTGAGTTGATTGCGTCCCATGTCCCTGAATGCACTCCCCCTGGATATCGTCGTCATGGCTGCCGGCAAAGGCACCCGCATGAAAAGCCGCACCCCCAAGGTGCTGCAAAAGCTGGCGGGGCGGGCCTTGCTGCAGCACGTGCTGGACACGGCGCAGCAGTTGCAGGCGCGCTCGGCCGTGGTGGTGACGGGCCATGGCGCTGCAGAAGTGGAAGCAGTCATCACCGGCGCAGCGCGGGCTGACAGTCATTTGGACCTGAAGTTCGTGCGCCAGGAACCTCAGCTGGGCACGGGCCACGCCGTGCAGCAGGCCGTGCCGGTGCTGGCGCGCGACGGCATGGTCGTCATCCTGTCGGGCGACGTGCCGCTGACCCAGGCCGACACGCTGGCCGCGCTGGTCGACGCCGCTGCGGGCCAGCGCATGGCGCTGCTGACGGTGTCGCTGGACAACCCCACGGGCTATGGCCGCATCGTGCGCAATGCCGCCGGCACGGTGCAGCGCATCGTGGAGCAAAAGGACGCCAGCGAGGCCGAGCGTGCCATCACCGAGGTCTACAGCGGCATCATGGCCGTGCCGGCCCAGCGCCTGGCGCAGTGGCTGGGCCAGTTGAACAACCACAACGCCCAGGCCGAGTACTACCTGACCGACATCGTCGCCATGGCCGTGGCCGACGGGGTGGAGGTGGTGGCACACCGCATCACCGACGCGGTGCAGGTCGCCGGCGTGAACAGCCCCTTGCAACTGGCCGAGCTGGAGCGTGCCCATCAACTGCGCGCAGCCCATGCCCTGATGGAGCAGGGCGTGCGCCTGGCCGACCCGGCGCGCCTGGACCTGCGCGACGACGTGCGCGGCACGCCGGCGCAGTTGCGCTGCGGTCAGGATGTGGAGATCGACGTGGGCTGCATCTTCACCGGCCGGGTGGAGGTGGGCGAGGGCGTGCGCATTGGTGCCTACTGCCACATCAGCAATGCCCAGATCGCCGCCGGCGCGGTGATCCACCCCTTCACCCACATCGACGGCGAGAAGCTGGGTGCTAGCGTGGGCGAGGGGGCGTTGGTCGGCCCGTTTGCCCGCCTGCGCCCCGGCGCCGAGCTGGGCCGCGAGGTGCACATCGGCAACTTTGTCGAGGTCAAGAACTCGACCCTGGCCGACGGCGCCAAGGCCAACCACCTGGCCTACCTGGGCGATGCCACGGTGGGTGAGCGCGTGAACTACGGCGCCGGCAGCATCACCGCCAACTACGACGGCGTCAACAAGCACCGCACCGTGATCGAGGCCGATGTGCACGTGGGCAGCAACTGCGTGCTGGTGGCGCCGGTGACCCTGGGCGCGGGTGGCACCGTGGGCGGTGGCTCGACCATCACCAAGAACACCCCGCCCGGCACCCTGAACGTGGCGCGCGGCAAGCAGGTGTCGATTGCCAACTGGCAGCGCCCCACCAAGCAGCCCAAGGCCTGAGGCGCCATGCACCCCGTGTTGCCGTCGACCCTGGAGGAGGCCCAGGCCGTGATTGCGCGCCAGCAGCAAGAGCTGGCGCAGTTGCAGGGCGCGCACGAGGCCTGGATGCGTGCCGTGGCGCACGATCTGCGTGCGCCGCTGCGGCATGTGCTGTCGTTCGCCCCGCTGCTGCGCGAATCGGTGGAGGAACTGGCGGCGGCTGCGCCCCAGGCCGCCGACGCCGTGGCCGATGCGCGCGAGTTCACCACCACCATGGAGCAGTCGGCGCGCAAGATGTCGGCCATGCTGGACGGCATGGCCCAGGTCTCGCACGCGGCGCGGGCGCCCTTGGCCCTGGGCCTGATCGACTGGGGCGTGGTGGCCCGGCATGTGGCGCAGCGCTGGCAGGCGACGCACCCGCAGGTGCAGTGGTCGCTGCCCGAGGCCCCGGTGCCCGTGATGGCCGACGCCGCGGCGCTGCAGGCCCTGACCGAGGCGGTGCTGCACAACGCGGTCAAGTTCTCGGCCCGCCAGGCGCAGCCCGTGGTCCGTCTCAGCGCCCAGCCCCTGGACGATGGCTGGTGGCGCCTGCAGGTGCAGGACCATGGCGTGGGCTTTGACCGCCAGCGTGCCCAGCACCTGGGGGAGCTGTTCCAGCGCATGCACCGGGACGCAGAATTTCCCGGGGTCGGCTGTGGCCTGGCCCTGGTGCAGACCGTGGCGCAGCGCCATGGGGCGCGGCTGGCCATCGAGGCCCAGCCGCAGGCCGGCTGCACCGTGTGCATCGATTGGCCGGGCGCACTCTGAATTTGTGCCGAAAGTGGTTGTGACGCGCTTGTTGCCTGCGCAGGCAGCTATGGGTTTTGTGGCGCCAGCGGCGGCAGGTGCGGGCTGAACTTGGCCCGCCGGGTGGCAAAGAAGCTCTTCACATTGCGCACATTGCCCTGGGCGGTGAACAGCCGCTGCGACAGCGCCAGGTAGGCCGGCATGTCGCGGCAGGCGACGACCAGCACGAAATCAGGCCCGGGCGAGACGCGCCAGCACTGCTGCACCCCATCCTCGGCCACGGCCAGGGCCTCGAATGCCTGCAGCGCTTCGGCGTGCTGGCGCTCCAGCGTCACCTCAATCAGGGCCTGCAGCCCGTGGCCGACCAGCGGGGCCAGCACCTCAGGGCGCACGATGGCGACCTGGCGCTCGATCAGCCCCAGCGCATGCAGGCGGCGCACCCGGCGCAGGCAGGTCGGGGGCGAGATGTGCAGCAGCTCGGCCAGGCGCAGATTGCTTTGCCCCGCGTCGCGCTGCAGCAGGTCCAGCAACTGCAGATCGGTCAGGTCCAGGCTGCCATCAGGTGTTTGAATTTCATATTTCATTGAAAATTGGAATTAAATTTCTTGAATGATTTTTGATGAAATTTAATTTCTGAAACTGTGAAAAATAGATCATAAGTTTTGTGGCGATGCTTTTAGCATCGGTCCACCTTCCAACCCTTTCGGAGTTCCGCCTATGTGTGGCATCGTCGGCGCCGTTTCTACGCGCAACATCGTTCCTCTGCTGGTGCAAGGCTTGCAGCGCCTGGAGTACCGCGGCTATGACTCGTGCGGCGTGGCCGTGCACCGCATGGTGGCCGGCAGCCCCATCAGCCAGGGCCTGCAGCGCGCCCGCAGCACGGCGCGCGTGGCCGAGCTGCTGGAGCAGGTCACCACCGACGACCTGCAGGGCCTGACCGGGATCGCCCACACCCGCTGGGCCACGCACGGTGAACCGGCCGTGCGCAACGCCCACCCGCATTTCAGCTATGGCCCGGGCGAAACCGTGGACGGCGGCAAGCCCGCGCGGGTGGCGCTGGTGCACAACGGCATCATCGAGAACTACGAGGCGCTGCGTGCCGACCTGCAGGCCAAGGGCTACATCTTTGCCAGCCAGACCGACACCGAGGTGGTCTGCCACCTGGTGGACAGCCTGTACGACGGCGATCTGTTCGAGGCTGTGAAGGCGGCGCGCGCCCAGCTGCATGGCGCCTATGCGATTGCCGTGATGCACAAGGACGAGCCGCACCGCGTGGTCGGCGGGCGTGCGGGCTCGCCCCTGGTGTTGGGCGTGGGTCAGGACAACAGCGAATTCTTCCTGGCCAGCGACGCCATGGCCGTGGCCGGCGTGACCGACCAGATCGTCTATCTGGAAGAGGGCGACCTGGTGGACCTGCAGCCCGGCCGCTACTGGATCAGCAACAAGAGTGGCCATGCCGTGCTGCCCGAGCAGCGCCCGGTCAAGACCGTGCACGCGCACAGCGGTGCCGTGGAGCTGGGCCCTTACCGCCACTACATGCAAAAGGAAATCTTCGAGCAGCCGCGCGCGATTGGCGACACGCTGGAAGGCATCGTCAACATCGCCCCCGAGCTGTTTGACGGCGCCGATGGCACGGCGGCCTGGCGGGTGTTCCAGGAGATCGACAACGTCCTGATCCTGGCCTGTGGCACCAGCTATTACAGCGGCTGCACCGCCAAGTACTGGCTGGAAGGCATCGCCGGCATTCCCTGCAACGTGGAAGTGGCCAGCGAATACCGCTACCGCACCAGCGTGCCCAATCCCCGGACCCTGGTGGTCACCATCAGCCAGTCGGGCGAAACGGCGGACACCCTGGCCGCCCTGCGCCATGCGCAGAGCCTGGGCATGGCGCACACGCTGACCATCTGCAACGTGGCCACCAGCGCCATGGTGCGCGAGTGCAAACTGGCCTACATCACGCGGGCCGGCGTGGAAATCGGTGTGGCGTCGACCAAGGCCTTCACCACGCAGCTGGCCGGCCTGTTCCTGCTGACCCTGGCGCTGGCCCAGTCCAAGGGCAAGCTGACCGAGGCCAAGGAGCAGGAGTACCTGACGGCGATGCGCCACCTGCCCGTGGCCCTGCAGTCGGTGCTGGCGCTGGAGCCCCAGGTGGTCAGCTGGGCCGAGAACTTTGCCAAGCACCAGAACGCGCTGTTCCTGGGGCGTGGCATGCACTATCCGATCGCGCTGGAAGGGGCGCTCAAGCTCAAGGAGATCACTTACATCCACGCCGAGGCCTATCCCGCTGGGGAACTCAAGCACGGTCCGCTGGCGCTGGTCGACAGTTCCATGCCGGTGGTGACTGTGGCGCCCAACGACGAGCTGCTGGAAAAGCTCAAGAGCAACATGCAGGAAGTGCGCGCGCGCGGCGGTGTGCTGTATGTGCTGGCCGATGCCAAGACCAACATCGACAACGCCGAAGGCCTGCACGTGATCCGCATGCCGGAGAACTACGGCGCCCTCAGCCCCATCCTGCACGTGGTGCCGCTGCAACTGCTGGCCTACCACACGGCCGTGGCGCGCGGTACCGATGTGGACAAGCCCCGCAACCTGGCCAAGAGCGTGACGGTCGAGTAAGCGGCGCTGCGGTCACGTGGTGTGGGAGGTCCTCGTGGTGTGTCCACCGGAAGCTGCGCGGTCAGCAAGCCGGTGCCACATACGGCGTCGCCTGCCTGCCCGTGGCGTGGGAGGCTGCGCCAGGGCGAGGGGCCTTCGCCAGCGCGGGGTGGCTGGCTGGTGGCGGCGATCAAGGCGTGTTGCCAAGCTGCCAGCAAATGGCAGCTGGCTCGGTGACACCATGTGGTGATTCGAGGGCTGCTGGCCAGTGCTGCGAGATCAAGCGCTCCATCGGGGCGCTTTTTCTTTGGGGTGAAGAAGCCACCGTGATGCGGACGGCCGTGTACTGCCTTGTGCCATCGGCAGAGACACAAGGCCCCGGTGGACCAGGAGCGGATGTGCCTGCCTGCATGGCAGCCGTCCCACGACGCGAAGTGACGTCCTGTGTTTCTTTTGCTCCAAAAAAGTTCCAAAAATTTGTACAAGCTTTACAATCCACTTTGGAACTGAGAATTATTCTTGGTTGCATTAGCTGCCAGCCCACGGTTTTCCGTTCTAGCCACAGCACTTCTTGTTGCCCGTGGTTGAGCGCGCTGTGCGGTTTCCATCGGGTCTTCCGTGGTTTCCGTATTTGAGTCGCTCATGTCCGCTCGTTCTCTCCAGTCCCGCCGCCACGCTGTACCAGGCCGCCTGCATGCCTGTGCTCTGGCCGCTGCGTTGTTGTTTGTCTTTGCCGAGTCCAGCTGGGCGCAAAGTGCACCGCCGGCTGGCGATGCCGCTGTTCTGGGCGAGGTGACGGTGACCGAGCAATCGGCCCCCAGCGTGTACAGCGAGGCCCGGGACTCGTACGTGCCCAAGGCGGTGGAGGTCGGTAAGGCGGCGCAAACGCTGCGCGAAATTCCCCAGTCCGTCACGCTGGTGACCCGCCAGCGCATGGATGACCAAGCGCTGCGCACGCTGGACGATGTGATGCAGCAGACGACCGGGGTGACGCGCGAGGAGACCTGGCTCGATACCACCTACCTGTCGCGCGGGCTGCAGATCACCAACATCCGCTATGACGGCGGTGCAGCGGGCTCTACCCGTTCGGGCAGCCGCAGCCTGGACATGGCGCAGTTCGACAGCGTGAGCCTGCTGCGCGGCGCGGACGGGCTGTTTGGCGCGGGCGAAGCCGGCGGCGTGATCAACTTCACCTACAAGCGCGCGCTGGCCCAGCGGCAGACGCAGGTGCTGATGTCGGGCGGCACGCTCAACAACTACCGTGCCGAAATCGATGGCACCGGGGCCCTGAATGCCGAGGGCAGTTTGCGTGGGCGTTTTGTGGCGGTCCACCATGACCGCAGCGAAATGGCCGATCCCTCGCGCCTGAAGCGGCAGATGCTGTATGGCGTGCTGGAGCTGGATGTGGGCACCGACACGCTGCTGATGCTGGGCGGCAGCTACCAGAAAGACCGCAACACGGGCTTCAATGCCAGCCTGCCGCGCTATGCCAACGGCAGTGACATCGGCCTGCCGCGCGACACCAACATGGGCGCCCCCTGGAACTGGATTGCGCGCGAGAACAAGACCGTGTTTGCCAAGCTGGAGCACCAGCTCTCCAACGCTTGGCAACTCAAGGCGCAGCTGCGGCACACGCGCTTTGAGGAAGGCGTGAACGCGGCGGAAATTGAAGGGACCCCCGACCCCGTCACCCTGCAGGGGACCGACTGGTGGATCCACCAAAACCAGTCCCGCGCACGGGAAACCAGCCTGGACATGCACCTGCAGGGCGGGTTCGACGCCTGGGGCCGGCGCCATGACGTGATCGTGGGCTGGGACATGCAGCGCACCAACGATGTGGTGCGCAGTCTGTGGCCCAGAATCGGCCCCGCCGACATCTTTGACCGCACGCCACCCGCGGACCCGGGCTACCCCCTGGGCAACTGGACCAGTGGTTCGCAAACGCGCAACCAGAAGTCGGGGCTGTATGGCTCGCTGCGCCTGCGGCCCGTGCAGGACTGGGCGGTGGTGCTGGGCGGGCGTTACACGCTGCAGGACCGTAACACGCAGCATGGCATGGATGGCGCGCTGAATGCGCAAAGCCGTGAAAGCCATGTGTTCGTGCCCTACGCTGGCGTGGTCTATGACCTGTCGAAGACCATCAGTCTGTATGCCAGCACGGCAGAGATTTACCAGTCGCAGGCCGGCAAGTTCTCGGCACCCTTGCCGGGCACACCGCTGGACCCGGTGCGGGGGCGCACCTATGAGCTGGGGATCAAAGGCGAGTGGACCAAGGACCTGATCGCCAGTGCTGCCCTTTTCCGAACCGAGAAGAAGGGGCAGGCAGTGGTCGACCCCGCTTACCCACAGACCGACTGGCGCGGGGGCTGCTGCTATTTCCGCGATGGCTACCAGTTGAGCCAAGGCATCGACTTGGAGCTGACCGGCCGCGTCACCCCCAATCTGCAGGTGGCCGTGGGCTACACCTTCAACCACAACGAAGACAAGCGCCAGGGCGATGCCCAGTTCAGCACGGTCACGCCGCGCCATCTGTTCAAGGCCTGGGCCGACTACCGCCTGGGGGGCGCATGGCGCGGCTGGAGCATGGGCGCGGGGGTGGTGGCGCAGAGTGCGCATTTCCGCGCCAGCGGCATCAATGCCTACAACCCGGGGACGGGGCGCTATGACGGCGCGTGGACGCCGTACCAGTTCACATCGCCGGGCCACGCCGTCTGGTCCGCACGCCTGGGCTATGCCGTCAACCCGGACTGGAGCATCGCCATGAACGTGGGCAACCTGTTCGACAAGACCTACTACAGCACCGTGGGCTACGCCGGCTATGGCAATTTCTATGGCGAAAAGCGCACGGTGACCGTGACCCTCAAGGGACGTTTCTGAGCGGGGCATGGACATGAGTCAAGCAAGGACCCGCCAGTCGGGCGTGGGTTGGACGTGGCGTGCCCTGGTGGCGGTCCTGGGGGGCTATGCCCTGGCCAGTGCCTGGGCGGTGCTGTGGGGGGCGTGGGATGCCGCGCGCGTGGACGGCATCCTGGCGGGCGAGCAGACCGGCTGGCTGGTGTACGTGGCTGCCATGATCTGGGCGTTCTCCCCGGTGGCGCTGGCCCGGGTGGTGGGCGTCTTTGCGGCGGCCACCCTGGGCCTGTTGCTGGCGGCCGCGTGGCTGTCGCAGCTGGGGGGGTGAGCGATGCAGCAACCTCTCCCTCGTAGCGGTGCGGCGCAAGGCGGATGGCGGCAGGCACAGGCCTGGCTGCACACCTGGTGTGGCCTGTGGTGCTCTTGGCTGCTGTTTGCCATCTTTCTGACCGGCACCTTGGCGGTCTTTGCCGAGCCCATCACCCACTGGATGACCCCGGAGCACCATGCCGAAGAAGCGGCAGCGCAAGTCTCCGACAGCGAGGCCGAACCGACGGGCACCCTGCACCAGCGCCTGGCGCGGGGCCTGGCCTATATGGCGCAGCAGCACCCCGGGGCCGGCATGTGGGAACTGTGGCCTGCCGATGCCCGCGGCGCGGGCGAGCTGCGCGTGTACTGGCTGGATGCCCAAGGCCAGTACGTGGCCGCCCAACTGGACCCGCGCACCGGCGCCCCCTTGCCAGAGTCCAGCCACCCGCCACTGCGCCAGACCCTGGGGGGGCACCACTTTGTCAACTTCCACTACGAACTGCACGCCGGCCGGGTGGGGTTGTGGATCGTCGGGGTGGCAGCCCTGGCGATGCTGGTGGCCCTGGTCAGCGGCGTGATCACGCACCGGCGCATCTTCAAGGACTTCTTCACCTTTCGCCCCGGCAAAGGGCAGCGCAGCTGGCTGGATGCCCACAATGCCGTGGCGGTGCTGACGCTGCCCTTCCAGCTGATGATTGCCTATACCGGGATCGCCCTCTCCGGCCTGACCTTCATGCCGGCCGGCATAGCGGCGTACTTTGGTGCCGGCCAGGAAGGCACGCGCACTTTTCTGGCCGCCCTCAACGAGCCAGGCAAGCCCCAGCGCACAGGGCACGCCATGGCGGTGCCGGAACTGGAGCCTTTGGTGCTGCGCGGGCAGGCCTTGATGGGGCAGCCCGTGCGCGCGGTGGTCATCGACCACCCCGGTGATGCGGCTGCGCGGGTCGGTGTCTATGGCTGGAACGACGCCGACGGCACACGCCAGCGCCTCAGTCCGACCAGCGGCATGGCCATGTTCTCGGCCGCCACGGGGGACGTGCTGCAGGTGCGCCAGCCGGGCGAGGTGGATGGTGGCACGCCGTCACTGGTGCAGTCCGTGCTGGGCGGCCTGCACATGGTGACCTTCGGGGGGCTGGCGCTCAAGTGGGTCTACTTCGTCTGCGGCCTGGCCGGCAGCGCCATGATGGCCACGGGGGCGATCTTGTTCGTGGTCAAGCGCCGGGCCAAGCACCTGGGCGAGTTCGGCAGCGCGACCGCGGCGGTCTATCGCCTGATCGAAGGGCTCAATGTGGCGGCGGTGGCCGGCTTGGCGGTGGCCTGTATCGGCTTCCTGTGGGCCAACCGCCTGGTCCCCCTGGGGTTGTCCCACCGGGATGACTGGGAGCTGGCGGTGTTCTTCGGCCTGTGGGCGCTGGCCGTGCTGCATGCCTGGGCGCGTCCACCGGCTGCGGCCTGGCGCGAACAGCTCGGCGCTCTGGCGCTGCTGTGCCTGGGGCTGCCCGTGCTGAACTTCATGACCACGGGTGACCACCTGGCCGCCCACTTCCGGGACGGGGATTGGGAAAGTGCCGGTGTCGAGCTGTTTGTGCTGGCGACCGGTATCGCGGCCGCCGCCGTCGTGCGCCGGTTGCACCGTGCCCCTGCGGCGCAATCCAGACGCAGCGTCTCGGTGGCCCGCAAGGCCACCGGATCCATCGCACAGCCGGAGTCGGGCGTATGAGCATGTGGCAAGCCTCGGTGATTGCAGGGCTGCTGGCCTTGGGCGGCATGGCGGCGCTGGCATGTGCCATGGACCGCCACTACCCGCAGTGGTCCGGACAGGACGAGATTCCGCTGCCGCTGTGTGTGCTGCTGCGGGGTGGGGGCCTGCTGCTGCTCACCAGCGTCTGGGTGCCCTGTGTGCTCGGCTGGGGGGCTTCGGTCAGCACGGTGGCCGCCCTCGGGTTTTGGTCCCTGGGGGCGCTGCTGACGGCGGGTGGGATGTCGTGGTCGCCGCCCTGGACGGTGCGTGCCGGCGCGACCGCTGCGTTGCTGGGGGCGGCGGGCTGCGTCCTGGCGTGGCTGTGAGGGGCGCCGTGGCCGATTTGGCAGGCCTTGATGCAAGGCGGGCGACGGCCTGTGGCGGCCGCGTGGACTGGTCCACGGCGCGAGCCGATCAATTTTTCTTGAAAGTGCCGCTTTGATGCAGCTTGGTGGAATGAAGCGTTGGGCCGTGACGGCCTTGGTGGTTGTGGTGGGCGCTGGGTGCGTGTTGTGGGCGGCCAGCCGGCCCAGCACGACGTACCAGACAGAGCCGGCGGTGCGCGGCGATGTGGAGGCCACGGTGACGGCGATTGGCACCTTGCAGCCGCGCCGCTATGTGGATGTCGGGGCGCAGGTGTCGGGGCAGATCACGCGCTTGCTGGTGGCCCCGGGCGCCACGGTCGAAAAGGGCGCCTTGCTGGTCGAGATCGATCCCAGCGTGCAGCGCGCCACCGTGGATGCCGGGCGGGCCTCGCTGGCAGGTCTGCGCGCGCAATTGGCGGAGCAGCAGGCCCAGCACCGGCTGGCCCAGCAGCAGTGGGACCGCCAGCAGCAGATGGCCCGGGACGGCGCGACGCGCGAAGAGGATGTGCAGTCGGCCCAGGCCCAACTGGCGGGCGCGGCGGCGCGCGTCGAGCACCTGAAGGCACAGATCGCGCAGACGCAGGCCACGCTGCAGGCCGACGAAGCCCGCCTGGGCTATACGCGCATCTACGCCCCGATGGCCGGGACCGTGGTGACGGTCGAGGCCCGTGAAGGGCAGACGCTCAATGCCACCTACCAGACGCCCAATATCCTGCGGATTGCCGATCTGACGGCGATGACGGTCTGGACCGACGTGTCGGAAGCCGATGTGCGCCGGGTGAAGCAAGGCATGCCGGTGTACTTCACCACCCTGGGCAGTGCGGGCCAGGATCAGCCGCGCCGCTGGCACAGCCATGTGCGCCAGGTCTTGCCTGCGCCGTCGGCCAGCCAGGCAGCGGCCGGTGCCGTGGCGGGCGCGCCAGCGCCGGCCACCAAGGCGGTGGCCTATACGGTGCTGTTCGACGTGGACAACCTGGATGCCGAGCTGATGCCGCAGATGACCGCCCAGGTGGTCTTTGTCACGGCCCGCGCCGAGCAGGTGCTGACCGTGCCCCTGGTGGCGGTGCAGCCAGGGACGCAGGAGGGCGAGCAGGTGGTGCGGGTCCTGAATGCACGTGGACAGCCAGAGCCGCGCACGGTGCACACCGGGGTGCGCAGCCGTCACCGGGTGGCCGTGCCGCAGGGGCTGCAGGAGGGCGAGCCGGTGGTCACGGGCGAAACGGTGAACGCGGGCGGGCTGCGGTGGCTGCAATGGTGAGTGCCGACGCCGCAGCACTGCCGATGGCCGCAGACGACACGGTGCCCTTGATTGCCCTGCGCGGCATTGGCAAGCACTACGGCGGTGGCTGTGGTGGGCCGCCGCAAGTGACCGTGCTGCATGGCATCGACCTGGAGATTCACACTGGGGAGTTTGTGGCGGTGGTGGGCAGCTCGGGATCGGGCAAGTCCACGCTGATGAATATTTTGGGATGCCTGGACCGCCCCAGCCACGGCAGTTACCACTTTCAAGGCCAGGATGTCGGGCTGCTGGATGCGGACGCCTTGGCCTGGCTGCGCCGCGAAGCCTTTGGCTTCGTGTTCCAGGGCTACCACCTGATTGCGAGCGAGACCGCCCAGGAGAACGTGGAAATGCCGGCCATCTATGCCGGCCTGCACCAGGACGCACGGGCGCAGCGGGCCCTGCAGTTGCTGGCGCGGCTGGGGCTGGAGGCCCGGCGGCACAACCGGCCCCACCAGCTGTCGGGCGGACAGCAGCAGCGGGTATCGATTGCGCGCGCGCTGATGAATGGGGGGCATGTCATCCTGGCCGATGAACCCACCGGGGCCCTGGACTCCCACAGCGGGGCCGAAGTCATGGCGCTGCTGCACGAACTGGCCGATGCCGGGCACACGATCGTGCTGATCACGCACGACCGGGCGGTGGCGGCCCAGGCACGGCGGGTGATTGAAATCCACGACTGCCGCATCGTCAGCGACAGCCGGGAGCCTGCTTCGTCGCCCCGGGAAGCGGCCTTGGCACTGCCCCCAGCACTGGCACGGACGCCTGCGACCCCGGCGGTCTGGTGGGCCGATCTGCGGGAAGCGGCACGCAGCGCCTGGCGTGGCATGATCATCAACCGGGTGCGCACCAGCCTGACCTTGCTGGGGATTGTGATTGGCGTGGCCTCGGTGATCGTGATGCTGGCGATTGGTGAAGGTGCACGCCGCCAGGTCATGGAGCGCATGGGCACCATGGGCACGGCCATCCTGTACATGGGCAGCAAGCCCCCGGCCACAGGCGGGCCGGCAGGGCAGTTGACGGAGGAAGACCTGCAGGCCGTGCGCGAGCTGGCAGAGATTCGGCGCGTGCTGCCCGTGATCGGTGACCCGGTGACGGTGCGGTACGGCAGTGTGGACAAGCAGCTCTATGTGTTTGCGGCCAGCGAGGAGATGCCGTCCGTCCACCACTGGTCGGTGGCGCAAGGGCGCTTTTACACCGCCGCGGAAGACCACGACCTGGCCCCGCTGGTCGTGCTGGGGCACAAGGCTTGGCAGCATTTATTCCCCGATACCCCCCATCCCTTGGGCCAGCAACTCATCATCGGCACTTCGGCATTTGAGGTGATCGGGGTGATGAGCGAGCGCGGCGCGGAGTCTGGGGCGCAGGACTATGACGACATGGTGTTCATCCCCTACAACGCAGGCCGCGCCCGGGTCTACCAAAGCCAGGCCCAGCCGGACTATGTGGTGGTGGAGGCCATGTCTTCCGCGGACGTCCACGCGGCAGAAGCCGCCATGCGGCAATTGCTGATCGCCCGCCATGGCGGGCGGGAAGACTTTGGCATCGGCAATGCGGCTGCGCGCATCCAGGCGGAGGCCGCCACCCGCCAGAGCATGGCCATGATGCTGGGCCTGATTGCCGCCGTCTCGCTGGTGGTGGGCGGCATCGGCGTGATGAATGTGATGCTGATGACTGTGAAGGAGCGGACGCGCGAAATCGGCATCCGCATGGCCGTGGGGGCGCGCCAGCGCGACATCCTGCGGCAGTTCCTGACGGAGGCCAGCCTGGTGACCCTGGTCGGCGGCAGCGCCGGTCTGGTCGTGGGGCTGGCGCTGGGGGCGGTGCTGATCGCTGTGGGGGTGCCGGTGGTGTTTTCCGTGCGCGCCATGCTGGGTGCCTTCGCCTGTGCGGTGATCACCGGGCTGGTCTTTGGCTACAAGCCCGCGCAGACGGCCGCCTGCCTGGATCCGGTGCGGGCTTTGGCAGGAGAGTAGGAATGCAGCGATTTACCATCGCCGGCGGATGTGCGGCGGTCTTGGCCTTCACGGGATGCACCGCACCCGTGGCGGACACCGCCCACTGGGCGCCGGCCCTGCCTGCACAGTGGCAGCAGGCCTCACAGGGGGGCTTGTCCGGGGTTAGCCGGACCTGGTGGCGCAGCCTGGGCAGCGCCGAACTCGATGCCCTGGTGGCCCAGGCCGAGCGTGACAGCTGGGATGTGGCCGCAGCCACCGCCCGTGTGCACCAGGCGGCCGCCAGTGCCCGCCTGGCGGGGGCTCCGCTGCTGCCGGAGTTGACCGCCGGCGTGGAGGCACGCCGGGAAGACCGCCTCGGTGGCCAGGCCTCGGTCAGCGGCTCGCGCTATGGGGGCAGCCTGTCGGCCAGCTACGAACTGGACTTCTGGGGGCGCAACCGGTCTGCACGGGCTGCGGCCGAGTCGGCGTGGCGGGCCAGTGCCCATGACCGCGACACCGTGCGCCTGACGGTCACGGCAGGCGTGGCCAGTGCCTGGCTGCAAGCGGTGGCGCTGCGCGAACGCGCGGACATTGCCCAGTCCAATCTGCGCGCAGCGGAACGCTTGCTGCAACTGGTGGACGCCAGGGTACGGGCGGGGGCTGCTTCGCCGCTGGACCTGGCCCAGCAGCGCGGGCTGGTGGCCACACAGCAGCGCAGCCTGGCCCTGCTGCAGCAGCAGAGGGCCCAGGCGCAAACCACGGTGGGCATGCTGCTGGGGCAGGCGCAGGATCTCCCCATCGCGGCACGCAGCGTGATGGCGTTGCGGCCCTCGGCGCTGGATGCCGGGCTGCCCGCGGCATTGCTGGTGCGCCGCCCTGACGTGGCACGGGCGGAAGCGCAGCTGGCCGCGGCGCACGCCGACGTGGCGGCCGCCCGCACCGCCTTGCTGCCGCGCGTGACGCTGACTGCCAGCCTGGGCAGTGGTGATGACCGGTGGCATCGCCTGTTCGACAACCCCCTGTACACGCTGGCCGCCGGTCTGGTGGCTCCGGTCTTTGATGCGGGGCGGCTGGCGGCGGGGCACGAGCGGGCACAGGCCCGACAGGCCGAACTCCTGGCCACGTACCGGCAGACCATCGTCCAGGCCGCAGGGGAGGTGCAGACCTCACTGCACACCCTGGCAGGGGTGGACGAGCAGATCCAGGCACAGGGGCAAGAGCTGGAGCAAGCGCAGCGTGCACTGGTGCTGGCCGAGGTGCGCTACCGCGCCGGTGCGGAAAGCCTGCTGGTTTTGCTGGAGACACAACGCGTGCTCTACGCGGCCCAGGACCAGTCGGTGCAACTGCAGCTGGAGCGCTTGCAGGGCCATGTGGCCTTGTACAAGGCCCTGGGCGGCGGGTGGTCCTCCGAGGTTTTGACGGACGCGCCGCCCTCGTAGCGGGCGGTAGGCATGGCCCGCCGCATGCTGCCAATGCAGCACGCGAGGCAGCGCTTGCGGTCCGGCAGTCCCAGGCTCAGGGCTTCAGGCAGATGGTGACCAAGGCACTGGCGTCGGTCACGGCGTGGACCGCGTGCACCGTGTGCCGGGTGAGGAACAGCAGGGCGCCGGCTTCCAGCCGGACGCTGCGCGCCTCCAGCTGAATGTCGAGGCTGCCCTCGAGGCAGTGGATCGTGACCTCTCCGGGCACCTTGTGCTGCGGGAAGGATCGGCCCGCCAGCAGGACCAAGCGCAGGATCTCGAGATCCTCCGACTTGAACAGGGCCGAAGTTTTCGCGTCCGCAAGGCGCGGCCCCAGTGGGCGTACGTCGAGGGCCTGGCCGGGTGATGCATGTGCAAGTGCCATGTGAATCCTTCCGCAGTCCGGGGGGGAATGTGCAGCGAGTGGTACCGATTTCAACCATTTTTCCTGTGCCTGGCAACACCGGGGGAATGCCGGGTCTGGATGCCCTAAAGCGGGGTTTCAGGGGGGGCGAGGCCCGGTGCAGCGCAGTCATGCATGGCTTCGGATGTGAGCCTCCCCGCAAAAAAAAAAAGACCCTGCAAGCAGGGCCCAAGGTGCCACTCTCAAAAACCAAGGACCTAGGCCAGTGCCTCGATACGCGGGTAAAACTCGCGGTTCTCGCGCTGCATGCGGGCGTGCAGGCGGCGCAGCACATCGTTGGCATCGGCCCGGAACCCTTCGGGGTCCGCGCGCAGGCGCTGGGCGGTGTTCCAGCGGCGGACAAAGGCGTCATAGGCCTCGGCCAGCTGCGCCATTTCGTCCTGGTACAGCTGCCCCATGTGCGCCATATCGGCATCGTGGCTGCGCTGCAGGGCTGGGTACAGGGCCTGGTCCTCCACGGCCAGGTGCAGCTTGATCACGGCGCTCATCCCCACAATGCCAGCGGCAATCCCGGGTGCGTTCGGGGCCACGCCCGCATGGGTGAGTTGGCGCAGGGCGGCCAGGCGCGCCAGGATGTCGGCGTGCTGGTGCTTGAGTTTGTCGATCTGCATTCGAGGGTCCTCCCGCCGCGTGTGCCCCCGGGAGGGGGCACGCGCGGTCTTTCTTTCCATCGTTGTTATTTCGCCGGAATGACGGTGGGGCTGGGGCGCGAGGCGGCCGAGGACCCGCGCACGCCGCTGACCACCTGCCAGGCCATGGCCACGGCACCGACGATGAACACCACGTCACCGAAGGTGCGCACCCAGCGCAGCGTTTCCAGCAAGGGCTGCTGCATGAAAGCTTCGCTGCGGGCCCACCACAGGCCTTCGCTCACGCTGGCGTGGAACTGCAGGATGCCGATGGGCAGCAGGCTGGTGGCGATCATCAGCACCAGGCCGCCGTTGAGGCACCAGAAGGCGGTTTTCATCAGCCCTTCGCTGAACACCAGTTGCGGGCGCACATAGCGCAGCACCATCAAGGTAAAGCCCAGGGCCAGGAAGCCGTACACCCCGAACAGCGCGGCATGGGCGTGCAGCGGCGTGGTGTTCAGGCCTTGCACGTAGTACAGCGAGATGGGCGGGTTGATCATGAAGCCGAACACCCCGGCACCCAGCATGTTCCAGAAGGCCACGGCCACGAAGCACATCAGCGGCCATTTCACCTGCTGCATCCAGGGCGCACGACGTTGCAGGCGCCAGTTCTCCCAGGCCTCATGGCCCAGCACGATCAGGGGCACCACTTCCAGCGCGCTGAAGGCGGCGCCCACGGCCATGACCGGGGTGGTGGTGCCGGCGAAGTACAGGTGGTGGAAGGTGCCAGGAATGCCGCCCAACAGGAACAGCGAGGCCGAGGCTAGGCTGGCGGTGGTGGCCATGCGGCGCGAGACTAGGCCCATGCTGGAGAAGACGAAGGCCAGGCCGGTGGTGGCGAAGACCTCGAAGAAGCCCTCGACCCACAGGTGCACCACCCACCAGCGCCAGTACTCCATGATGGTCAGGCTGGTGCGCTCACCGTAGAACAGACCCGCGCCGTAGAACAGGCCGATGGCACCGCACGAGCAGGTCAGCAGGGCCAACAGGTTCTTGTCTTCACCATTGCGGGCCAGCAGTGCCGGCAGCACGCCGCGCAGCATCAGCACCAGCCACAGCAGCATGCCCACCCATTTCAGGATTTGCCAGAAGCGGCCCAGGTCCACGAATTCGTAGCCCTGGTGGCCCAGCCAGAAGTTCCACTCCGGCGGCATGATCTGGGCGATGGCCAGGTAGTTGCCCACGAAGGAGCCAACGCAGACAAAGACCAGCGCCCAGAACAGCACGTCCACACCCAGCTTCTGGAACTTGGGGTCCTTGCCGCCATTGATCACCGGCGCCAGGAACAGGCCCAGCGCCAGGAAGCCCGTGGCGATCCAGAACAGGGCGCTCTGGATGTGCCAGGTGCGGGTGAGCGAATAAGGGAACCACTGCGACACGTCGATGCCGTAGAACTCCTGGCCTTCCACCGTGTAGTGCGCGGTGAAGCCTCCCAGCATCACCTGGAAGATGAACAGACCGGCCACCAGCAGCAGGTATTTGCCCAGGGCCCGCTGCGAGGGCGTGAGGGCAAAGCGGGTCAGCGGGTCCTGGGCCGGTGCGGCCGTGTCCTCACCGTCCTGGTGGCGCAGGAAGGACCAGCCCCAGACCAGGAAGCCCACGCCGGCCAGAAGGATCACCACGCTGGCAATCGACCAGACCACGTTCTCGCTGCTGGGCACGTTGCCGATCAGTGGCTCGTGCGGCCAGTTGTTGGTGTAGGTGACCTTGCTGTTGGGGCGCTCGGTGGCGGCGGCCCACGCGGTCCAGAAGAAGAACTTGGTCATCTGTGCCCGGCGTTCGGCGCTGGGCAGGGTGTTTTCCTTCATGGCAAAGCTCTCGCGGCTGCCGCGCAGGGCGGGAGCGTCGGAGAACAGCTGGTCGTAATAGGCCGCCGTCTGGGCCATGGCCTGGGCACGGCGCTCACTGACGGTCAGCGTGTCGCCGGCCCCCACGCGGTTGCCACGGTACTCGGCCTGCAGTTCGGCGCGCAGCGCGGCCTGGGCGGCCACGTCCAGATCGCCGTAGGGCTTGTGGTGGCGCTCCTGCGCGGCCATCTCCAGCCAGGCGCTCAGCTCGCGGTGCAGCCAGTCGGCCGTCCAGTCGGGTGCCTGGTAGGCACCATGGCCCCAGATGGAGCCCAGTTGCATGCCCCCCACCGACTGCCAGGCGGTCTGGCCATCGAGGATGTCGTCCTGGCCAAAGAGCTTGTGCCCCTGGGCGGTGACCACCTGGGCAGGAATGGGCGGCGCGGCGCGGTAGATGTCGGCACCCAGGTAACCCAGCAGCGAAAACATCACGATGCACAGGCCGATCAGGGTGAACCAGTGTTTTTTGTACGGACCCATGGTGGAGCCTCCCAATCAATGTTCACAGCACCTGCGCGGGCGCGAAGCGCTCGAACAGGATGTTGTTTTCGGTGTGGATGTGTTGGATCAGGTCGTCGCGGAAGCTGCGCAGGCCGGTGTAGAGCGCACGCCAGGTGGTGCAGGCGTCGCGCGGCGGGGTGATGCCCTGGGTCAGCGCATCCAGGCGGTGCAGCTCGTTGCCATGGTCGTCGTGTTCGGCGCGCATGGCCGCGATCGGCATGTTGGCCATGCCGCCGCGGCCCTGCGTGATCATCGGGAACAGCACCAGCTCTTCCTTGCGCATGTGGCTGTCCAGCTCCTGGGCCATGGCCTCCAGGTGGTCGGCCAGACCATTCGGGCAGTCCTCGCGGTCGCCATGCACCTGCTCCACGCGGCGCGCCAGGCGGATCAGCTCGGGCAGTTGCTCGCGGTGCACGGCGTGGTAGCGCACCAGCAGGTGCGCGATCAGCTGCGCATCGCTGGCGCTGCTCCAGTCCTGGGCAGGCTCGGGGGTAGCGCGCTGCTCCAGCGCTTGCAGCGCCTCAACCAATGGCTGGGGATCGATGCCCAGGCTTTGCGTGGCGGTGCGCAGGCTGCGGTTGCCCGCGCAGCAGAAATCCAGCTGGTGGGCATCGAACAAGCCGGTGGCGCCAGGAATGCGGCGGGCCAGCTGGCCCAGGGATTGTTCCAGGTAAGACATGGAGGGTGTCCTCATCAAGGTGTCGGAGGGGGGAAGGCAGCCCCGAGCCGGGGCTGCCGGTGATATGGCGCGCTGCGCAGGGTCAGAGCGCGCCGGAGTGGTAGACGCCGGGGGTGCTGTCGCCGGTGACTTCGAGCACACCGACGGCGCCCTTGCCGGTGCGTGACAGGGCGTGGTCCACCAGCAGGTAGCTGCCGGGGTGGTCCATCTTCAGTTCCACGATGGTCGCGCCACCGGGGGCGACCAGGGTGGTCTGCACGCTGTGCTTGATGGTGTTCAGGGCGGCTTCGCTGTAGACCTTGTCGAACACCTCGCCAATCACGTGGAAGGACGACACCTTGTTGGGGCCGCCGACCCCGAAGTAGATGCGCACGGTCTCGCCCACCTTGGCCTGCATCTTGTGCGTCTTGCTGAGGGCGCCCACGGCACCGTTGAAGACGTAGTAGCTGGGCAGTTCATCGGACATCTTCTGCAGGTCCACCTCCTGGTGCCCCTTGGCGCCAATCGGGCGCTGGGTGTACATGTCGCCCTGCATCACATAGAACTCGCGGTCCACCTTGGGCAGGCCTTGTTCGGGCTCGACCAGGATCATCCCGTACATGCCGGCCGCAATGTGCTGCGGCACCAGCGGGGTGGCGCAGTGGTAGACGAACAGGCCGGCGTGCAGGGCCTTGAAGGTGATGGTCTTTTCCTGGCCGGGGGCGACCTGGGTGTCGGCACCCCCACCGTGCCCCCCGGTCACGGCGTGCAGGTCGATGGAGTGGATGGCCTTGCTGTCCTTGGAATTGGCCAGCGTCAGCTCGATCGTGTCACCGATGCGGGCGCGCAGCATCGGCCCGGGCACCTGGCGGTTGAAGGTCCAGTAGGTGAAGCTGGTGTCGTCGTCCAGCTTGCCGGGCAGCTCCACGGTTTCCAGGCGCACCTTCTGGACCCGAGGCGCATGCGCAGCCATGGGGGCGGGCAGCTTGTTCGGGTCGGCGGCAATGCTCACGGCCGCGGGGTCTGCAGCCCGGAGCGGGGTGGCTGCAGGGGCATACAGCGCCACGGCCGCGTTGCTGCTGGTGGTGGCGGCCGGCAGCGATTCCCCCGACACCTTGAGGGTGCCGAACATGCCCACCTGCCGGTGGCCTGGGATGGAGCAGTAGTACTGGAATTCCCCGGCCTGGGTGACCTGGAAGCGCAGCTTCTGCTTTTGGGTGGCGCTGAACTTGGGCGAAGCCACACCCAGCTCGTCAATGATGAAGTCGTGCTCCGCGCCTTCGCCACTGAACAGCTCGATCTCCACGGTGTCGCCTACGGCCACATGCAAGGTGGGGTTGGCCACTCCCTTGTCATCCACGTAGACCATCTTGCCGTCCACCACATTGGTGTGCAGCACAAAGCGCTTGACGGCCTGCGGGGCCTTGGCCGCCGAGGCCGCAGGGTGGGCCTGGTTGGGGGCGGCCTGCAGCACGGGGGCGGTACCTGCCAGGGTCAGTGCACACAGGGCCAGAGAAAGTGCGTTCAGAGAGAGCTGTTTCATGGTGAATATCTCCGAGAGGTGAGGGCGGATTTGCCGTCACCCGGATCCATGCATGGAACAGGCCAGAAAAAAATTAAACAAAAACAAATGTTTACATGGATCAAGGTCATAACTACCCTGATGCCTTAGGGTTGAAACAACCCGCGAAAGGTAGTTTTCACCATGAATCCTCTGCACGCTTTGTTGCTGACCGATCTCTCCATGGAGTTGCCGATTGCCGTGCGCCTGCAGCGCATGGTCGAGCTGTTGCGCATGCATTTCGGCTGCGGGGCCGTGGCGCTGCTGGGCCTGGACAAGGAAACCAGCAGCCTGCGGCCCGTGGCGGTGGAGGGGCTGTCGCGCGATGCCTTGGGGCGACGCTTCCCGATTGCCGACCACCCTCGCCTGGCGACCCTGCTCAAGCGTGTGGGCGAGGTGGTGCGCTTTGCGCATGACAGCAGCCTGCCGGACCCCTACGACGGCCTGGTGATCGAGCAGGCGGGCCAGCCCCTGGATGTGCACGACTGCATGGGCGTGACGCTGGAGGTCGAGGGCCAGTGCTGGGGCGTGTTGACGCTGGACGCATTGACCGTGGGCACCTTTGCGGGCAAGGCCGTGCGCGACCTGGAGCAGCTGGTGCCCCTGATCGAGGCCGCCGTGCGCGTGACCCGGCTGGAGACGGCGCTGCGCGGTGCGCGCCAGTCGGCCGGGACGGTGGCGGAAAGCCTGGTGGCACGCCCCGAGGGCGAGATCATCGGCGACAGCCCGCCCCTGCAGCGCTTGCTCAAGGAGCTGCAGGTGGTGGCCGACACGGAGCTGCCCGTGCTGTTGCTTGGTGAGACCGGGGTGGGCAAGGAGCTGTTTGCCCGCCGCCTGCACCAGATGTCACGCCGCAGCGCCAGGCCCCTGGTGCACGTGAATTGCGCGGCCCTGCCCGAGGCCCTGGCCGAGAGCGAGCTGTTCGGCCACGCGCGCGGTGCGTTCTCGGGGGCGATCACCGACCGTCCCGGACGCTTCGAGGCCGCGGAGGGCGGCACCCTGTTCCTGGATGAGGTGGGGGAGCTGCCTCTGTCCATCCAGGCCAAGCTGTTGCGGGCTCTGCAGAACGGCGAAATCCAGCGTCTGGGCGCGGACCGCCCGCGCAAGGTGGATGTGCGCATCATCGCCGCCACCAACCGCAATCTGCAGGAACGGGTGCAAGAGGGCAGTTTCCGCGCTGACCTGTACCACCGGCTGTCGGTCTACCCGGTGCCGATTCCACCACTGCGCGAGCGCGGCCACGATGTGCTGCTGCTGGCGGGCTTCTTTGCCGAGCTCAATCGCGCCCGGCTGGGCCTGCGCAGCCTGCGGCTGTCGGCATCGGCCGAAGACGCCATGCGCCGCTACCCCTGGCCCGGCAATGTGCGCGAGCTGGAGCACGTCATCAGCCGTGCTGCACTCAAGGCGCTGAGCCACGGCGCGCAGCGCAGCGAGATCGTCACGCTGGAAGCCGACTGGCTGGGACTGGATGTCCAGCCCCAGTTGCCCTCGGCCCTGCCGTCCGCCGTGCCCCCGGTGGCACCGGGGCTCTCCCTGCGCATGGTGGTGGATGAGGCGCAGCGAGCCGCCATCCGGCAGGCGCTGCAGGCCTGCCACGGCCAATGGGCACAGGCCGCGCGCGCGCTGGAGCTGGATCCCAGCAACCTGCACAAACTGGCCAAGCGGCTGGGGATGAAGTCGCCATAGGCTGCGATCGCCAGGCTTTCGGGGGGACAACGGCCCGCAGCCGGTTCCGACGAACATGGGGGCTCGCGGAGGCGCCTGCACCTGCACGGCCTACGCCCACCGGTGCCCTTGGAACTTGCCGCAGTGCGCGCGGCTATACCCCATCAATGGGTCACGGGTGCCAATGGCTGACCCTGGCCGGCGTGGTGGTCGTGCCGGTGTTGCCGGCCAGTTCGTAGGACAGTTGATTGGCCGCCGCAATCACCGTCGGCGCTATCTCCTCCAGCCTTTGCTGCGACAGGCGTGAGGCCGGACCTGACACGCACACCGATCCCAGCAACCGCCAGTGCTTGCCGAAAACCGGGGCGGAAATGGTGGCCACCCCTTGTTCACGCTCGCCGATGGACCAGTGATAGCCGCGCTGGCGGATGTCTTCGTACAGCTCGCCGGGCTCCCCGGAAAAGGCCAGGATCACGCGTCCGGGTGACCCCCGGTCCAGCGGTAGGCCTTCGCCCATGCGGGCATGGTGGCGCAAGGCCTGGGGACCTTCGACACGCACCAGGCAGGTTCTCACATTCCCTTCCCGGACATAGAACGCGGCACTTTCTCCGCTGGCCAGGGTCAGTGCGCGCAGCGCAGGTTCCAGCACGTTCTGCACGTCGAAGCCGGCCTGGTAGCGTGCGCCCAGCCAGCCTGCCGCAGGGCCCAGGCGCCAGTCCCCATCCTCGCGCTGCACCAGATAGCCCGACAGGGCCAGGGTGCGGGCGATGCGCAGCACCGTGGTCTTGTGCAGCTGGCAGCGACGGCTGAGTTCGGCCAGTGGCAGGTGGGACTCTCCCAGGGCAAAAGCATCCAGCACCTGCATCGCGCGCAGGACTGCCGTCACGCTGCCGGTCGAGGGGGGCTGGTTGTCATCGGCATCGCTCGGCAGAGCTCCTGCGGAGGGGGGGGCCTGGACCGAGGTCGCGTCAGCGCGCGGCGGTGTGCGGCGGTGGGAAGGGTTGCTCATGGTGGAATTGGTTTCGCTGTTCGAAACGTCATTGTACGCAGCGAAACTTTTTTCTACAGTCGTGCACCACCTGGCGCAAAGACCGGGCGGATATTCCAAAACACAAGACGGAGACAACGAATGACCATCACGAAACGAGTCCTTTCCACGCCAGCACGCCTGTGCACCTGGGTGTTTGGCGCCGCCCTGCTGGCCACGGCCGCGGTGAGTGCCCAGGCGCAAGCCACCTACCCGGCCAAGCCCATCCGCTTGATCGTGCCTTTCCCGCCCGGTGGCGGCACGGACATGATTGCGCGTTCCGTGGCGCAAAAAATCACCGAGAAAACCAGCTGGAACATCGTTGTCGACAACCGCCCCGGCGCGGGGGGGAACCTGGGGGTGGATGCCGCCGCCAAGTCCATGCCCGACGGCTACACCCTGGTCATGGGTCAGACCAGCAACCTGGCCATCAACCCGGCCTTGTACAAGAAGCTGCCCTATGACCCGCTGAAGGACCTGGTGCCCGTGGCCCTGGTGTCATCCTCGCCCATCCTCATGGTCAGCGGTGCGGGTACCTCCTTCAAGTCGATGGCCGAAGTGCTCAAGGTTGCCAAGGCCAAGCCGGATGTAATCACCGTGGGCTATTCCGGCAACGGCACGGTGGCCCATCTGGCGGTGACGCAGGTGGAGCAGGCCACCGGCATCAAGCTGCGCCACATTCCCTACAAGGGGATCGCGCAGGCGATCACGGATTTGTCCGGCGGGCAAATCGATCTGTTCGTGGGCTCGATTCCCTCGCTGATCGGTCAGGTGCGCAATGAAAAGCTGCACCCCTTGATGGTCACCTCCAAGCAGCGCTCGGGCCAGCTGCCCTCGACCCCGACCATGTCCGAATCGGGCAGCCAGAACTTTGAGGCCATCACCTGGTTCGGCATCCTGGCGCCGGCGGGCACCCCCGACGCGGTGGTGCAAAAGCTGAACACCGCCATCAACGCCGCCCTGGCCGAGCCGGACGTTGCCGAGAAATTGCGCTCCGAAGGCGGCGATGTCCTGGGCGGTAGCACCAAGGACTTCGGCCAGTTGCTGCAAGCCGAAGTGCCGCGCTGGGCCAAGATCGTGAAGGACTCGGGCGCCAGCCTGAACTGAGCTCGCATTCGTTCTCGATGCGAATGGACATCGACATGCATCGCGACAGCCAGGCCAGGTCCGTACGCTTCTCAGCGGGCACTGCAGCGCCCCGCACGGCACTCCCGGCGGGCGCTTGTGACTGCCATGTGCACGTCTACGACAGCCGCTTCCCGGCGACCCCGGGGGCCAGGCTGCTGCCGCCCGATGCCTCGGTACAGGACTACCGCGCTTTGCAACAGCGCATTGGCACCACGCGCACCGTGCTGGTCACACCGTCCACCTACGGCACCGACAACCGCTGCATGCTGGAAGCACTGGCCTCTCTGGGGTCCGAGGCCCGGGGCGTGGCAGTGATCGACGGCAGCGAGAGTGATGCCGAACTGCAGCGCCTGCATGCCCTCGGCGTACGCGGCGTGCGACTGAATCTGTCGCTCGGCGTGTCGGGTTCGGTGGACTTGTTGCGGCCGCTGGCGCACCGCATCGCCTCGCTGGGGTGGCACCTGCAGTTGCTGATGGCGCCGGACATGCTGGTCACGCAGGCGAAGGTGTTGCGCCAGCTTCCGGTGCCTGTGGTGTTCGATCACTTCGGGCGCATCGCTCCCAGGCTGGGCGGTCGACACCCCGCCCATGCCCTGCTGCTTGATCTGCTGCAGGGCGGGCAAGCGTGGATAAAGTTGTCCGGCGGCTACATCGTGAGTGAACACTACCTTGTGGACGACCCGGCGCTTGATGCGCTGGCCGCCGGCTACCTGCGCGCCGCACCCCAGCGCGTGCTGTGGGGCAGCGACTGGCCGCATGCCACAGCCTCATCTGGGTTGCAGCCCATGCCGGACGACGCCAGGCAGATCGACCGCTTGAATGACTGGGTCCAACAAAACGGGGGCCCCACCACGCTGCAGTGCGTGCTGGTGGACAACCCGGCGGCACTGTACGGCTTCGCGCCTCTTGCGTCCTCATAACAACCATCCGGAGACAAACATGAACGTATCGACTGCCACCTCTTTCTCACCGGGTCGCACACGCCGCATCCTGATCACTGCCGCAGGCGCTGCGCTGTTGGGGCTGCTGTCTGTGTCTCCAGCGCAGGCACAAGGAGACTGGCCCGCCGGCAAAGTCATCACCTGGGTGGTGCCGTATCCACCGGGCGGCAGCACCGACGTGCTGGGGCGCAACGTGGCGCAACGCGTAGGCATGTCCCTCGGGACGAACGTGATCGTGGACAACAAGGCAGGGGCCACAGGCACCATCGGTGCTGCCTACGTCGCCAAGGCCGCACCGGACGGCTACACCGTGCTTGGCACCTCCATCGGCCCGCAGGCCATCGCGCCGCATTTGTTGGGCAAGCTGCCTTACGACCCCATCGCCGGTTTTGAGCCAGTGGTGACCATCGGCACCATTCCGCACATTTTGGTGGTAGGGGTGAACCAGCCGTTCCAGACAGTGGCCGAGCTGGTGGCCGCAGCCAAGGCCCAGCCGGGCCAGTTGGCCTATGCCTCGGGCGGCAACGGCACCATCTTGCAGATGCAGGGGGAATTGCTGCAGCAGCAGACGGGCGCACGCTTCATCCACGTGCCCTACAAGGGCGATACGCCTGCCCTGCAGGACACGCTGGCGGGGCAGGTGCAGTTCATGTTCGCGCCCGTGGCCGCCGCGCTGCCCCACGTGCAGGCCGGCAAGCTGCGGGCATTGGCCGTCACCTCGGGCCAGCGGCTCAAGGCGCTGCCCGCTGTGCCCACCATGGGCGAGGTCGGGATGAAGGACTTCGTGGTCGAGCAGTGGCAGGCCGTGTTTGCGCCCGCCAAGACGCCGGCTGCCGTGGTGCAGCGCCTGAACCACGAAATCAATAACGCCCTGAAGGACCCGGCCGTCGTGTCCCTGGCCGACAAGCTGGGAGTCACGCTGGTCGGCGGTACACCCAAGCAACTGGGTGACCTGCAGAAGGCCGATTCCGCCAAGTGGGCCAAGGTCATCAAAGACGGAAACATCAAAGCCGAATAAGGAGTTTGGTCCACCCGCCACCGCTGCCGTCGTTGCCAGCAGTGCCCAGTGAACCGCGACTGAACCGTTGCCGCTGTGGCGTCAGCCATGCCACTTTTTCTTTTATTTCACCCAATGAGCATCACCATGAGCCAACTTCCCGAAGTCATCCGTGACATCGAACGCGTCAGCGCCGATGTCGTTGCCAAAGCCAGTACCTTCCAGGCTGCCATCCTGGCCGACGTGGCAGGCCGCCGCGGCACCATGCACGCCCGCGTCGCCCCCGTGCACCAGGACATGAAGGTGGCAGGCCCCGCCTTCACCGTCGAGGTGCGCCCCGGCGACAACCTGATGATCCACGCCGCCATCGCGCTGGCGAAGCCTGGTGACGTGCTGGTGATCGACGGCAAGGGCGACCAGACGGCCGCCCTGATGGGCACGCTGATGCTCAGCGCCTGCAAGAAGATTGGCCTGGCCGGCGTGATCGTCGACGGTGCCATCCGCGACAAGCTGGAAATCCTGGACCTGGACTTCCCCGTGTTCAGCGCCGGCTTCAACCCCGCCGGTCCCACCAAGTACGTGCCCGGTCGCATCAATCACCCCATCTCGGCCGGCGGCACCGTGGTGAACCCCGGTGACCTGGTGGTGGGCGACGCCGACGGCGTGGTCGTGATCGAACGCGCCAAGGCGCCCGCCATGATGGCCCTGGCCGACAAGAAGGTGGCCGACGAGGCCGCACGCATCGAAGCGATTGCGCGTGGCGACACGGCATCGAAGTGGCTGCCCGCCGCACTGCGCGCCGCCGGCGTGCTGAAGGAAGGAGAATCGCTGTGAGCACCAAACCCGCCCTCATCATCACAGGTGCCGATTTGGCGCAACAGGCGCTGGACCTGCTCACCAGCTACGAGATCGTTTACGCCGGCAAGGCCCCCACCGAAGAGGACATGGTGGCCTTGTGCAAGCAGCACGACCCCGTGGCCATCATCGTGCGTTACGGCAAGGTGGGCGCGGCCGTGATGGACGCGGCCCCGTCGCTCAAGGTCATCTCCAAGCACGGTAGCGGCACCGACACCATCGACAAGGTGGCTGCCAAGGAACGCGGCATCGAGGTGGTGGCCGCCGTGGGTGCCAACGCCGCCGCCGTGGCCGAACAGGCCCTGGCACTGTTGCTCGCCTGCGCCAAGTCGGTGGTGCAGCTCGATGCCCGCATGCACGCCGGCCACTGGGACAAGGCCACGCACAAGAGCCTGGAACTGGGTGGCCGCACCGTGGGCCTGGTGGGCCTGGGCGCCATCGGCCTGCGCTTCGCCAAGATGGCCGATGCACTGGGCATGCGCGTGATCGGCTTCGACCCGTTCGCCAAGCACTTGCCGGACTATGTGCAAAGCGTTCCGCTCGAAACCATCTGGCGCGAGGCCGATGCCATCTCGCTGCACTGCCCGCTGACCGACGAGAACCGCGACATGCTGAACGCTGCCACGCTGGCGCAGTGCAAGCCCGGCGTGATCGTGGTGAACACGGCGCGCGGTGGCCTGATCGACGAAGCTGCCCTGTTGGACGCTGTGCGTTCCGGCCAGGTGATGGCTGCTGGCCTGGACAGCTTTGCGGTGGAGCCGATGACGGCCGGCCACCCGTTCCAGGGCGAGCCGCACTTCATCCTCAGCCCCCACATCGGTGGCGTGACCAGCGATGCCTACGTCAACATGGGCGTGGGTGCCGCGCAGAACCTGCTGGCCGTGCTGGCGCGCACGCCCGCGGCAGCGCCGACCTGAGCGGCACCGCCTGCGGGGCCCCGGTGAGCGGGGGGCCCGCAGGAATCCAGGGGCCGGGCACCGCATCCGGCACCTTTCCACCACCAGAGGCTGCCGCCTGCGCAGCCCGGGACAGGAGACATCCATGCTTCGTGCTTTCAAGCCAAAACAGCCTCTGGCGCTTATCTATCAAGCGCTGGTAGCTGCACTATCGATAGCGTCTGCGGGCGGTTTCGCGCAGGCCGCCACCTACCCGGCCAAGCCGGTCAAGCTGGTGGTGGGCTTTGCGGCCGGGGGGCCCACCGACGTGGTGGCCCGCGCCTTTGCCGACCATGCCAGCCGTGCCCTGGGGCAGACCTTCATCGTCGACAACAAGCCCGGCGCCAACACCATCCTGGCGGCGCAGGCGGTGGCCAGCGCCCCGGCCGACGGCTACACGCTGCTGTTCGGGGCGACCAACCACACGATGATCCCGGGCCTGTACAGCGGGCGGGTGAAATTCGATGCGGTGACATCGTTCAAGCCGCTGTGCACGGTGGCCACCAGCCCCACGGTGCTGGTGGTGGGGCCCGGCCTGCCGGTGAAATCGCTGACCGACTACATGGCCCGTGCGCGCAAGGAGCCGGGCCGCACCACCGCCGGCACGGCGGGCGTGGGCAGCTCGGGCCACTTCGCCACGGAGATGTTCGCGCGGGCCAACCACCTGCAGCTGAACCACGTGCCGTACAAGGGCGCGGCGCCGGTGGTCACCGACCTGATGGGGGGGCAGCTCGACAGCTCGTTCGCCACGCTGGGGTCGGTGCTGCCGCAGATCCGCAGTGGCAAGCTCACGGCACTGGCCGTGGCCTCGCCCAAGCGCTCGGCCCTGCTGCCCGAGGTGCCGACCTTCGCCGAGTCGGGCGGCGGCCAATATGCGGCCGATGCCTGGTATGGCGTGCTGGCCCCCGCCGGCCTGCCGGCCCCGATTGCGCAGCAGCTGGAGCGGGTGGTGCGCGACTTCGCCGGCAGCGCCGCCACCGTCGAGAAGCTGTGGGGCCTGGGGCTGGAGGCCGACGCCACCTGTGGCCCGGCCTTTGCCAGCCAGGTCGAACGCGAAGTCGCCACCTACACCCAGATCGCCCGCGCGCTGGACCTCAAGGCCGACTGAGTCCGGCCCCCCGCGGCCCGTGCTTGCATTTTTACAACCAGGAGACACCCACCATGCCCCGATTCATCCGACCCCTCATCGCTGCCTGTGCCTTGGCGGCCACGTTGGCGCACGCTGCCTTCCCCGAGCGCACCATCACCATGGTCGTGCCCTATGCCCCCGGCGGGGCGGCCGACGCCGTGGCCCGCGTGATTGCCACGCGCATGGGCGCCAAGCTGGGCACTAGCGTGATCGTGGACAACAAGGCCGGCGCCAGCGGCACCATTGGCGCGGGCTTTGTCGCCAAGGCCCCCGCCGATGGCTACACCATGCTGTACGACGCCACGCCGCACTCCATCAACCCGCACCTGTTCCCCAAGATGCCGTATGCGGCGAATGCGCTGCAGCCGCTGTCGCTGGTGCTGCTGGCGCCCAATGCGCTGATCGTGAAGGCCGAATCGCCGTTCAAAAACGTGAACGACCTGATCGCCAAGGCCAAGGCCGAGCCGGGCAAGCTGAACTTCGCATCCGGCGGCAGCGGCACCGTGCAGCGCCTGGCGGCGGAGCTGTTCCGCCAGAAGCTCAACCTGGACATGGTGCACGTGCCCTACAAGAGCGGCGGCCCGGCGATTGCCGATGTGATGGGTGGGCAGGTGGACTTCATGTTCGGCACCGTGGCGGCCACCTATCCGCTGATTGCCGGTGGCAAGCTGCGCGCGCTGGCCGTGTCGGCCCCCGAGCGTTCCAAGCGCCTGCCTGAGGTGCCGACCGTGGCCGAGGCCGCGATCCCCGGCTATGAGGCCTACGAGTGGAACGGCGTGTTCCTGCCGGCCGGCACGCCTGCGCCCGTGGTCGCCAAGCTGCAGCAGACCCTGGTTGACGTGCTGAAGGAAGACGAGGTGAAACAGCGCCTGTCGGACCTGGGCGCGCAGGCCGTGGGGTCGAGCCCTGCCGACTTCGCCACCTTCCTGCGGCAGGAAGAGGCCAAATGGGGCGAGGTGGTGCGCAAGGGCCAGATCAAGCTGGACTGACTGGCGCACCTTGGGGCCCTGCGGGCCGTCCCCCGCTGTCGACGCGTTGCGCGCGACGGGCAAGGGGAGGGCGCCTTGGCTGCAGGGCGACCCTGGCTGGGCGCCGGCGGGCAGGGGATGCGTCCCATGCCTGCTACGGGTGCCCCCCAACCCTCTTTGCCGCTGAATACGGATGACCTTGCCTGATCTTTCCGCTCCCGTGCCGCATTCGGTCGGCGTCAACCGGCCATCGCGCGCGCTGCCTGCGCGGGCCTGCGACAGCCACATGCACATCTTTGATGCGCGTTTCGCGCCATCGCCGCATTGGCCACGCACGCCGCCGGTGGCCCCGGTGGCGGCTTACCGGCAACTGCAGCAGCGCCTGGGCACATCGCGCACGGTGGTAGTCACGCCCTCGACCTATGGCACCGACAACGCCTGCACCCTGGATGCGCTGGACCAGTTCGGCGACGATGCCCGCGGCGTGGCCGTGGTGGCACACGATGTGGCCGCGGCTGAGCTGGACCGCCTGCATGCGCGCCGGGTGCGTGGCCTGCGCGTGAATTTCGTTTCACCCCAATCCTGGGGCGAGACCACACCCGAAATGCTGACCACCCTGGCACGCAAGGTGGTGCGCCTGCCGGGCTGGCACCTGCAGGTTTTCATGCACCCGAAGCAGATCGTGGCGTGGGCCCGCGTGCTGGCCGCGCTGCCCGTGCCGCTGGTCATCGACCACCTGGGCCGCATCGACCCGGTCCAGGGGCCGGCCGCCGAGGCCTGTGGCACGCTGCGCCGGCTGCTGGATGGCGGCAACACCTGGGTCAAGCTATCGGGGGCCTACATGCGCTCCACAGTGCACGGCCCCAGCTATGCCGACACGCTGCCTCTGGGCCGCGCCCTGGTGCAGGCGGCGCCCGAACGGCTGGTGTGGGGCAGCGACTGGCCGCACACCACCGAGGCCCCGGGCACGGTGAACGACACCGACCTGGTGGACCTGCTGCAGGCCTGGTGTGGCGCCACGGCGGTCATGGACCGCATCCTGGTGGACAACCCCGCCCAGCTCTATGGCTTCGGCCACTGTTGACAATTTCATCGCCGGTCCTGACCCTGGGCACTGCACGCCCAGCCCGGTCAGGCCCTGATTCCATCCCGAAGAAAGCTGCTTTCATGTTTTTGCTGCACCCTCCCGAAGTCCGTGAACTGGACACGTTCAGCACCATGCCCGATGCCTTCCGCCGTGCCCAGCGCAGCGCCTGGGCCGATGCCAACCGGGGCGGCACCATCACCGATTCCTTCCTCGAAGGCCCGGTGCTGGACGAGGCCGGCCACCTGTACGTGACCGACATCCCCTGGGGGCGCATCTTCCGTATCGATGCACAGGGCGCCTGGAGCCTGGTGGCCGAGTACGACGGCGAACCGAATGGCATGAAGTTCCTGCGCCCCGGCACCCTGCTCATCACCGACTACAAGAACGGCCTGATGCAGCTGGATGTGGCCAGCGGCACCGTCACCCCGTTCCTGGAGCGGCGCAACAGCGAGCGCTTCAAGGGCGTGAACGACCTGGTCTTCGATGCCGAAGGCAACCTGTACTTCACCGACCAGGGCCAGAGCGGCCTGCACGACCCCAGCGGGCGCCTGTACCGCCTGCGCCCGAATGGCCAGCTCGACCTGCTGCTGCACAACGTGCCCAGCCCGAATGGCGTGGCCCTGTCGCCCGATGGCCGTGTGCTGTACCTGGCGGTCACCCGCGGCAATTGCGTGTGGCGCGTGCCCCTGCTGCCCGATGGCAGCGTGGCCAAGGTCAGCCAGTTCTTCACCTCGTACGGACCCAGTGGCCCGGACGGTCTGGCGGTGGACGCCCAGGGCCATGTGCTGGTGGCCAACCCGGGCTTGGGCTACGTCTGGGGGCTGAACCACCGGGCGGAGCCGGTGCAGGTGCTGCGCGGCGTGCCGGGCAGTTCGACCACCAACCTGGCGTTTGGCGGCACCCAGCGCACGCAGCTCTTTGTCACCGACTCCACGCACGGCCGCATTCTGACCACCGTGCTGGACACCCCTGGGCTGCCGATCCACCGCGGTCCCGCGGGCTGAGTCCGTCGAACGATGGGGGGCAGAAGTCCACGGTGGGCAGCGTCTGCACACAGGGTCACCAGCATCGGTGCCAGTGCCAGGCCGCCTTTCCGGGTGCTGCATGCAGCCAAATGTTGCATAAAATGCATGGAAAGTCGCTTAGTGCTTGAGCAGCATGCTATGCATTAAAAAGCGTTTCGGGGCGTGATCGGTATAAGTCGTGGGGCCGCATTCGTCCGGCGAAGTCGAAGCCCTGGTTTTCCAGGCGAGGGGCAGTTGTGCCCGAGCATCGCCTCGGACCACACCGACCGCAAGCTGGAAGCCCACAGCGTGGCCTTGTCCAAGCAGGTCTGCGCCAAGCCCGCGGCCACCGATGCCTGGCTGTACGCCGATGTGGCGGACCACATCGATGCCCTGGTCCTGCGCTCGTGGATCGTGGAAGATGGCGAGCGCAAGCCCTACCAGGATGGCAGCATGGCCACGTTGCGCACCCCCGAAGACCTGATCCAGGGCTATCTGGGGGCGACCGGTGCCACGGCGTTTGCCGAAGGTCATGTCATGACCTGCGGTACCGTACCGGCCATCGGGGGTATCCGCCCCTCTCAGAATTTCGAGATGGAATTGCACGACCCCGTGCTGCAGCGCTCGCTGCGCCACCGTTACGAAGTTCAAGTTTTGCCCGAAGTCGCCTGATAAAACCGCCATGACCACGACCTCCCTCGAACGCACCCGCGCCGCTTTGCAGGCGATTGCCGATGCTGGCGCCGAAGGTGCGCGCATCTTCACCCAGGTGTATGCCGACACGGCCTTGCAGGCCGCCGCGGCGGCCGATGCCCGCGCGGCCGCCGGCATTTGCCTGGGGCCTCTGGATGGACGCATCGTGTCCGTCAAGGACCTATTTGATGTGGCGGGAGAGACCACGACTGCGGGCTCCAAGGTGCGGCATACGGCAGCGCCGGCCGAGCGTGATGCCGTGATCGTGCAGCGCCTGCGTGCTGCGGGCGCAGTCATCATCGGCAAGACCAACATGACCGAGTTCGCGTTCTCGGGCATCGGCATCAATCCGCATTACGGCACGCCGGGCAATGCCCGGGATGCAGCGCGCATTCCGGGGGGCTCTTCGTCCGGGGCCGGCGTGGCCGTGGCGCGGGGGATGTGCGAGATCGCCATCGGTTCGGACACCGGCGGTTCCATCCGCATTCCCGCAGCCTTGAACGGGGTGACCGGGTTCAAGCCCACGCAGGCCCGGGTGCCACGCGAGGGGGCGTTCCCGCTGTCGTTCTCCCTGGATACGGTGGGTCCGCTGTCGCGCAGCGTGCTGGACTGCGCCCAGACGGACGCCGTGCTGGCCCAGCAGCCCTGGCCGCCCCTGGTGCCACGCACGGTGGCGGGCCTGCGCGTGGCGGTGCCACGTGGCCTGCTGTTCACCCAGGCCGAGGACCAGGTGCTGGCCGCGTTCGAGCAGACCCTGGCCGGGCTGCGCGCTGCCCAGGTGCGCACCACGGATGTGAGTCTGGACACTTGGCTGGGCGCACCGTTCCAGTTGCAGGAGCAGGGCACGCTGATCGCTGCTGAGGCTGCACACATCCACCGCGAGCTGCTGGCTGCGGGCCAGACCGACCAGTTGGATGCGCTGGTGCTGTCGCGCATTCGCCGCGGCGAGACCATCACGGCCGCCCATTACGTCGGGGTGCAGCAGGCCCGGGCGCAGCTGCAAACGCAGCTGGATGCCGCGCTGGCCGACTTTGACCTGCTGGCCCTGCCGACCGTGCCGGTGGTGGCGCCGACCATCGAGAGCCTGGACGACGCCGACACCTTCCACCGCACCAACATGCTGGTGCTGCGCAATCCCTCGGTGTTCAACTTCTACGATCTGCCCGCGGTCTCGCTGCCCCTGCCGCGCGCCGCCGGGGAACTGCCCGTCGGCCTGATGCTGGTGGGCAAGCGCCACGGCGACCGGGAGCTACTGTCCGTGGCGGCCGCGGTGCAGTCCTCTTTAACGGCTTGATGCTGTGTTGATTGCACCCAGCGCGCAGGGAGCGTAGCAGTCCGCCACGGCGTCGGACAGATGCGATGTGCCTGGGTTTCGATTGACAAAACACGCCCCCAGAGCTTGTGCCGCCTGGGGGCGATGGAGTAGCGTATGCGGTAGGCTCTATTCAGAGCTGCTGGAAAGGAGCTATGTCCCGCAGGGAGGAGCCCCCTCCAACCTCTGCCAAACCGCGCTTCAGCGGTGGCAAAGAGTCCACGTTCTTAAGGCTAAGGTCTAGATGCTTTGCCTGCGGGTCACTCTGTCAGCGCAGGCACTGCAGCATGCGAGCGGCGCTGCATCAAGCTGGGCACCAGAGCTTCTGCATGGGGTGTGTACATGGAAGACGTGGCTGCGTTCAGCTTGAAGATGGCTACGGCACGGACCAATTGCTGGGCTTGCTGGTTCAGGCTTTCAGCGGCGGACGCAGACTCTTCGACCAGCGCTGCGTTTTGTTGGGTCACTTGATCTAGTTGCACCACGGCGTTGTTGATCTGATCGATCCCGGACGTCTGCTCCAGGGTGGCCGCATTGATTTCAAGGATCAGGTCTGTCACACGGCGAACCTGTTCCACGATGTCCTGCATGGTGTTGCCAGCAGCATTCACCAGTTGCCCCCCCGCTGCGACTTTTTCCACGCTGTCGCCGATCAATGCCTTGATTTCCTTGGCTGCATCGGCGCTGCGTCCTGCCAGGCTGCGGACCTCGGAGGCCACCACGGCGAATCCGCGCCCTTGTTCTCCCGCACGGGCAGCTTCAACGGCTGCGTTCAGTGCGAGGATGTTGGTCTGGAAGGCAATTCCGTCGATCACGCCAATGATCTCCGAGATCTTTTGGGACGAGGCATTGATCTCCTCCATCATGTGCACGACCTGCTGCACCACCTCTCCGCCCTTGGTGGCCACGCCGCTGGCTGATTGCGCCAACTGCGCAGCCTGCTTGGCGGTGTCGGAGTTGTTGCGCACGGTGCTGGAGAGCTCTTCCATTGAGGCTGCAGTTTCTTCCAGGTTGCTGGCTTGCTCCTCCGTGCGCTGCGACAAGTCGGCGTTGCCCATGGCAATCTGGTTGGCTCCGGTGGCAATGCTGTCGCTGCTGCTGCGTACCGATTGCACGACGTTGCGCAACGATGCCTGCATGTGTTGCATGGCGTCGACCACGCTGCCAGGGCGCGCGCGCGAGTTGTCGATGGGGGTGCTCAAGTCGCCTGCGGCGATGGCGCTCGCGGCGTTGGCCACATCCACAGGCTCGCCCCCCAGTTGCTGTGTGAGCCAGCGGGTGAGCAGCACACCAATCGCCACGCCAGTCACCATGCCGCCGAGGGTCAGGCTGATCAAGAGCATCCGGATACCTGCATAAATGGCATCGGTCTCGCTGCTGAGCCTGTCGGCATTGGAGCGCTTGCGTTCGACCAGCTCGGTCATCAGGTCGTCGGCCTTGTTGGCAAGAGGGCGCACTTCCGTGAAGAGCAGGTCGGTGGATGCGCGGCGTTCGTTCACGCTTTCCGCCTGCAACAGTTGCGCCACTTTCTTTGTGCCTGCTTCGAAGGCTTGCACGGCCTGGCGCGTGTTCTGGAGCAAGTTTTTCCCTTGTTCCGTGACGAAGGTGTTTTCTGCTGTCGCCAGTTCTTTGTAAATCCGGGTCATGCGCTCGTTCAGAGCGCGAAGATTGCTGTCGCGTTCCTCGGTGGTGTGCGACAGGATGGCATTCTGGATGGATCGGTTGGCCGCAATCAGCTGGATATTGGCCTCGGCTACATGCCGCAGACCTACAGTCTCTCGCTCGTACATTACTTTTGCCAGATCATTGATCTGCGCAGATTTGAGAATGCCCTGGATGCCGATGATTCCTCCGATGATGGAAACCAAAAGAAATCCAGCAATCAGCTTGGTGCCGACTTTGAGTGTCTTGAACCATTCCATATGTCTTCTCCTTCATGAATAGCAGGCTTGTGGAACATGGCCGCAAGAACCCTTGTAAGGAAGGAACTGCTGTCTACGGATGGACGCAAGGGAGGCAGAACGCCCCGTGTGGGATGTCCGTGGGCACGCTCGTGTCGGCGTACTGAATCGCGGGCACCGACGCTTTTGCGCACGGAATGCCGTGAAGCTGCTTGTGGTACACCGCCTAGCGTTTCAGTTGCACCAGTTGCTTTCCAAACATCGTTGATCGGGCGTATTCATGCGGCGCACGCAGCGAGATGGTGCAAAGTGTTTTTATTGTATCTTTGCGTTACATTTTGGGGCGATGACCTTGTATTTCCAAGGCTTTGGCATTAATGCGGCCAAGTCTGGTGCGGCATATCCCTGTCATTCGCATTCTGGGGGCACGGGCTCGCTAGGCGCGCTATGCCGTTATCCCCAAGCGTACGTGACGCAGCCGACAAACCGGCTGCGGTGAGGCTGCATGCTTTGTCGATGGCAGCGTGGTGACACAAGCCTGCGGCCATAGCGAGGTTGGACGGGCAAGCCATCTTTGTGACTGCGGTGGTGCTGCCTGGTAAAGGAGGTGCTCCTGGGCGATGGTGCAAGCAGTGCCTTTGCGGGGCATCGGCATATTGGGTTGTGCCGCTTGTGATCTCCATGCCTGCTGCGCATGCGGTGTGCACGGCGCTGAACTCGGGATGCTGATGACAGGGCCGCGAGGCCAACCCCGAAGGGCTGGCGCCCGCCTGGGACTGAGGCGCGGGGCGCTCCCCCGCCGCCGTGCAGCGTCAGTCGCGGGCCTGGGCCACGGCGTGGGCCAGGCGCTGCACGGCCTGCTCGATCTGCGGCACATCCGGCGCGGCGAACGACAGGCGCATGGTGTGGCGGTCCGGTGCGTGTGGGAAGAACGCCTGCCCCGGCACGTACAGCACCTGGGCGGCCACGGCCGCATCAAACAGGCGCTGCGGGTCGATGCCGTGGTCGATCTGGGCCCAGACAAACATGCCGCCTGCCGGTGGGCTGCAGCGGATGTGGCCGGGCAGGTGCTGCTGCAAGCCCTGCACCAGGGCCTGCATGCGCTGCTGGTAGGTGGCGCGCGCGCGCTCCACGGTGGCCGGGTAGCGGCCGCTGTGCAGGTAGCATGCGGCCATGGCCTGGGTCAGCGGTGCAGTGCACAGGTCCACGGTCTGCTTGGCGATGGTGCAGCGGCGCAGCACGGCGGCATCGCCCAGCATCCAGCCCACGCGCAGCGCCGGCGCCACGGTCTTGGACAGGCTGGACAGGTAGAGCACCGGGTTGCGCGCGGCACCCCCCGCCTGCTGGGCGGTGGCGTAGACGGTGGCGGGTGGGGGCGTTGCGTCCCCGCCGGCGGCATCGAAGCGCAGCTCGCCGTAGGGGTCGTCCTCAACCACCCAAAAACCATAGCGCTGTGCCAGCTCCACCAGGGCGCTGCGGCGCGCTGCACTCAGCAAGGTGCCGCGGGGGTTGGAGAAATTGGGCACCGTGTACAGCAGCTTGGGCCGCTGTGCGGCGGGCAGCTCGGCCAGCAACTGCGCCAGGGCTTCGGTCTGCAGCCCCTCGGCGTCCATAGGCACCGGCACGATGTGCGCCTGCGCCAGGCGCAGGGCCTGCAGGGTGGCGGGGTAGGCGGGCACTTCCACCAGCACGGTATCGCCGGGTGCCACCAGCACGCGCACCACCAGGTCAAACGCCTGCTGCGAGCCGGTGGTCACCAGGATGTCGCTGGCGGCGGCCGCCATGCCGCGCGCCTGGCATTGGCCGGCCAGGGCTTCGCGCAGCGCGGGCAGGCCTTCGGTGGCGCCATATTGCAGCAGCGCCGGGCCCTGGCCCAGGGCCTGGGTGGCCGCGGCCGCCAGTCCCTCGGCATCGAACAGGCTGGGCGAGGGATAGCCGCCCGCCAGGGAAATCATGCCGGGGCGGCTGAGGTAGGGGAACAGCTCCCGGATGGGCGAGCCAGCGGGCTCGGCAAACAGCGGGGCGAAGGCGGCCATGCCGTCCGCCGTGGAAGGGGTGTGCATACAGGGCAATCCAGTCAGGTGGCGGCCGGATCGCTCCGGCCGCCGGGGCCAGGCGGGGCGTTCAGGCGGCCACGGCGCCCAGGGCGGCGCGCACGGCGTCGATGGAGCGCTGCTGCGCCTGCGCGTACAGCGCGATCTCGTCGAGCACCGGGGCGCCGAGGTCGGCCTCGAAGGCCTGTTGCGCGGCGTGGGCCTGGTAGTGCTTTTGCTCATCCCCGCCCAGGTTGGACTGGAAGATGCCGGCCGCGCTCACGGGCAGGAAGTCTTCGTAGGTGATGGGGTCGGCCTGCACCAGTCCCTGGGCCAGCAGTTGCTCCAGGTCGGCGTCGGCCGCCAGGTCGCCCGCCTGCGTCTGGCCCTGGGCCGTCAGGCTGTAGCGGTAGAAGGCTAGGCCCTGGCGGCGCAGCTCGGCGTGGTTGTCGGGGAACTGGGCGAAGGCCTGCGCCAGGCGCGTGGGGTAGTCGGCCGCGGCGCTACCGGCATTGCCCATGCTGCGCACCTCGCCCAGCAGGCGGTCGTACAGGGCGCGGCCCTGGTGCGTCAGGGCGACGCCGCGTTGCTCGATCTCGCCGAAGCGCGCGGTGTGCGCGCCGGCATGGTCCGCACCGGCATCGGTGAAGCGCACGGCCTCCTTGAGTGCTTTGAAGCTGGTCTGGCGCAGCAGGATGGGACAGGCGCGGCGCGGCGGGCCTTCGACCACGTCCTTGGCATCCATGCCGCGCGCGGGCATGGCGGCCTGGGCCGCGTCGATGTCCAGGGTGCGCGGGGTCAGGTGGTTGATGTGCGGGCCCTTGAAGCACACCACATCGGCCACCAGGCGGTGCGATTGCTGCAGCGCCGCGTAGGTGGCCGCATCCACGGTGGCCGCGCTGTGCCAGCGGAAGGTTTCCAGCGCTTCCTGCACGAAGCGGTCGGCGTCGGTACTGTCCAGGCCGCCGGCGGCTTCGGCCTGCGCGATCAGCTCCAGCACGCCGGGGGTGAAGATGTTGCGCCGCGCCAGGATGGCGGCCGCCTGCGCGCGCAGGGCCGGGTCGGCGATCAGCTCCAGGCGCAGCAGCGAGGTGAAGACGCGGAACGGGTTGGCCAGCAGGGCCTCATCCGTGACGGGGCGGAAGGCGGTGGAGTGCACGGGCACGCCTGCCACCGACAGGTCGTAATAGCCGACGGGCTGCATGCCCATGACGGCAAACAGGCGGCGCAGCGTGGCCAGCTCCTGGGCCGTGCCCACGCGGATGGCGCCGTGGCGCTCCACGTCCAGGCGCGGCAGCTCGCCGCTGTGCGCCATCTGCGCCTGCAGGGCGGCGTCGGCCTGCAGCACCTGGGCATTGATGTCGGCCACCAACTCCACCAGCGTGCCGTACTGGGGCACCTCGGTGCGGTACATCTCGGACATGGCGCGCGAGAAGCGGGTGCGGATCTCGTCGCTGGAGACCAGGTGGGCAGGATGGCCAGGTTCAGGCTGCCGCCCTGGGGGTTGGCCTTGAAGCCCAGCGTGGCACTGGCG